>JAJVIL010000054.1 GCA_022072045.1 Burkholderiaceae bacterium | reverse complement strand
AGGTCGTTCTTCTCGTACCAGCTCGCGGTGGGCAGCACGATGTCCGAGTACAGGCAGGTGGTGCTCATGCGGAAGTCGAGCGTCACCAGCAGGTCGAGCTTGCCCTGCGGCGCCTGCTCGTGCCAGGTGACCTCGCTCGGCTTGGCGCCGTCGCGTCCGAGATCCTGACCCTGCACGCCGTGGCTGGTGCCCAGCAGGTGCTTGAGGAAGTACTCGTGGCCCTTGCCGCTCGAGCCCAGCAGGTTGGAGCGCCAGACGAACAGGTTGCGCGGCCAGTTCTGCGGCGCGTCGGGGTCTTCGCAGCTCAGCTGCAGGGTGCCATCCTTCAGCGCGCGCGCCACGTAGTCCTTCGGGTCGAGCCCGGCGGCGGCGGCGTCCTTGGCCACGCGCAGCGGGTTGGTCTTGAGCTGCGGCGCGCTCGGCAGCCAGCCCATGCGCTCGGCGCGCACGTTGTAGTCGATCATGCTGCCGCCGTACTTGCTCGCGTCGGCCAGCGGCGAGACGATCTCCTCCAGACCGAGCTTCTCGTAGCGCCACTGGTCGGTGTGCGCATAGAAGAAGCTGGTGCCGTTCATCTGCCGCGGCGGGCGGATCCAGTCGAGCGCGAAGGCGAGCACGGTCCAGCCGGTCTGCGGGCGCAGCTTCTCCTGGCCGACGTAGTGTGCCCAGCCGCCGCCGCTCTTGCCGACGCAGCCGCACAGCATCAGCAGGTTGATCACCCCGCGGTAGTTCATGTCGGAGTGGTACCAGTGGTTCATGCCCGCGCCGATGATGATCATCGACTTGCCGTGCGTCTTGTCGGCGTTGTCGGCGAACTGGCGCGCCACCGTCACGATCTGCTGGCGCCCCACGCCGGTGATCGCTTCGGCCCAGGCCGGCGTGTAGGCCGCATCGTCGTCGTACGACCTGGCGCCGCTGCCCAGGCCGCGGTCGATGCCGTACTGCGCCGCCTGCAGGTCGAACACCGTGGCCACCCACGTTTCGCGCTGATCGCCGGCCTTGCCCAGGCGCAGCCGCACCGCGGGCACCTTGACGTGATTGATCGTGCCGCCCAGCGCATGCGCCTTGAACGGCGGCGTGGCCGCACCGCCGAAGTACGGCAGGCCGACGCCGACGACTTCGTGCGCCTGCGCGCCGTCTTCGAGCACCGACAGCTTGAGCTTGACCTCGGCACCGTGGCGCGCTTCCTTGGCCTCGAGGTTCCAGCGTCCGGCGTCGCCGCGGCCCTCGGGCCCCCAGCGGAAACCCACCGAGCCGTACGGCAGCACCGCGCGGCCGTTGGTGTCGAACGCGACGGTCTTCCACTCGGGGTTGTTGTCCTGCCCCAGCTTGCCGTTGAAATCGCTGGCGCGCAGGTAGCGATCCGGCACCAGCGTGGGCTTGCCGTCGGGCAGCCGGTGCTCCTTCAGCATCACCAGCAGCGGCAGGTCGGTGTAGCGGCGCGCGTAGTCGTCGAAGTACGCGCTGCGCTTGTCGAAGTAGAACTCCTTCAGCGCCACATGCCCCATTGCCATCGCCAGCGCAGCGTCGGTGCCCTGCTTGGGGTGCAGCCAGAGGTCGGACAGCTTGGCCACCTCGCTGTAGTCGGGGGTCACGGCCACCGTCTTGGTGCCCTTGTAGCGCACCTCGGTGAAGAAGTGCGCGTCGGGCGTGCGCGTCTGCGGTACGTTGGAGCCCCAGGCGATGAGGTAGGTCGAGTTGTACCAGTCGGCCGACTCGGGCACGTCGGTCTGCTCGCCCCAGGTCTGCGGGCTCGACGGCGGCAGGTCGCAGTACCAGTCGTAGAAACTCAGGCACACGCCGCCGAGCAGGCTCAGGTAGCGCGACCCCGCGGCGTAGCTGACCATGCTCATCGCCGGGATCGGCGAGAAGCCGACGACGCGGTCGGGGCCGTGGGTCTTGATCGTGTAGACGTTGGCCGCGGCGATGAGCTGGTTCACCTCGTCCCAGCTGCTGCGCACGAAGCCGCCCATGCCGCGCACCTTCTGGTAGTCGCGCCGGGCCTCGGGGTTCTCGACGATCGAGGCCCACGCGTCGACCGGCGCGCGGTGCGCCTTCAGCGCGGCGCGCCAGCGCTCGAGCAGGCGGCCGCGCACCATCGGGTACTTCACGCGGTTGGCGCTGTAGAGGTACCACGAGTAGCTGGCGCCGCGCGCGCAGCCGCGCGGCTCGTGGTTGGGCATGTCCCAGCGCGTGCGCGGGTAGTCGGTCTGCTGGGTCTCCCAGGTGACGATGCCACCCTTGACGTAGATCTTCCACGAGCAGCCGCCGGTGCAGTTGACGCCGTGCGTGCTGCGCACGATCTTGTCGTGCGCCCAGCGGTTGCGGTAGGCATCCTCCCAGGTGCGGTCTTCCCCGGTGGCCACCCCGTGGCCGCCGGCGAAGGACTCCCGGGGCAGCGTGAAGTAGGTCAGACGATCGAGAAAGTGACTCATGGGTGTGGACTCCGGATTCAGCAGGGCATCGGCGCGTTGCGGCGCGCGTAGTGCCACCAAGTTACCGCGATGCAGAGCAAGTAGAACACGATGAACACGACCAGCGCCGCCTCCGGCCCGCCGGTCAGCGCGATCGAGCTGCCGTAGCTCTTGGGGATGAAGAAGCCGCCATAGGCGGCGATTGCCGCCGCGAAGCCGAGCGCGGCGGCGGCCTCGGTGTTGCCTTCCCTGGTGGCGCGCTGCACCGCTTCGCGGTTGTCGGGGGCGGCCTCGCGCAGCTTCTGCGTCTGGAAGATCACCGGGATCATGCGGAAGGTCGAGCCGTTGCCGATGCCCGTGGTCAGGAACAGCACGAGGAAGCAGACGAAGAAGCCAGCGAACGAGCCGCTGCTGCCGACGCCGGGCAGGAAGTGCAGCACGCCACCGACCGCACAGGCCATGACGACGAAGTTCCACAGCGTCACGCGAGCGCCGCCCAGCTTGTCGGCCAGCCAGCCGCCGAACGGGCGCACCACCGCGCCCACCAGCGGGCCGAGCCAGGCGAAGGCGAGCGGGTCGACGTTCGGGAACTGGCTCCTGATCAGCAGCGGAAAGCCGGCAGCGTAGCCGATGAACGAGCCGAAGGTGCCGAGGTGCAGCAAGCACATCAGCCAATTGTGCTTGCGTCGGAAGATCACCGCCTGGTCGGCGAACGGCGCCTTGGCTTCGGCGAGGTCGCTCATGCCGAACCATGCGGCCAGCGATGCGAGCGAGATCCACGGCACCCAGATGAACGCGGCGTTCTGCGTCCACACCTGCATCGTCTGTCCGCCCTTGACGATGGTTTGCGGGTCGCCCGCGAAGATGCCGAAGATCCCTGCGGTAACCACCAGCGGACTGAGGAACTGCACCACCGAGACCCCGAGATTGCCGAGCCCCGCGTTGACGCCGAGCGCCGACCCCTTGCGCTCCTTCGGGAAGAAGAAACTGATGTTGGCCATGCTCGAGCTGAAGTTGCCGCCGCCGAAGCCGCACAGCAGCGCCAGCACGAGCATCGTCGGGTAGCTGGTGGTGTTGTCCTGCACCGCAAAGCCGATCCCCAGCGCCGGGATCAGCAGCGACGCGGTGGACAACGCCGTCCAGCGCCGGCCTCCGAACAGCGGCACCATGAACGAATAGAAGGTGCGCAGCGTCGCGCCGCTGAGCGCCGGCGCCGCGGCCAGCCAGAAGAGCTGATTGGTCGAGTACTTGAAGCCCAGGCTGGGCAGGCTGACCGCCACCACGCTCCAGACCTGCCAGATCGCGAACGCCAGGAACAGCGCCGGCACCGAGATCCACAGGTTGAGCTTGGCAATGGCCTCGCCTTCGCGCTCCCAGAAGGCCTTGTCTTCCGGCGTCCAGATGTGCGGCGCGCGATGGGCGCGGATCGCCGGAGTGGACAAGGTCATCCCCGGCTCAGCGCGCGAAGACACGCGCCAGCGGTGAGGCGGGGGCGTTGGCACCCATCACCTCGGTCTTGCGGACTTCGGTCCAGTACATCCAGATCAGCGACACCCAGACCACGCCGTACATCAACATGAAGGCGCTGGAGCGCACCCCCGTCAGGTCGAGCAGCGCGCCGAACATGATCGGCAGCACGAAGCCGCCGAGCCCGCCGGCGAGGCCGACGATGCCGCTGATGGTGCCGATGTTGTGCGGGTAGTCGTCGCTGATGTACTTGAAGACGCTGGCCTTGCCGAAGGCCCATGCGATGCCGAGCACGAACATCAGCGCGGTGAAGCCATAGACATTGAGCCCGATGTGGAAGCTGCGCGGGCCGTCGACCGTGAGCACGGTGAAGTCGGTCTGCGGGTAGCTCAGCAGGAACAGGCAGATCCAGCTCACCCACATCACCCACCAGGTGACGCTGTGCGCGCCGAATCGGTCGGACATCACGCCGCCGATGGCGCGCAGCACGCCGCCGGGCAGCGAGAAGCAGGCGGCCAGCAGCGCGGCGACGCGCACATCGAGCCCGAACTCGCCCACGTAGTACTGCACCATCCACAGGCTCAGCGCGACGTAGCCGCCGAACACGATGCTGTAGTACTGGCAGTACTTGAGCACCCGCGGGTCCTTCAGCGCCTTGAGTTGGTCGACGAACCGCGTGTTCGACGACACCAGGTGCTTCGGGTCGCTGGCGCTGCCGAGCCAGAACACGATCACCGTGCCCACCATGATCGCGGCGTAGACCTGCGGCACCATGGTCCAGCCGAAGGCCACCATCAGGGCCGGCGCCACGAATTTGTTGACCGCGGCGCCCGAGTTGCCCGCGCCGTAGACCCCCATCGCCATGCCCTGCCGATGCTTCGGGAACCAGCGCGCGACGTAAGGCGTGCCCACCGAGAAAGAGCCGCCGGCCAGGCCGACGAACAGGCCGATGATCAGGAAGTGCCAGAACGCGGTGGCGTAAGACATCGCCCAGATCGCCGGCACGGTGAGCGCCATCAGCAGCGTCATCACGATGCGGCCGCCGTACTTGTCGGTCCAGATGCCCAGCGGCACGCGGATCAGCGAACCGGTGAGCACCGGGGTGGCCATCAGCAGGCCGAACTGGGTGGCGTTGAGCTTCAGGGTCTCCTTCAGCGGAATGCCGATGACGCCGAACATCATCCACACCATGAAGCACACCGTGAAGGCCAGCGTGCTGACGACGAGCACCGACCAGGATTTGCCGGACAGCGGCGGATTCGAGGTTGCCATGACGTTCGCCTTTCCTGGTGCGACTGTCGCCTGCCGGTTTGGCTTCGACCATCGAACCGATGGCCGGCGGCGGCACGGCAGGCGGACGATGGCGCCACGGCGCGCATCGTTCGAAAGAACGACCCCGGCGGCGATTCCCGGCCGCCATTGCGCCAGATCAACCTGTGCCGCGGCGCGTTCGATCTGCGGCGCTCCTCGCACGACGCGGATCGCCGCGCGTGCGTCGGCCAAGCTTGTATACGGTGACGGGTATCTGCTAGGATAGGGGTATGGGTATGAACCTCGAAGCGCTGCCGACACCTTCTCGCCGCGCCGGCCGGCGCGGCGCGTCGCGCTGGGCCGTGGCCGGCGCGCTCTGCGTGGCCGCGGCCGCCCACGCCGCGCCGCCGGCGGTACCGACGCTGCTGGCGCAACCGATCGGCGAGGGCGGCGCGCTGGTGCTCGATGGCACCGTGCAGGCGGTGCGCCAGTCGACGCTGGCGGCGCAGGTCGCGGGCAATGTCGTGGCGCTGGCGGTCAAGGCGGGCGACCGCATCCGCAGCGGCCAGGTGATCGCGCGCATCGACGATCGCGATGCGCAGGCCGGCTTGCTGCGTGCGCAGGCGGGCGTCGCCGAAGCACAGGCGCAGTGGCGCCACGCGCAGCTCAACAGCGAGCGCACGCGCGATCTGCGTGTGCAGGGCTTCGTCAGCCAGTCGGCGCTCGATGTCGCCGACACCCAGGCGCAGGCCGCGCAGGCGGGCCTGAAGCAAGCCCAGGCGGCGCTGGCGCAGGCCGCGCTGGCACACGGGTTCACCGTGGTGAAGGCGCCGTTCGACGCCGTCGTGCTGGCCACCCTGGTCGAGGCAGGCGACCTCGCGACACCCGGCCGCGGACTGGCCACCGTCTACGCCCCCGGCGCGATGCGCGCCGTGGTGCAGGTGCCGTCGTCGCGCGCCGAGCTGGCGCGCGGCGCGCAACAACTGCAGGTGCTGCTGCCCGACGGGCGAGCGGTCGAGCCCAGTGCGCGCACGATCGTGCCGAGCGCCGACCCGGTGTCGCAGACCGTGGAATGGCGGCTCGACCTGCCGGCGCAATCGCTGAGCGGACTGTTGCCGGGGCAAACGGTGCAGGTGCGCTTCGCGGCCGCGACCCTGGCGTCCGCCGCGGCGATTGTCGTGCCGTCGAGTGCGGTGCTGCGGCGCGGTGAACTGACAGCGGTCTACGTGGCGCAGCGCGACGGCTTCGTGCTGCGCGCGGTGCGCGCGGGCCGCGACCGCGGAGCGGCCGGCGTCGAGGTGTACGCGGGCCTGCAGCCCGGCGAGCGCATCGCGAGCGACGCCGTCAAGGCGGGGCTGGCCGGGGCCGTGCCGGCCGGCGCCGCGCCGCTGGCCACGCGCTGAGAGCGCGCCGTGACGCAGCCCGTCGCGCTGCAAACCGAAGCGCCGCACCAACCTGGCGTGGCAGCGCTCGGCGTGGCCGGGCGCCTGGCCCGCGCGTTCCAGGCCAACGCGCTGACCCCGCTGTTGGCGCTGGTGGCGCTGCTGCTGGGGCTGTTCGCGGTGCTCGTCACGCCGCGCGAGGAAGAGCCGCAGATCAACGTGACGATGGCCGACGTGATCGTCGGCTTCCCCGGCGCGAGCAGCGCCGACGTGCAGGCGATGGTGGCCAGGCCGGCCGAGCAGGTGCTCGGCCAGATCGCCGGCATCGAGCACACCTACTCGGTGTCGCGCCCCGGTGTGGCGGTGGTGACGGTGCAGTTCAAGGTCGGGGTGCCTCGCACCGAGGCGCTGGTGCGCCTGTACGACGTGCTCAACGCCAACCAGGACTGGCTGCCGCGCGACCTCGGCACGCTGCCGCCGATCGTCAAGCCCAAGGGCATCGACGACGTGCCGGTGTTGGCGGCCACGCTGTGGAGCCTCGACGAAACGCCGGCCAACGACCTCGAACGCGTCGCACGCAGTCTCGAGGCCGAACTCAAGCGCGTGCCGGGCACGCGCGAGGTGCAGACGATCGGCGGCCCCGGGCGCGCGATCCAGGTGGCGCTCGAGCCCAACCGCCTGCGCGAGCGCAATATCGACGTGGCGCGGCTGCGCGCCACGCTGGCCGCCGCGAATCTCGGCATGCCCGCCGGCGCGGTGATCGAGCCGCAGGCAGCCGGCCCGCACCTGCTCAGCGTCGAGACGGGCCAGTACCTGCGCAGTGCCGACGAGGTGGGCGAGCTCGTCGTCGGCGTGCACGGCGGGCGGCCGGTGTACCTGCGCGAAGTCGCGCGCGTCGAAGCCGGCGCCGCGCAGCCCAAGGCGTATGTATGGCACACGCCCGGCGCCGCGGCCTCGGCGCCAGCCGGCGGCGTGCATCCGGCGCTGACCCTCACCGTCACCAAGAAGCCCGGCCAGAACGCCGTCGACGTGGCGCGCGCGGCGCGCGCACGGCTCGACGAGCTGCGCAACACGGTGCTGCCACCCGACGTGCAGCTCACCATTTCGCGCGACTACGGACAGACCGCCGCCGAGAAGGCCAACCAGTTGATCCAGAAGCTGGCGTTCGCCACCGCGTCGGTGATCGCGCTGGTGGGCCTGGCACTCGGCCGCCGCGAGGCGGTGATCGTCGGTGCCGCGGTGATCCTCACGCTGACCGCTACCTTGTTCGCGAGTTGGGCCTGGGGCTTCACGCTGAACCGGGTTTCGCTGTTCGCGCTGATCTTCTCGATCGGCATCCTGGTCGACGATGCGATCGTGGTGGTCGAAAACATTCATCGCCACCAGCAACTCGAACCCGGCCGGTCGCTGCGCGAGATCATCCCGGCGGCGGTCGACGAGGTCGGCGGTCCGACGATCCTGGCCACGCTGACGGTGATCGCGGCGCTGCTGCCGATGGCGTTCGTCACGGGTTTGATGGGCCCGTACATGAGCCCGATCCCGATCAACTCGAGCCTCGGCATGGCGCTGTCGCTGGCCATCGCGTTCACGGTGACGCCGTGGCTCGCGCTCAAGCTGATGCGCGCGCCTGCGACCTCGGCGGCGCCGAGCCGCCTGGGCCAGCGGCTGCAGCGCGGCTTCCACGCGCTGCTGATGCCGCTGCTCGACAGCGCGCACAAGCGCTGGATGCTCGGCGCGGGCATCGTCGCCGCGCTGCTGCTGTCGGTGGGGCTCGCGGCGATCCAGTGGGTCGTGCTGAAGATGCTGCCGTTCGACAACAAGAGCGAGTTCGCACTCGTCGTCGAGATGCCCGCCGGCACGCCGCTGGAGGACACCGCGGCGACGCTGCAGGCGCTGGGTGCGCAGCTCGCGCGGCAGCCCGAAGTGCGCGATCTGCAGGGCTATGCCGGCACCGCGAGCCCGATCACCTTCAACGGCCTGGTGCGTCAGTACTACCTGCGCGCCGACCCCGAGCAAGGCGAACTGCAGGTCAATCTGGTCGACAAGCAACATCGCAGCGAGCAGAGCCACGCGGTCGCGCAGCGCCTGCGGCCGGCGCTGGAGCGCATCGCCGACGCCCGCCATGCGCGGCTGAAGGTGGTCGAGGTGCCGCCGGGCCCGCCGGTGATGAGCCCGCTGGTGGCCGAGGTCTACGGCCCCGACGAAACCGGCCGCCAGCAGCTCGCGCAGCGCGTGGCCGCGGCGTTCGCGCAGACGCCCGACATCGTCGGCATCGACACCACGCTGAAGGAAGACGCGCCGCGCGCGTTCCTGCGCGTACAGCGCAGCAAGGCCGAGTCGCTCGGCATCCCGGTGGCCGCCGTCGCGCAGACGGTGCACGGCGCGCTGTCGGGCGTCGATGCCGCGTACCTGCACGACGGGCAGGCCAAGATGCCGGTGCCGGTGCGGCTGCAATTACCGCGCGACTCGCAGGTGGGGCTCGAATCGCTGCTCGCGTTGCCGCTGCGCGCCGCCAACGGGCAACTCGTGCCGCTGAGCGAACTGGTGCGCATCGAGCGCGGCGTGATCGACAAGCCGCTGTACACCAAAGACCTGCAGGGCGTGAGCTACGTGTTCGGCGACGTCGGGCTGCGCGCCGGCGGCCTGCCCGATTCGCCGCTGTACGGGCTGTTCGCGATCCGCCCGTCGCTGCAGGCCGCTGCGCTGCCGGGCACCGGCGAACTGGGCGAGTACTGGATCCGCCAGCCGGGCGATCCGTATCGCCAGTACGCCATCAAGTGGGACGGCGAGTGGCACATCACCTACGAGACCTTCCGCGACATGGGCGCGGCCTACGCGGTGGGCCTGGTGCTGATCTACCTGCTGGTGGTGGCGCAGTTCAGGAGCTACTCGACGCCGCTGGTGATCATGGCGCCGATCCCGCTCACCATCATCGGCGTGATGCCGGGGCACGCGCTGCTGGGCGCGCAGTTCACCGCCACCTCGATGATCGGCATGATCGCGCTGGCGGGCATCATCGTGCGCAACTCGATCCTGCTGGTCGACTTCATCGAGCTGCAGCTCGCGCGCGGCGTGGCGTTCAAGCAGGCGGTGGTCGAGTCGGCCGCGGTGCGCGCGCAGCCGATCGCGCTCACCGCGCTGGCGGCGATGATCGGCGCGCTGTTCATCCTCGACGACCCGATCTTCAACGGCCTGGCCGTGTCGCTGATCTTCGGCATCCTGGTGTCGACGCTGCTGACGCTGGTGGTGATCCCGGTGCTGTACTACGCCGCCTACCGGCGACGCCACGAAGGCACCTCATGAAAGCGCCCGCGCGACCGCGCAGGCCCGACCCCGGCCGCGCCCCCCGGGCACAGCGCGCGACGACAATGCCGCAGGCCCGTTCGACGGTTACTCCCGAGGTCTGCACGATGGCACAGCTCAGCGACGAAACCGCGCGCACCGATCTGCTCAACCGCCTCAGGCGTGCCGAGGGTCAGTTGCGCGGCGTGCAGCGCATGATCGAGGCTGGCGACTCTTGCCTGGACATCGCCGCCCAGATGGCCGCGGCGCGCAAGGCGCTCGACTCGGCCTACGTGCGCATGACGGTGTGCTTCATGCAGCAGGAGCTGCGCTCGCGCCTGGCACCCGACGGCAGGCGCGCACAGGAGCTGGCCAGCGTGCTCGACGACGTGCAGGCGCTGCTCGGCAAGGTGCGCTGAGGCGCCGCCGGGCGCCCGCGGCAAAGCTGCGCCCGCGCGGCGCGGTGTTCCCCGGCGGTGGCGCTACCATCGCGGTCGGTCCAGTTGGATGCGGAGGCGCTCGATGAGCTTGGCAATCGGTAGACGTGACATCGCCCGCGCGGCGGCGGCGTTCGGGGCGGTGCTGGCGCTGCCCGTGTTGGCACAGGGCAAGAAGAAGGACGGCGCCGTCATCGGCATGACGCTGGAGCCGACCGGGCTCGACCCGTCGGCGGGCGCCGCCTCGGCGATCGGCGAGGTGGTGCACTACAACGTCTTCGAGACGCTCACCAAGATCCACTCCGACGGCACGATCGGGCCGCTGCTGGCGCAGAGCTGGACCGTCACGCCCGACAACAAGACCTGGGCCTTCACGCTGCGGCAGGGCGTCAAGTTCCACAACGGCGAGCCGTTCAATGCGCACAGCGTCAAGTTCTCGTACGAGCGCGCGGTGGCGCAGGGGTCGGTCAACAAGGACAAGGCGGTGTTCGCCAACATCCTGAACATCGCCACCACCGACGACCACACGGCGATCCTGACGCTGAAGCACCCGAACCCCGACCTGCTGTTCCAGCTCGGGCAGACCACCGCCTCGATCTTCGAGCCCAAGAGCGTGCCCACCAACAACAGCCAGCCGGTGGGCACCGGCCCGTACAAGCTGGAGAGATGGAACAAGGGGTCGTCGATCGTGCTGGCGCGGTGGGACGGCTACCGCGATGCCAAGGCGGTGCACCTCAAGCGCGTGACGATCCGCTTTATCAGCGATTCCGCCGCGCAAGTGGCGGCGCTGCTGTCGGGCGACATCGACGCCTTTCCGCGCGTGGACCCGCGCGGTGTGCCGCAGTTCCGCTCCGACAAGCGCCTCCAGGTGCTGGTCGGCGGCTCGCGCGCCAAGACGATCATGGCGATGAACAACAAGCGCAAGCCGCTCGACGACGTGCGCGTGCGTCGGGCAATCGCGATGGCGATCGACCGCAAGGCGGTGATCGAAGGCGCGGCCGACGGCTTCGGCACGCCGATCGGCAGCTTCTACACGCCCGGCTCGCCGGGCTACATCGATCTCACCGCGGTCAACGCCTACGCGCCAGAGAAGTCGCGCGCGCTGCTCAAGGAGGCCGGCGTGACGACGCCGCTCGAGCTGACGCTGAAGCTGCCGCCGCCGCCGTATGCGCGCCGGGGCGGCGAGGTGATCGCCGCCGAACTGGCCAAGGCGGGCATCAACGCCAAGCTCGAGAACGTCGAATGGGCGCAGTGGCTGTCGGGCGTGTACAAGGACAAGGCGTACGACCTGACGATCGTCTCGCACGTCGAGCCGCTGGACTTCGGCAACTTCGCGCGCCCGGGCTACTACTGGAACTACGATTCGCCGAAGTTCAACGAGCTGTGGGCCAGGATCAACACCACCGCCGACACCGCGCAGCGCAACCAGCTCATGGCCGAGGCGCAGCGGCTGGTGGCCGACGACGCCGTGGCGGCGTATCTCTACCAGCCCACCTGGGTCACGGTGGCCAAGGCGGGCTTGAAGGGCCTGTGGAAAGACGCCCCGATCTTCGCCAACGACCTGTCGGCGTTGTCGTGGCAGTGAGCCGAGCCCGGCCGCTGCGCCGGGCCGGACCAGCGGCATAAGGGCAGCCCGGCAGCGCCGGATCGCTGCCTCGCGGCTGCGTCAGCCCACGCCCAGCGGCGTGGTGTCGGGCTGCTCGGGCATCCCCGCGAGATGCGCGGCGTCGGCCCATTGCACGATCTCGAGCGCGCCGTCGTGCCAAAGCAGCCGGTTGATGCCGGTGTTCGGGATCTCGCACGTGCGCGGCCCGCCCAGCGGCTCGTGGCGCGCGGCGCGCCACAGCATGTCGAGCACGCCGCCGTGAGTGAACACCACGACCCGTGCGCCGGCGTACTGCCGCGCCAGCCCCTGCACCGCCTGCAGCACGCGCTGATGGAACGCGCGCACGCTCTCGCCGCCGGGCAGCGCATAGTCGGCGTCGTGGCGCAGCCAGTGCGCCCACAATTGCGGGTGCTGCTCGATGATGGTGGGCGCGTCGAGCCCTTCGAGCACGCCGAATGCCTGCTCGCGCCACAGCGGTTCGCTGGCGATCGGGCTGCCGGCTACCGCCACGTCGGCGGTGGCGCGGGCGCGCTGCAGATCGCTGGCCACCACGGCGTCGAACCGCTCGCCGGCCAGGCGCTGCGCCAGGCGCTGTGCCTGCGCGCGCCCCGTGTCGTTGAGCGGCACATCGATCTGGCCCTGGAAGCGGTGCTGGCGGTTCCAGTCGGTCTCGCCGTGACGCACGACAATCAGCTCGGTCATGAACCAATTGTCCGCGCAATCGAAGAGAGAAGCGATGTCGACGGTGATTCTGCTGCCCGGGCTGGCGTGCGACGCCGCGCTGTGGCGTGACCAATTGCCGGCGCTGTCGGCGCACCACGCGGTGCGCGTGAGCGATGTGCATCAGCGCCACGGCGACCTGCCTTCGATGGCGCGCGCTCTGCTGGGCGAGTTCACCGGCCCGCTGGTGCTGGTGGGCAGCTCGATGGGCGGCATGCTCGCGCTGCACGCGCACCGCGAGGCGCCGCAGCGCATCGTCGCGATGGCGCTGCTGTCGTCGACCGCGCGCGCCGACACGGCCGAGCTGCTCGCGCTGCGCAGCGACGCGATCGTCGAGTTCGAGCAGGGCCGCGCCGAGGGCGTGCTGCGCGCCAACGCGATGTTCGCGTTCCATCCGGCGCATGCCGACGACCGTGCCTGGGTCGACGACTACGTCGGGCAGATCCTGCGCGTCGGCGTCGCGCAATTGATCGCGCAGAACCGCGCGGTGATGAAGCGTGTCGACATGCGGCCCTGGCTGGCCGACATCCGCTGCCCGCTGCTGGTGGCTTGTGGCGACGGCGACCTGCTGACACCGCCGGAGCACTCGCGCGAAATCGCGCAGGCGGTGCCGCAGGCGCGGCTCGAGCTGGTGGCGGGCGCCGGCCACCTGATGACGTGGGAGCAACCCGAGCGCGTGAATGCGCTGCTGTTACATTGGCTCGACGGCGTGCAACCGTTGCATCGTGCTGCTCGCTGAGCGAGCGCCCCCTGCCTGAGCGGCGCGCGAACGGCGGGCGCTTACGTTTCCGACCTTGCCGCTGCCGCCGAAAGGCGACACCATCGCCCACGACACCGTCGTCTGCCCACCCAGCATTTGTCATGGCCGCACGCAACGCATCCCTCGCGCTCCTGGTCGCCCTGTCCGCGGCCGGCGTCGCGCACGCCCAGGCCGAGGCCGCCAAGGCCGCCGACGACTGCGAGGCGGCGGTGACCGAGAGCGTCAAGCGCGTACGCGGCAAGAACGCGCAAGACGTGCAGTACGTGAAGGCCAAGCGCTCGATCGCGCCCTCGGCCGAGGACGAAACGAGCCTCAGGGGCGAGGGCCGCTACCGCGCTGCCGGCGGCCGCATCGTGCCGTTCACCTACGGCTGTGCGATCAACACCAAGACCGGTGCCACCTCGGGCGTGGTATTCCGCGAGCTGGTAGCCACGGCCGAGGAGAAGCCGTTCCAGCCCGACCTGACCCATGTATCGGTGGCCGACTGCGACAGCGCGGCGGTGGCCTCGCTGAAGCGCCAGAACCCGCGCGCAGGCCACATCGTGGTCGACGGCGAGTCTCGCCAATTGCGCCCGGCCCCCGACGAGCGCATCGCGCTCGAAGGCCGGGGCGCGTTCGAGCGTGCCCCCGGCATGAACTCGGCGCCGTTCACCTACCGCTGCGAACTCGAGCCACGCAGCGGCCGCATCGTCAGCGTGCACACCAGCGGCTGAGCGCGCATCGCGCGATCAGCTCGGCGCCGAGGCGGTTCGGCCAGCGAGCGGCGGCCGCCGCTGAAACCACGGCTGCGCCGCCTCGAGCTGCCCGGCCAGCCGCAACAGCGTGGCCTCGTCGCCAAAGCGGCCGACGAATTGCACGCCGATCGGCAACCCCGCCGCGTTCCAGTGCAGCGGCACCGACATCGCCGGCTGCCCGGTGCCGTTGAAGACCGGCGTGAACGGCATGAAGTCGAACACCTTGCCGGCCAGTTGCTGCAAGGCGCCGAAGCGGCGCAGCAGCCCGGGCGAGCCGATGGCGTTCATGGCGGCGAGCTGCCGCCGCTCGGCCGGCGTCGGCTGCAGCGCGCCGATCGGCGGCGGCGGGCTCGCCAGCGTGGGCGTGAGCAGCACGTCGATCGATTCGAACAGCCGGCCGATCGCGCGGCCGGTGAGCTGGATCGTGCGCTGCGCGTTGACCAGTTCGTCGGCGCTCACCGCGCGGCCGAGCAGGCTCAGCGCCCACGTGGCCGCTTCGAAGTCGCGCCGGCTCGGTCGCAGACGCAGCGTGGCGGCGATCACCTCGATCTCGGCGCGCACGTTGGCCGCGAGCACCTGCACGAAGGCGAGCGCGAACGCATCGCGGTCGATCGGCAGCCGCGCTTCGTCGACGTCGTGGCCGAGCGAGCGCAGCAGATCGGCGCTGCGTTGCACGGCCTGCAGGCAATCGGCATGCACCGGCGCGCGACCGAGCCACGGCTCGGTGGACACGCCGACGCGCAGCCGCCCCGGCGGCGTGTCGACTTCGTCGACGAACGGCCGCGCCTGCGCCGGCGCCGCGCACGGCGGACCGCTGTCGGCGCCGGCCACCGCGTCGAGCAGTGCCGCGCTGTCGCGCACGCTGCGCGTCAGCGCGTGTTCGATCGCCAGCCCGCTCCACAACTCGCCGAGGTCGGGGCCGGTGGGCACGCGTCCGCGCGTGGGCTTCAACCCGAACAGCGCGCAGCACGACGCGGGGATGCGGATCGAGCCGCCGCCGTCGCCACCGGTGGCCAGCGGCACGAAGCCCGCGGCCACCGCCGCCGCCGAGCCGCCGCTGGAGCCGCCGGGGGTGCGCGCCGGATCCCACGGGTTGCGGGTGGCGCCGGTCAGCTCGGACTCGGTATAAGGGGTGAGGCCGAACTCCGGCGTCGCCGTCTTGCCGAGCAGCGACACGCCGGTCGCGCGAAGACGGCGCACGAACTCGCTGTCGTGCGCGGCGGGCGGCAGCACGCGCTGCAGCAGCCGGCTGCCGTACCAGGTGGGCTGGCCTTCGACGGCGGAGAGCAGGTCCTTCACCAGCACCGGCACGCCGGCGAACACGCCTTCGCGCTCGCGGCCGGCTTCACGCCGCGCCTGCAGCGCTCGCCGCGCCTGCTCGGGGTACTGCGCGATCACCGCGTTGAGCGCGCCGTTGCCGGCGGCGATGCGCTGCTCGGCGCAATCGAGCAGGGTCTCGGGCGTCACCTCGCCGGCGCGCACCAGCGCCGCGAGCGCGGTCGCGTCGTGGCGATCGTACTCGTCGGGGCTCACGGCGCGCCCGACTCGATCACGCCGCCGCCCAGACACACGTCGCCGTCGTACAGCACCGCCGACTGGCCCGGCGTCACCGCCCATTGCGGCTCATCGAACGCCAGCGCGAACGTCATCGCCGACGGCTCGCGCAAGTCGCAGGCGGCGTCGCTCTGGCGGTAGCGCGTCTTGGCGGTGTAGCGGCCCGCTGCCGGCGGGGCGCCGGCGATCCAGCTCGCATCGGTCGCGCGCAGCGCGCGCGACAGCAGCCACGGGTGGTCGCGGCCCTGCACGACGCGCAGCACGTTGCGCCCGGGCTCCTTGCGCGCGACGTACCACGGCGCGTGCTCGGCGCCGCCGCGGCGCGAGCGCGACGCCTTGAGTCCGCCGATGCCCAGCCCCTGCCGCTGACCGAGCGTGTAGAAGCTCGTCCCGACGTGACGACCGACGACACGGCCGTGCTCGTCCTCGATGTCACCGGGCTCGCGGTTCAGGTAGCGACCGAGGAACTCGCGGAACGGACGTTCGCCGATGAAGCAGATGCCGGTGGAGTCCTTCTTCGAAGCAACGGGCAGCTTGATCTCGGCGGCGATCTCGCGCACCCGGGCCTTCATCAGCTCGCCCACGGGGAACACGATGCGCGCGAGCTGCTGCTGGTTCAGACGGTGCAGGAAGTAGCTCTGGTCCTTGCTGCCGTCGACGCCCCGCAGCAGCTCGTGGCGCGCCGGCGCGTCGTCGGTCGTCTGCATCGGCGATCGACGGACCCGGGCGTAGTGTCCGGTGGCGATCTGCTGCGCGCCCAGGCGCAGCGCATGATCGAGGAAGGCCTTGAACTTGATCTCGGCGTTGCACAGCACATCGGGGTTGGGCGTGCGGCCGGCGCGGTATTCGCGCAGGAACTCGGCGAACACGCGGTCCTTGTACTCGGCGGCGAAGTTGACGTGCTCGAATTCGATGCCGATCACGTCGGCCACCGCGGCGGCGTCGACGAAGTCGACGTTCGACGAGCAGTGTTCGGCGTCGTCGTCGTCCTCCCAGTTCTTCATGAACAGGCCGATCACCTCGTGGCCCGCGCGCTTGAGCAGCCAGGCCGCGACCGCGGAGTCGACCCCGCCGGACAGGCCGACCACCACCCGCGAAGCTCGCATGCCGGAATTCTAGGTTTCGGCCCGCGCAGGCGCCGACAGCGGGGTCAAACGGTCTTGTGGGTGCCATCGCAGAAGGGCGGGTGCGTGCTGTGCTTGCAGCCGCAGAAGTACAGCATCGCCGCTTCGGTGGCCGTGAACTTCACCGGCGTGTACGGGCCGCTCTTGTGCGACCCGTCGCAGAACGGCTGGCTCTTGCTGTTGCCGCAGCGGCACCAGAAGTAGTCCTTGCCGGGCTGTACGTGCACCGGGAACGGCGCCCGTTGGGGGATGTTGACGGTCATCGACGCTCCTCCTTCGGTGCGGTGGCGACGCAGTATCGCCGAGGCTGGTCGCAGCTTGCAGGTTCGCCTGGTGGCGGCGAGACGCCGGCCGCGGGGCCGACGGCGGCTGGCAAAATGCCACGGTACATGGCACCCGGCCTTGGCCGCTGGGCGCGAGGCCGCGACAAGAGAGCATGCAAAGCGGCGCATGTGCCCCGACCAAGGAGTTCAGTTCATGGCGTTGTGCATCGGAGTTCCCAAAGAAGCGGCCGCGGGCGAGAAGCGCGTGGCCACCGTGCCCGAGGTGGTGGAGAAGCTCGCCAAGCTCGGCTTTTCGGTGGCCGTGCAAAGCGGAGCCGGCGACGCCGCTAATTTCGCCGACGACACCTACCGCGCCGCCGGTGCCGAGGTGGTGGGCTCGGCTGCCGAGCTGTGGGCAAGGGCCGACATCGTGTTCAAGGTGCGCCCGCCGAGCACCGACGAAGTGGGGTTGATGCGCGAGGGCGGCACGCTGATCGGCTTCGTGTGGCCGGCGCAGAACCCCGAGCTGATGCAGCAGTTGGCGGCCAGGAAGGCGACCGTGCTGGCGATCGATTGTCTGCCGCGTCAGTTGTCGCGCGCGCAGAAGATGGACGCGCTGACTTCGATGGCCGGCATCAGCGGCTACCGCGCGGTGATCGAGGCGGCCAACGCGTTCGGCCGCTTCTTCAACGGCCAGATCACCGCGGCGGGGAAGATCCCGCCGGCCAAGGTGTTCATCGCCGGCGCGGGCGTGGCGGGGTTGGCGGCCATCGGCACCGCGGCGAACCTGGGCGCGATCGTGCGCGCCAACGACACGCGCGCCGAAGTGGCCGACCAGGTGGTGTCGCTCGGCGGCGAGTTCGTCAAGGTCGACTACGAGGAGGAAGGCTCCGGTGGCGGCGGCTACGCCAAGGTGATGAGCGAGGGCTTCCAGGCCGCGCAGCGCGCGATGTACGCGCAACAGGCCAGGGACGCCGACATCATCGTCACCACCGCGCTGATCCCCGGCAAGCCGGCGCCCAAGCTGATCAGCGCCGACATGGTCAAGAGCATGCGGCCAGGCAGCGTGATCGTCGACATGGCCGCCGAGCAGGGCGGCAACTGCGAGCTCACGGTGCCGGGCGAGGCGGTGGTGCGCCACGGCGTCACGATCATCGGTTACACCGACCTCGCGAGCCGGCTGGCCAAGCAAAGCTCGACGCTGTACGCGACCAATCTGCTGCGCGTGACCGAGGAGCTGTGCAGGACCAAGGACGGCACGATCAACGTCGACTTCGGCGACGACGCGATCCGCGGCCTCACGGTGCTGAAGGAGGGTGTTGTCACCTGGCCGGCGCCGCCGCCCAAGCTGCCGGCCGCGCCGCCGAAGCCCCCCGCCGCGGCGGCTGTGCCGACGCCCAAGGGTCATGGCCACGGTGTCGGCGAGCCGATGTCGGGCAAGGCGCTGGCGGTCGTGTTCGTCGTCGGCGCGCTGCTGTTCGCGCTGGTGGGGCTGTACGCGCCGACGACGTTCCTGGCGCACTTCACGGTGTTCGTGCTGGCGTGCTTCGTCGGCTACATGGTGATCTGGAACGTCACGCCGGCGCTGCACACGCCGCTGATGAGCGTGACCAACGCGATCTCGTCGATCATCGCCATCGGCGCGCTGATCCAGATCGCGCCGCCGCTCGGCGGCGCCGGCGCGGATCGGCCGGGCGGGCTGATCCTGCTGCTGGCGGTGATCGCGCTGGCGCTCACCGGCGTCAACATGTTCGGCGGCTTCGCGGTCACGCGGCGCATGCTGGCGATGTTCCGCAAGTGATCGGGGAGGCGACCATGACTTCGAGCCTGGCCACCGTCTCCTACATCGGCGCCACGATCCTGTTCATCCTGAGTCTGGGTGGCCTGTCCAACCCCGAGACCGCGCGCCGCGGCAATCTGTTCGGCGTCATCGGCATGGTCATCGCCGTGCTGGCCACGGTGTTCGGCCCGCGCGTCACGCCGGGCGGTTATGCGTGGATCGTCGGCGCGCTCGTGGTCGGCGGCGCCGTCGGCCTCTACGCAGCCAAGAAGGTGCGGATGACGCAGATGCCGGAGCTGGTGGCGGCGATGCACAGCCTGGTCGGCCTGGCCGCGTGCCTGGTTGGCTTCGCCAGCTACATCGACACCTCCACCGTCTTCCCCACCGCGGCCGAGAAGGCGATCCACGAGGTGGAGATCTACGTCGGCATCCTGATCGGCGCCATCACGTTCTCGGGTTCGGTGATCGCCTTCGGCAAGCTCTCGGGCAAGATCGGCGGCAAGCCGCTGCTGCTGCCGGCGCGCCACTGGATCAACCTGATCGGCCTGCTGGTGGTGATCTGGTTCGGCCGCGAGTTCCTGCACGCGCCGGGCATCGCCGCCGGCATGACGCCGCTGGTGGTGATGACGGTGATCGCGCTGCTGTTCGGCATCCACATGGTGATGGCCATCGGCGGCGCCGACATGCCGGTGGTGGTATCGATGCTCAACAGCTACTCGGGCTGGGCCGCCGCGGCCACCGGCTTCATGCTCAGCAACGACCTGCTGATCGTGGTCGGCGCGCTGGTGGGCTCCTCCGGCGCGATCCTGAGCTACATCATGTGCCGCGCGATGAACCGCAATTTCATCAGCGTGATCGCCGGCGGCTTCGGCAGCGGCGGCGGCGCGCCGGCTGCAGCCGGCGGCGCGGCACAGCCCGCCGGCGAGGTGACGCCGATCAGCGCAGCCGAGACCGCCGAGCTGTTGCGCGAGGCCAAGCACGTGATCATCGTGCCCGGCTACGGCATGGCGGTGGCGCAGGCGCAGCACACGGTGTTCGAGATCACCAAGCTGCTGCGCGAGAAGGGCGTCAACGTGCGCTTCGGCATCCACCCGGTGGCCGGTCGCATGCCCGGCCACATGAACGTGCTGCTGGCCGAGGCCAAGGTGCCGTACGACATCGTGCTCGAGATGGACGAGGTCAACGCCGATTTCCCGGACACCGATGTCTCGATGGTCATCGGCGCCAACGACATCGTGAACCCGGCCGCGCAGGAAGACCCCGCGAGCCCGATCGCCGGCATGCCGGTGCTGGAGGTGTGGAAGGCCAAGACCTCGATCGTGATGAAGCGCAGCATGGCCTCGGGCTACGCCGGGGTCGACAACCCGCTCTTCTACAAAGACAACAACCGCATGCTGTTCGGCGACGCGAAGAAGATGCTCGATGAGGTGTTGGCGGCGCTGAGGGGGTGAGATCGGGCGCTGCGCCCCATGCCTTGAATATGGCGGGTCCCAGCGCTTCGAATGAAAGTAGTCTGCCAAACGCTTTAATAAGACCCTAGAATCACCCGGGCTTGTTAAAGAGATTGGACTTGAACCGTCCCGAGCGTGCCGGTCGCTACGTCCAGCAGACGACCGGCTACAAGGCCTTCATCCCGGCTCCGCTGTCGCCCGATCCGCCCGTCGAATACAGCGGCGAGCTGCAGACGCTCCTCTCCGCGGCCGATCGAGACATCGGACGGCTGGACGCGCTGGCATCGCTGCTTCCGAATCCGGACCTCTTCGTGGCCATGTACGTGCGGCACGAGGCCGTCTTGTCGTCGCAAATCGAAGGAACGCAAAGCACGCTCGAAGATGTGCTGGCGTTCGAAGCCGACGCCCTGCGTGACGACACCCCGAGGGATGTGGAGGAGGTCGTCAACTACGTCCGCGCGATGAACCATGGCTTGGCTCGGCTGCCCGAGCTGCCGCTGTCGCTGCGCCTGCTGCGAGAGATCCACGCCGAGTTGATGCGCGGCGTGCGCGGCGGCGACAAGTCGCCAGGCGAGTTCCGCGTCTCGCAGAACTGGATCGGCGGGCGCGGCAGCACGCTGCGCAACGCCGCGTTCATTCCGCCACCGCCGCACGAGCTGATGAACTCACTGGGCCAGTTGGAGCGCTTTCTCCATGAGGCCCGCGGCAGCGTGCCGCTTCTGGTCCGCTGCGGCCTGGCGCACGCGCAGTTCGAGACCATCCATCCCTTTCTGGACGGCAACGGCCGCGTCGGACGGCTGCTGATCACGCTCATGCTCTGTGAGGAAGGCGCTCTCTCGCGGCCCCTGCTGTATCTGTCGCTGTATCTGAAAGCGCACCGTGCGGAGTACTACGACCGTCTCACGGCGATCCGCCAGCAGGGGCATTGGGAGCAATGGCTCGCGTTCTTTCTGCGCGGCGTGAGCGTGACCGCGCGGGCTGCGACACAAACCGCCCATGAGATCGTGGCCCTGCGCGACGCGCACCGCGCGGCCATGCATCGAAACGCCAAGGCGCTCGCCTTGATCGACCACCTCCTGCGGCAGCCCACGGTGTCGGTCAATCGGGTCGCGCAGCTCATGGCTTGCACGTTCCCCACGGCCTCCAAGCTGATCCGTGATCTCGAATCGCGCGGTTGGCTGAAGGAACTCACCGGCTACGGGCGCAATCGGTTGTGGCGCTACCAGCCTTACGTCGATCTCTTTCATCGTGACGTGCTCGATGCCAGGGTGGATCGCACAGTGCCTGCGCGGGTCACGGGCAGCCCGCCGCCGGCCGCTGCAGGCCCCGGCTCCGCCTGACCGCGCAATCTCGACTCCGATCCAGTGGCCGGCTTCTGGCTGCCGACCTCGTTCGGGCGCTTCTACCCGGATTTCGTCTGCGAGCTGACCGATGGTCGCATCCTGGTCGTCGAGTACAAGGGCGCGCAGATCGCGTCGATGCCCAAGGAGATCGAGAAGGGCGAGGTCGGCAGGCTCTGGGCCGCCCGCAGCGGTGGGCGCTGCGCGTTCGCGTGGGTTCTGAAGGACCGCGGCGGGCTGAACGTCACGCAGCAGATCGACGCCGCGACCGCGTGAGCGCAGCCGGATCGCGCGGTTGCGGCTCGAGCGCGCGCTATCGAATCCCCTGATCGTGGCTGGTGCATGCGTCGCGCAGAATCGATGCGCGAGAGCAGGAGCGCGGCATGGAGAAGATCTGGCTGAAGCAGTACCCCGCGGGTGTGCCGGCGCAGATCCGGGTCGATCTGTGTCCGTCGCTGGTGGCGTTGATGGAGGAGAGCTTCGGCAAGTACCGCAACCTGCCGGCGTACTTCTTCATGGGCAAGCGGCTCACCTTCGGCCAGGTCGACGACGCGTCGCGCGCGTTCGCCGCCTACCTGCAGTCGCTCGGCCTGGACAAGGGCGATCGCGTCGCGGTGATGCTGCCCAACGTGCCGCAGTACCCGGTGGCAGTCGCCGCCATCCTGCGCGCGGGCTACGTGGTGGTCAACGTCAACCCGCTGTACACGCCGCGCGAGCTGGAACACCAACTCAAGGACTCGGGCGCCAAGGCGATCGTCATCCTGGAGAACTTCGCCGCCACGCTGGCGCAGGTGGCCGACGCGGTGCCCACCAAGAAGGTGGTGCTGGCGGCGATGGGCGACATGCTGGGCCTGCTCAAGGGCGGCATCGTCAACTACGTCGTGCGCAACGTGAAGAAGATGGTGCCGGCGTACTCGCTGCCCGGTGCCGTGCGCTTCAACGTCGCGCTGGGGCAGGGCCGCCGCCGCTCGTACACGCCGCCGAAGATCGGCCCCGACGACATCGCGGTGCTGCAGTACACCGGCGGCACCACCGGCGTCAGCAAGGGCGCGGTGCTGCTGCATCGCAACCTGGTGGCCAACGTGCTGCAGTCCGAGGCGTGGTATCAGCCGGCGCTGAAGAAGATCCCGGCCGGCGAGCAGATCGTCACCGTGTGCGCGCTGCCGCTGTACCACATCTTCGGCTTCAACACGAACATGATGCTCGGCATGCGCATGGGCGGCAGCAACGTCCTGATCCCGAACCCGCGCGACCTGCCTGCGGTGCTGAAGGAGCTGTCGCATCACAAGTTCCACAGCTTTCCGGCAGTCAACACGCTGTTCCTGGCGCTGGCCAACCACGCCGATTTCGACAAGGTCGACTGGAGTTCGCTCAAGATCAGCGTCGGCGGCGGCATGGCGGTGCAGCAGGCCACCGCGCGGCTGTGGCTCGAGAAGACCGGCTGCCCGATCTGCGAGGGCTATGGCCTGTCGGAGACCAGCCCGTCGGTCACCTGCAATCCCGTGGACTCCACCGCCTACTCGGGCAACATCGGGCTGCCGCTGCCCAACACCGAGCTGGCGCTGCTCGACGACGACGGCCGCGAGGTGCCGGCGGGCACGCCGGGCGAGATCGCGATCCGCGGGCCGCAGGTGATGGCGGGCTACTGGCAGCGCCCGGACGAGACCGCCAAGGTGATGACCGCCGACGGCTACTTCCGCAGCGGCGACATCGGCATGGTCGACGAACGCGGCTACTTCCGCATCGTCGACCGCAAGAAGGACATGATCCTGGTCAGCGGCTTCAACGTCTACCCCAACGAGATCGAAGACGTGCTGACGCAGATGCCCGGCGTGCTCGAGGCGGCGGCGGTGGGCATCGCCGACGCCAAGGCCGGCGAGGCGGTGAAGGTGGTGATCGTCAAGCGCGACCCCGCGCTCACCGAGGCCGACGTGCGCGCCTATTGCGAGGCCAACCTCACCGGCTACAAGCGGCCCAAGGTGGTGGAATTCCGCAAGGACCTGCCCAAGACGCCGGTGGGCAAGGTGCTGCGCCGCGAGTTGCGCGAGTCGCCGAAGTAGCCGGCTCGCGCCATGGGACACTCGATCCATGGCCGCGCCGCGCATCCATGTCGATCAGCCGCTCGCCCCCGGCATGGAACTGGCGCTGGGCGATCACGGTGCCCGCCACGTGCAGGTGCTGCGGCTGCAGCCGGGCGACGCCCTGACGCTGTTCGACGGCCGCGGCGGCCAGTGGGCCGGCGCGATCACCGCGATGACCCGGCGCGAGGTGCGCGTGCGCACGCTGCAGCACGAGACCGTCGAGCGCGAGCCGAGCGTGCACGTCACGCTGGCGGTGGGCATGCCCGCCAACGAACGCATGGATGCGTTGCTCGAAAAGGCCACCGAGCTGGGCGCGGCGACGATCCAGCCGCTGCTGTGCGAGCGCTCGGTGCTGCGCGTGGCCGGCGAGCGGGCGCAGCGCAAGGCGGCGCATTGGCGCGCGGTGGCGGTGGCGGCGTGCGAGCAGTGCGGGCGCAATCGCGTGCCGGCGATCGGCGAGCCGCTCGGCCTGAACGAGTGGCTGCGCTCGCCCGCTGCCGCTGCTGCGCGCTGGCTGCTGTCGCTCG
>JAJVIL010000117.1 GCA_022072045.1 Burkholderiaceae bacterium | reverse complement strand
CGGCCGTGGTGGGCGCGCTGCCACCCCTGGCCGGCACGACGCCCGCCGCCAACGCCGCCAGCGCGGCGTCGTCGGCGCGCGACCCCGACGAAGAGGTGATCTGGGCCTGGCCGGCCGCCGGCCCGGTAATCGCCGGTTTCGACGAGGCCAAGAACAAGGGCCTGACGATCGGCGGCAAGGCCGGTGACCCGGTGTACGCGGCGGCCGACGGGCGCGTGGTCTACGCCGGGTCGGGCCTGCGCGGCTACGGCAACCTGGTGATCGTCAAGCACAACAACACCTACCTCACCGCCTACGCGCACAACAAGGCGTTGCTGGTGAAAGAAGACCAGGTGGTGCGGCGTGGCCAGAAGATCGCCGAGATGGGGTCGAGCGACGCCGATCGCGTGCAACTGCACTTCGAGATCCGCCGCCAGGGCCGGCCGATCGATCCGGCGCGGCTGCTGCCGCCGCGCTGAGCCGCGGCGCGCACGGCACGGGCTGACGGCGATGGCTGGCTGGCCCGTCCTGGTATTCGACATCGAAACGACTCCCGACGTCGCCGGGCTGCGCGCGCTGCGCGGCAGCGACGCCACCGCCAGCGACGAGCAGGTGCTGGCGCAGGAGCTGGCGCAGCGCGCGGCCGACGGTCGGAGCGACTTTCTGCCGCACCATCTGCAGCGGGTGGTGACCATTTCCTGCGTCTACCGCGGCGCCGACGGCCTGCGCGTGCACTCGTTCGTCGACCGCGCCGGGCCTGCTGGCCCGTCGCAGGAGGGGCGCATCGTGCAGCAGTTCTTCGCGACCATCGACAAGCGGGTGCCGCAACTGGTGAGCTGGAACGGCGGCGGGTTCGACCTGCCGGTGCTGCACTACCGCGGGCTGATGCACCGCGTGGTGGCGAGCAAATACTGGGACTTCGGCGAGGACGACCGCGAGTTCAGGTTCAACAACTACATCTCGCGCTACCACCACCGTCACCTCGACCTGATGGACTTGCTGGCGCTGTACCAGCCGCGTGCCAACGCACCGCTGGACACGATGGCCAAGCTGTGCGGCCTGCCCGGCAAGCTCGGCATGGATGGCTCGGCGGTGCACGCCGCCTGGCTCGCAGGGCGCATCGACGACATCCGCCGCTACTGCGAGACCGACGTCATGAACACCTACCTGCTGTACTGTCGCTACCAGTTGATGCGCGGCGGATTGACCGCGGCCGAGCACGCGCAGGAAGAGGCCATGGTGCGCGCCACGCTGGCGGCCGACGCTGAGCCCCATTGGCGCCAGTACCTGGAGGCCTGGCCGGCTGCGTGAGGCAGGTGATAGGCCGCGGCCGCGGGGGATGTCAGCGTTTCCCTCAGGCCGGTGCGCGGGTGGGGGCGCTAGCATCCAGCGGCACAGGCACCGTTGCGATGTCGAATCTCTGGGATCTCCAAGCCGCCAAGCCGGGCGCGGTCGATGACCTGCCCGGTGACACCGTGCCCGCTCTGTTCTGGGCCGCCGTGGCGCGCCGCGGCGATGCGGTGTGGCTGCGCGAGAAAAAGCTCGGCGTCTGGCGCAGCTGGAGCTGGAACCAGGCTGCGCAAGCCGTGCGCGAGATCGCGCACGGTCTGATGGCGCTCGGGTTCGAGCATGGCCAGACCGCGTCGATCCAGGCCAACACGGTGGTCGAATGGGTGCTCGTCGACCAGGCGGTGATGTCGTGTGGCGGCGTCAGCAACGGCATCTACCCGACCGACGCCGCGCCGCAAACGCAATACCTGTGCGAGGACTCGCGCACGACCGTGCTGTTCGTCGAGGACGACGAGCAGCTCGACAAGGCGCTCGAGGTGCGCGCGCAACTGCCGCTGCTGCGGCGCATCGTGGTGTTCGACATGGAGGGCCTGTCCGGTCTCGACGATCCGATGGTGTTGAGCCTGGAGGCGCTGCGTGCGCTCGGCCGCGACCACGCGAAGGCGTTCCCCGACGCGCTCGAGCACCGGATCGCGGCGATCGCACCCGAGGACCTGGCGCTGCTGGTCTACACCTCGGGCACCACCGGCAAGCCCAAGGGCGCGATGCACCTGCACGGCGCCCTGACCTGGACGGTGCGCCACGCCGCGCTCGTGCTGCCGCAGGTGGCGGGCGACGAGCGCATGTGCTTCCTGCCGCTGTGCCACATCGCCGAACGCATGATCGGCGCGTTCTCGTCGATCTACACGGGCTCGATCCTCAACTTCGTCGAGAACCCCGACACGGTGCCCGAGAACGTGCGCGAGATCGCGCCGACCATCTTCTTCGCCGTGCCGCGGGTGTGGGAGAAGTTCTATTCGGCGGTGACGATCGCCATCCGCGAGGCGACGCGGCCCCAGCAATGGGCGTATGCCTGGGCGATCGGCGTCGGGCATCGGGTTGCCGCTCGCGTGCTCGCGCAGCGGCCGGTTCCAGCCGGGCTGAAGCTGCAGTTCCTCGTGGCACGGGCCCTGGTGCTCGACAACGTGCGCAAGATGATCGGCATCCATCGGGCGCGCTACCTGCTGACCGGTGCCGCGCCGATCGCGCCCGACCTGATCCAGTGGTACCTCGCGCTCGGCGTGCCGATGCTCGAGGGCTGGGGCATGACCGAGACCTCGGGCCTGGGCATCGTCAACCCGGTCGGTGCGATGCGCATCGGCACCATCGGCAAGGCGGCGCAAGGCGTGCAGGCGCGCATCGACCCGGCCAGCGGCGAGATCCAGCTGCGCGGGCGCAATGTCTTCGCCGGCTACCTCAACCAGCCGGAGAAGACCGCCGAGGCGATCGATCGCGACGGCTGGCTGCACACCGGCGACGTCGGCACCGTCGACGCCGACGGCTACTACCGCATCACCGACCGCATGAAGGACATCATCATCACCGCGGGCGGCAAGAACGTGACGCCCAGCGAGTGGGAGAACGAGCTGAAGTTCAGCCCCTATGTCACCGACGCGGTGGTGATCGGCGACAAGCGGCCGTATCTCACCGCGCTGGTGATGATCGACCAGGAGAACGTCGAGCGCTTCGCGCAGGAGCGCGACATCCCGTTCTCCAACTACACGAGCCTGACGCGCGCGCCGGAGATCCGCGCGCTGATCGAGGCGGAGATCGACAAGGTCAACAAGAAGTTCGCGCGCGTCGAGCAGATCAAGCGCTTCCATCTGCTCGAGACCCAGTTGACGGCCGAGGACGAGGAGCTGACGCCGACGATGAAGCTCAAGCGCAAGCTGGTGCACGCGAAGTACGCACCGCAGATCGAAGCCATGTACCGATGACCACCCGCAGGAGACCCGCATGAAATTCCTCGCCGCCGCACTCGCCGCCAGCGCCCTCATGGCCGGCAGTGCCTTCGCCCAGCAGGGCGTGAGCAAGAACGAGATCGTGATCGGCACGATCCAGGATCTGTCGGGCCCGCTGGCCGGTTACGGCAAGCAGGTGCGCAACGGCATGATGCTGCGAGTCGACGAGATCAACGAGCAAGGCGGCATCGGCGGGCGCAAGCTCAAGCTGCTGGTCGAAGACTCGGCCTACGACCCCAAGCGCGCGGTGCTGGCGGCGCAGAAGCTGGTCAACCAGGACAAGATCTTCATGATGGTCGGGCAC
Organism: Burkholderiaceae bacterium; assembly: GCA_022072045.1. Lineage (GTDB taxonomy): Bacteria > Pseudomonadota > Gammaproteobacteria > Burkholderiales > Burkholderiaceae_C > JAEUPI01. Next base: position 20,783 of record JAJVIL010000117.1, on the reverse strand, counting down.
ATCGGCACCGCGCAGAACCTGGCGGCGATGCCGGTGCTGTTCGAGAAGAACATCGTCAACTTCATGCCGGTGACCGCGGCGCGCGAGATGTACGAACCGTTCAACCGCCTGAAGTACGCGTTCGCGGTGCCGTACTACGACCAGATGCTGGTCATGTTGCCCAAGATGGTGAAGGACAAGGGCGTCAAGAAGGTGTGCGCGATCTACCAGGACGACGAATTCGGCCTCGAGGTGGTGCGCGGCGCCGAAGCGGGCCTGAAGAAGATCAACATGGAGATCGCCGAGAAGACCACCTACAAGCGCGGCGCGACCGACTTCTCGTCGCAGGTGGCGCGCATGAAGGCGGCCAACTGCGACCTGGTGGTGATGGGCACCGTCATCCGCGAGACCATCGGCACGATCGCCGAGGCGCGCAAGACCGGGTTCAATCCGATCTTCCTCGGCACCAGCGCCTGCTACACCGACCTGATCCACAAGCTCGGCGGTCCGGCGATGAACGGCCTGTATGCCTCGATGAGCACGCAGCAGCCGTACCTCGACGAGGCGTCGCAGCCGATCCGCTTCTGGGCCAACAAGTACAAGACCAAGTTCAACGAAGATCCGACGGTGTTCTCGGCCTACGGCTACGTGATCGCCGACGCGTTCGCGCGCGCCGCCGCCAAGGCCGGGGCCAATCTCACCACCGACAGTTTCATCAAATCGATGGACACGATGGTGATTCCGCCCGACATGTTCGGCAGCCCCGAGGCCACCTTCGGGCCCAAGAAGCGCCTGGGCAGCGACGCGTCGCGGCTGTCGCAGATCGTCGATGGCAAGTGGAAGGTGATCTCCGGCTACGTGTCGCCCTGAGTCGGGCACCGCGGGTGCATCGCGGGCCGCCGGTGCGGCCCGCTTGTCTTTCATCATCGGCCGGCGCGCGGCGCTGCCGATAATCGCCGCATGCACAGCGACGCGCCGTGGTTGCAGGTGGAGTCGCTCGACCTCGACGGGCAGGGCGTTGCGCGTCGTGGCGACGGCAAGGTGGTGTTCATCGAGGGCGCGTTGCCCGGCGAGCGCGTGCAGGTATCGGTCGCGCGCAGCAAGAACCACTGGGAGCAGGGCACGCTGAGCGGGCTGCAGCGCGAGAGCTCGCAGCGCACGACACCGCGCTGCCCGCACTTCGGCCTGCATCCGCGCGCCTGCGGCGGCTGCAAGATGCAGCACCTGCAGCCGGTGGCCCAGGTGGCTGCCAAGCAGCGGGTGCTCGAAGACGCCCTGCAGCACCTGGCCAAGGTCGTGCCGCAACGGGTACTGCGGCCGCTGCAGGGGCCGGCGTGGGGCTACCGCCAGCGTGCGCGACTGTCGGTGCGGTACGTGGCGAAGAAGGACACGGTGCTGGTGGGGTTCCACGAGCGCAAGTCGCGCTACGTGGCCGACATGACCGAGTGCCATGTGCTGCCGCCCCAGGTGGGTGCGCTGCTGCCGGCCCTGCGCGAGTTGATCGGTGCGATGGCCGCGCGCGAGCGCGTGCCGCAGATCGAACTGGCCGAGGGCGACGAGGTACGCGCGCTCGTGCTGCGCCACCTCGACCCGCTGTGCGAACCCGATCGCGACCGGCTGCGGCGCTTTGCCGCGACGCACGGCGTCCAGTGGTGGCTGCAGCCGGGCGGGCCCGACAGCGCACAACCGCTCGACCCCGGCGGCCGCGCGCTGGCCTACGGGCTGCCCGAGTTCGGCCTGACGATCGCGTTCCGGCCGACCGACTTCACGCAAGTGAACCTCGGTGTCAACCGCGTGCTGGTGTCGCAGGCGGTGCGCCACCTCGACCCGGGGCCTGGCGACCAGGTGATCGACTGGTTCTGCGGTCTCGGCAACTTCACGCTCGCGCTGGCGCGTCGTGCCGATGCCGTGCTCGGCATCGAGGGCAGCCGGGCCCTGGTGCAGCGCGCCAACGAGAACGCCGCCGCCAACGCGCTGGCCGAACGCGCGTCGTTCGCGATGCGCAACCTGTTCGAGCTGACGGACACCGACCTGCTCGCGCTGCCACGCGCGCAACGCTGGCTGATCGACCCGCCGCGCGAAGGCGCCTTCGCGCTGGCCAGTGCGGCGGCGGATCTGGTGCAGGCCGGCGCGGCGTGGCAGCCGCCGCGGCGCATCGTCTACGTCAGTTGCAACCCCGCCACGCTGGCGCGCGACGCCGGCCTGCTGGTTCACCGGGCCGGCTACGTTTGCTCGGCCGCAGGGGTGGTCGACATGTTCCCGCACACGGCCCACGTCGAGAGTCTGGCGGTGTTCGACCGCTCGCCGTAGGCTCGCATCGCCCACAACGACGAAGGGCCCCTCCAGGGGCCCTTCGCTCGGCCGTGCAGGGCGCGTCAGTCGCGCTCGCCGCCGAAGATGCCGAGCAGCATCAGCAGGCTCTGGAACACGTTGTAGAGGTCCAGATAGATCGCCAGCGTCGCCGACACGTAGTTGGTCTCGCCGCCGTCGACCACGCGCTTGATGTCGTAGAGCATGAACGCCGAGAACACGCCCAGGCACAGCACCAGCATGGTCAGCATCAGCGCTGACGACTGCAGGAAGAAGTTGACCAGGAAACCGACCAGCACGATCAGCGCGCCGACCATCAGGAACTTGCCCATGCCGGACAGATCGCGCTTGATCACCGTCGACAGCGACGCCATCGCGAAGAAGATCACCGCGGTGCCGCCGAACGCGGTCATGATCAGCGTGGCGCCGTTGGCCATGCCGAGCACGAAGGCCAGCAGGCGCGACAGCATCAGGCCCATGAAGAACGTGAATGCCAGCAGCAGGTAGACGCCGGCGGTCGAGTTCTTGGTGCGTTCGATCGCGTAGATCAGCCCGAAGGCGCCGGCGAAGAAAACGATCAGGCTGATGCCCGGCGACATGGCCGTCGCGATGCCTGTGCTGATCCCGACCCAGGCGCCGAGCACCGTGGGCAGCAGCGAAAGGGCGAGCAGCCAGTAGGTATTGCGCAGGACACGATTGCGGTCGGTGGCCAGCGCGCCGGAGCCGCCGAAGCCGGGCTGGGTTTGCAGCCTTTGATCCATGAATCCTCCAAAGACGGATGACGCGAGCTTGAGACCCGCGATGCCATTGTAAGTTCCAGTTCAGGTCTCAGGGTGAATTGTGTTTCACGATGGCCTCATCGTGGGGGGCGCAGGCGCGCCGCGGGGCGTAAACCTGCGTCGCTATAATGTCCGCGCATCCCACATTGCACGCGCAGCCTAGCGAACCTCCGTCGACGGTTTCCCCTCGGACTCCGGCCTCCGAATCGTGGAGCGGAGCTGGGCGCGCATACCGACGGAGCCCCATTTCTTGCCAGCCGCCTTGCCACCCGCCCTGCTCGCGCTCGCGGACGGCAGCGTTTTCCCAGGCCACTCGATCGGTGCTGCGGGCGCCACGGTGGGCGAAGCGGTGTTCAACACCGCGATGACGGGCTACCAGGAGATCCTGACCGATCCGAGTTACCGCGGGCAGGTCGTCACGCTGACCTACCCGCACATCGGCAACACGGGCGTCAACGGCGAGGACGTCGAGGCCGGCCGGGTCCACGCGGCCGGGTTGGTCATCAGGGATCTGCCGGTGCGGGCGTCGAATTTCCGTCAGACGCTGACGCTCGCGCAGTTCCTGCAGCGCGAGAACGTGGTTGCCATCGCGGGCATCGACACGCGCCGCCTGACGCGTCACCTGCGCTCGCATGGGGCGCAGAACGGCTGCATCGCGGCCTTCGCGCTGGGCGCGCGCGTCGAGCCGGCCGACATCGAGCAGGCGGTTGCACGCGCGCGGGGCGCGCCGGCGATGGCGGGTCTCGATCTGGCCCGGGTGGTTTCCACGAAGCAGCCGTATGCGTGGAGCGAGGGCGTGTGGCGCCTCGGCGAGGGGCATGCCGCGCCGCCTTCCGCGCGCTGGCACGTCGTGGCCTACGACTTCGGAGTCAAGCGCAACATCCTGCGCATGCTGGCCAGCCGGGGCTGCCGCGTCACCGTGGTGCCCGCGCAGACGACAGCGGCCGACGCGCTGGCGCTGGCGCCCGACGGCGTCTTCCTGAGCAGCGGCCCCGGCGATCCGCAGGCGTGCGACTACGCCATCGGCGCGGCGCGCACGCTGGTGGCGAGCGGCTTGCCGATTTTCGGCATCTGTCTGGGCCATCAGATCCTCGCGCTCGCAACGGGTGCCAAGACGTTCAAGATGAAGTTCGGTCACCACGGCGCCAACCACCCGGTGAAGGATCTCGACAGCGGCCGCGTCTCGATCACCAGCCAGAACCACGGCTTCGCGGTCGACGAGAAGTCGCTGCCGCCGACGCTGCGTCCCACGCACGTATCGCTGTTCGACGGCACCCTGCAGGGGCTGGCCTTCACCGATCGGCCGGTGTTCAGCTTCCAGGGTCACCCCGAGGCGAGCCCGGGCCCGCACGACATCGGCTACCTGTTCGATCGGTTCGTCGCGCTGATGGAAGGCCAATGACATGCCAAGGCGCAGCGACATCGAAAGCATCCTGATCATCGGCGCCGGGCCGATCGTGATCGGCCAGGCCTGCGAGTTCGACTACTCGGGCGCGCAGGCGTGCAAGGCGCTGCGCGAAGAAGGCTACAGGGTCATCCTGGTCAATAGCAACCCGGCCACCATCATGACCGACCCGGAGATGGCCGATGTGACCTACATCGAGCCGATCACCTGGCAGATGATCGAGAAGATCATCGCCAAGGAGAAGCCCGACGCCATCCTGCCGACGATGGGTGGGCAGACGGCGCTCAACTGCGCGCTCGATCTGCACCGCCACGGCGTGCTGGCCCGGTACGGCGTCGAGATGATCGGCGCCAACGAGCGGGCGATCGAAAAGGCCGAGGACCGCCTGAAGTTCAAGGACGCGATGACCTCGATCGGCCTCGATTCGGCCAAGAGCGGCATCGCGCACTCGTGGGACGAGGCGCAGGCGGTGCAAGAGCGCATTGCGCGGCAGACCGGCGGACCGGGTTTTCCGGTGGTGATCCGGCCGAGCTTCACGCTCGGAGGCACCGGAGGGGGCATCGCCTACAACCCCGAGGAGTTCGAGGAGATCTGCAAGCGCGGCCTAGACCTGTCGCCGACCAACGAACTGCTGATCGAGGAGTCGCTGATCGGCTGGAAGGAGTTCGAGATGGAAGTGGTCCGCGACAAGGCGGACAACTGCATCATCGTCTGCTCGATCGAGAACCTCGATCCGATGGGCATCCACACCGGCGATTCGATCACCGTCGCGCCGGCTCAGACGCTGACCGACAAGGAATACCAGCTCCTGCGCGACGCGTCGATCGCGATCCTGCGCGAGATCGGGGTCGACACCGGAGGCTCGAACGTGCAGTTCGCGACCGATCCGTCGACCGGCCGCATGATCGTGATCGAGATGAACCCACGCGTCAGCCGCAGCTCGGCGCTGGCGTCCAAGGCGACCGGCTTCCCGATCGCCAAGATTGCCGCCAAGCTCGCAGTGGGATACACGCTCGACGAGCTGCGCAACGACATCACCGGCGGCGCGACGCCGGCGAGCTTCGAGCCGAGCATCGACTACGTCGTCACCAAGGTGCCGCGCTTCGCGTTCGAGAAGTTCCGCGAGGCCGATCCGCACCTGACGACGCAGATGAAATCGGTGGGCGAGGTGATGGCGATCGGCCGCACCTTCCAGGAGAGCTTTCAGAAGGCGCTGCGCGGACTCGAGACCGGCATCGATGGACTCACCGAGCGCAACGAGGTACACGAAGGCGACCGCGAGCAGATCATCGAGGCGATCGGCAACGCCGGGCCGGAGCGCATCCTGTTCGTCGCCGATGCGTTCCGCCACGGCCTGCGCCTGGACGAGATCCACGACGAGACGGCGATCGATCCATGGTTCCTGGCGCAGATCGAGCAGCTCGTCGCCGTCGAGCGGCAGTTGCAGGGCCGTGCGCTGGCCGGGCTGGCGGCCGCCGAGCTGCGACGGCTCAAGCAGATGGGTTTCTCGGACCGGCGGCTGGCCCGGCTGCTCGGCACCACCGAGCACGAGGTGCGCCGTGCCCGCCACGCGCAAGGCGTACGGCCGGTGTACAAGCGGGTCGATACCTGCGCTGCCGAGTTCGCGACGCAGACCGCCTACCTGTACTCGACCTACGAGGAGGAATGCGAGGCCGAGCCGACCGATCGCCGCAAGATCATGGTGCTCGGCGGCGGCCCCAACCGCATCGGCCAGGGCATCGAGTTCGATTACTGCTGCGTGCATGCGGCGCTGGCGATGCGCGAGGATGGCTACGAGACCATCATGGTCAACTGCAATCCGGAGACCGTGTCGACCGACTACGACACCAGCGACCGCCTGTACTTCGAGCCGGTGACGCTGGAGGACGTGCTCGAGATCGTCGACAAGGAGGGTCCGGCCGGCGTGATCGTGCAGTTCGGCGGCCAGACGCCGCTGAAGCTGGCGCTCGAGCTCGAGCGCGCCGGCGTGCCGATCATCGGCACCAGCCCCGACTCGATCGACATTGCCGAGGATCGCGAGCGCTTCCAGAAGCTGCTGCACGAACTGCAACTGAGGCAGCCTCCCAACCGCACCGCGCGCACCGAGGAGGCCGCGATCCAGCTCGCGCACGAGATCGGCTACCCGCTGGTGGTGCGGCCGAGCTACGTGCTCGGCGGCCGCGCGATGGAGATCGTGCACGGCGACAACGACCTGCAGCGCTACATGCGCGAGGCGGTGCGAGTCAGCGAGAAGAGCCCGGTGCTGCTCGACCGCTTCCTCGACGACGCGATCGAGGTCGACGTCGATGCCGTGAGCGACGGCCGCGAGGTGATGATCGGCGGCATCATGGAGCACATCGAGCTGGCGGGCGTGCATTCGGGCGATTCGGCGTGCTCGCTGCCGCCGTACTCGCTGCCGCCGCCGCTGCAGGACGAACTGCGTCGCCAGACCACGTTGATGGCGCGCGCCCTGCAGGTGGTGGGCCTGATGAACGTGCAGTTCGCGATCCAGGGCGACGTGAGCAACCCGGGCGAGGCGACCGTCTACGTGCTCGAAGTCAACCCGCGAGCATCGCGCACGGTGCCGTTCGTCAGCAAGGCCACTGGCCAGCCGCTGGCCAAGATCGCAGCACGCTGCATGGCCGGGCAGCGGCTGAGCGATCAGCGCGGCCCGCGCGGACGGCCGATCGGCGAGGTGATTCCGCCGTACTTCAGCGTCAAGGAGGCGGTGTTCCCGTTCAACAAGTTCCCCGGCGTCGACCCGATCCTGGGCCCGGAGATGCGCTCCACCGGCGAGGTGATGGGCGTCGGCCGCAGCTTCGGCGAGGCGATGCTCAAGAGCCAGCTCGGCGCGGGTTCGCGGCTGCCGAGCAAGGGCACGGTGGTGATCAGCGTCAAGAACACCGACAAGGACCGCGCCGTCAAGGTGGCCGGCGACCTGGTCGACCTCGGCTACCAGATCGCGGCCACCAAGGGCACGGCGGCGGCGATCGCCGCCGCAGGCGTCGCGGTGACGACGGTCAACAAGGTCAAGGACGGGCGGCCGCACATCGCGGACAAAGTCAAGGCCGGCGAGATCCAGCTCGTCTACACCACGGTCGACGAGACGCGCACTGCCATCGCCGATTCGCGCCACATCCGCACCGCGGCGATCGCCAACCGGGTGACCTACTACACCACGATGGCAGGCTGCGAGGCGGCAACCGAGGCGCTGAAGCACCGCGACGACCTCGGCGTCGCCTCGCTGCAGGAACTGCACGCCGAACTGCACTAAACTGGCGCTGCGGCGGCGCGTGGTGGCGCCGTCGAATTCGATGCGACGCGCCTTGTAGGCGCGTTTTTCTCTTTGCGAGGGAACCCGCGATGGCCACCATTCCGCTCACGCGCCGTGGCGCCGACTTGCTGAAGACCGAACTGCAGCGGCTCAAGACCGTCGAGCGTCACGCCGCGATCCAGGCGATCGCCGAGGCGCGCGGCCACGGCGACCTGTCGGAAAACGCCGAGTACGAGGCGGCCAAGGACAAGCAGGCCTTCATCGAAGGGCGCATCGCCGAGATCGAGGGCAAGCTGGCTGCCGCGCAGGTGATCGACCCGTCCGCGCTCGACGCTGGAGGCCGCGTCGTGTTCGGCGCGACGGTCGACCTCGAGGAGGAATCGGGCGGCCAGCGCGTGACTTACCAGATCGTCGGCGACGACGAGGCCGACCTGAAGCAGGGGCTGATCTCGATCAGCTCGCCGATCGCGCGCGCGCTGATCGGCAAGGAAAGCGGCGACGTGGCCGACGTGCAGGCCCCCGGCGGCGTCAAGAGCTACGAGATCGTCGACGTGCGCTACCGGTGAGACCGAGGGCCGCCGATGATGCCGGGACCGGAATCGCCATGCCTGCGGCCCGCCGCGCGGCTCAAGAGGCCTTCTTCTTGATGCTGGCGGCACGTCGCCTGGCGTGTTTGACCAGGCCGCCGGCGGTGACGCGTTGATTCCCCAGCACCTTGACCTTCGTCACCGTCGGCCGCCGCGCGGGGTTGCTCGAATGCTTGACGATGCGGACGGTACGCGGACCCGGCAAGCGGTCTTCGCGCGCGGCCTTGGTCTTCGCCAGCGGCGGTCGCCACAGCACGAGCAGTTTGCCGATGTGCTGCACGGCGGCGGCGTCCATGCGGTCGGCCGCGTCGATCAGCAGCGCCTGCCGTTGCTCTCGCGAGTCCGACAGCACGCGCACCTTGACCAGGCCGTGCGCGGACAGCGCGAGATCGAGCTCGCGCTGGACCGCCGGGCTCAAACCGTCGGCGCCGATCATCACCACCGGGTCGAGATGATGAGCCGAGGCACGCAACGCCTTGCGTTGCAGCGGGGACAGCGAGATCGCGGCCATCGGCCCATTATCCGCGCCACGCCATGAGCCGCAGCAAGAAGGTCAACCGGGCCTGGCTGCACGACCACGTCACCGACCCGTACGTGAAGCTCGCGCGCAAGGAAGACTACCGTGCGCGCGCCGCGTACAAGCTCAAGGAGATCGACGAAGCGCTGCGCCTGCTCCGGCCCGGCCAGGTGGTGGTCGATCTCGGCAGCGCTCCGGGCGCCTGGAGCCAGTACGTGCGCAGGCGCTTCGCACCCAAGGCCGGCGGCGGTGCGGCGCCCGGCACGCTCGATGGCACCATCGTCGCGCTCGACCTGCTGCCGATGGCGCCCATCGAAGGCGTGCAGTTCATCGAGGGCGACTTTCGCGACGAGGCGACGGCGCACGAGCTGGCGAATCGCCTGCAAGGCCGCGCGGTCGATGTCGTGCTCTCCGACATGGCGCCCAATCTCTCGGGCGTGGCGGTGTCCGACGCGGCGCGAATGAGCGACCTGGTGGAGTTGGCGATCGGGTTCGCCGAACAACACCTCGCCAGCGACGGCGTGCTGGTGGCCAAGGTGTTCCACGGCAGCGGCTACAGCCAGCTGGTCGAGCGCTTCAAGCAGACGTTTCGGGTTGTGAAGGCTGTCAAACCCAAGGCTTCGCGCGACAAGTCCGCCGAAACCTTTCTGGTCGGCAGAGGTCTGAAGCAAGCCAGGTGAAACCGCTCGCGCCGACGCCAACGATTGCGCATTCTGCGAGCGCGCGGCAAGCCCGCGAGCGTGCCGGGGCGGCCTCTTGTCTGGACTAGAATCGTCCCCAATTGCGCTCGCAGGTTCGGCGCGTTTCAGCGTCGTCGCAGTGGAGACGGAGCCTCGGAGCATGGCGGTGCGCGGGTCCGATGCAGGCTGGAAGGAGCCGCGGTGAACAATCAATGGTTCTCGAAGATTGCGGTCTGGCTGGTGATCGCCCTGGTGCTGTTCACGGTCTTTAAGCAGTTCGACCGCGGCGTCGCGCAAGGCCAGCAGATCGCCTACTCCGACTTTCTCGATGAAGTGCGCGCCAAGCGCATCAAGTCGGTCACCCTGCAGGAGGGCAACGGCGGCACCGAGATCCTGGCCATCACCACCGACGACAAGCGCCTGCGCTCGACAGCCACCTACCTCGACCGCGGCCTGATCGGTGACCTGATCAACAACGGCGTCAAGTTCGACGTCAAGCCGCGCGAGGAGCCGTCGATCCTGATGACCATCCTGGTGAGCTGGGGCCCGATGCTCCTGCTGATCGGCGTGTGGATCTACTTCATGAGGCAGATGCAAGGCGGCGGCAAAGGCGGCGCCTTCAGCTTCGGCAAGAGTCGGGCGCGCATGCTCGACGAGAGCAACAACTCGATCACTTTTGCCGATGTCGCCGGCTGCGACGAGGCGAAGGAAGAGGTCAAGGAGCTGGTCGACTTCCTGAAAGACCCGCAGAAGTTCCAGAAGCTGGGCGGCCGCATCCCGCGCGGCGTGCTGATGGTGGGGCCGCCCGGCACCGGCAAGACCTTGCTGGCCAAGGCGATCGCCGGCGAGGCCAAGGTGCCGTTCTTCTCGATCTCGGGCTCGGATTTCGTCGAGATGTTCGTCGGCGTCGGCGCGGCGCGCGTGCGCGACATGTTCGAGCAGGCCAAGAAGAGCGCCCCGTGCATCATCTTCGTCGACGAGATCGACGCCGTCGGTCGCCACCGCGGCGCGGGTCTGGGCGGCGGCAACGACGAGCGCGAGCAGACGCTGAACCAGTTGCTGGTCGAGATGGACGGCTTCGAGACCAACCTGGGCGTCATCGTGATGGCGGCCACCAACCGGCCCGACATCCTCGACCCGGCGCTGCTGCGCCCCGGGCGCTTCGACCGCCAGGTTTACGTGACGCTGCCCGACATCCGCGGCCGGGAGCAGATTCTCAACGTGCACATGCGCAAGGTGCCGCTGGGGGCGGATGTGCGCGCCGACCTGATCGCGCGCGGCACGCCCGGCTTCTCCGGCGCCGACCTGGCCAACCTGGTCAACGAGGCGGCGCTGTTCGCCGCGCGGCGCAACGGCCGCGTCGTCGAGATGTCCGACTTCGAGAAGGCCAAGGACAAGATCATCATGGGCACCGAGCGCAAGTCCATGGTGATGGACGAAGACGAGCGCAAGAACACGGCGTACCACGAGTCCGGCCACGCGCTGCTCGGCAAGCTGCTGCCCAAGCTCGATCCGGTGCACAAGGTGACGATCATCCCGCGCGGCGGCGCGCTCGGCGTCACCGTGTCGCTGCCCGAGAAGGATCGCTACAGCACCGACAAGACGATGATGCTCAACCGCATCTCGATGCTGTTCGGCGGCCGCATCGCCGAAGAGGTGTTCATGCACCAGATGACCACCGGCGCCAGCAACGATTTCGAGCGCGCCACCTCGATCGCGCGCGACATGGTGATGCGCTTCGGCATGAGCGACCTGATGGGCCCGATGGTCTACTCGGAGAACGAGGGCGAGGTGTTCCTCGGCCGTTCGGTGACCAAGACCACCAACATCTCCGAAGAGACGATGCGCAAGGTCGACGCCGAGGTGCGACGCATCATCGACGAGCAGTACGCGATCGCGCGCAAGCTGATCGAGGACAACCAGGACAAGATGCACGCGATGGCGCAGGCGCTGCTCGAGTGGGAGACTATCGACGGCGAGCAGATCGACGACATCATGGCCGGCAAGCCGCCGCGCCCGCCGAAGGACTGGTCGCCTTCGGGATCCAAGCCGAGCGGCCCGACGCCGCCGGTCAGCGCCGACGGCGCACCGGCGACCGTGGCCTGAAGCGCACGCGTCACAATCGACGGGGCCGCTGGCCCCGTTGGTTTTTCAGCCGTAGTCATTCCGATGTTCTGGCAGACCTCGCGCCACACGATCGACCTCGCGCAGGCGCGCGTGATGGGCATCGTCAACGTCACGCCGGATTCCTTCTTCGATGGCGGACGCCATCAAGACGCCGACGCTGCGCGCGCCCACTGCGATCGGCTGGTCGGCGAGGGCGCCGACCTGCTGGACATCGGCGGCGAATCGACCCGCCCCGGGGCGCGCGTGCCGGGGGTGCAGGAAGAGATCGACCGCGTGCTTCCCGTGCTCGAACATGCCTGCACGCTCGGCGTGCCGGTGTCTATCGATACCAGCCGCGCCGAGGTGATTCGCACGGCGCTGGCCGCAGGCGCCGACATCGTCAACGACGTCAGGGCGCTGCGCGGGGCCGGCGCGCTCGAAGCCGTGGCGGCGCACGGCGCGTGCGGTGTCTGCCTGATGCACATGCTGGGCGACGATCCGGCGACGATGCAGCGTGCGCCGGCCTATGACGATGTGGTGGGGGCGGTTCACGCCTTCCTGCTGCAGCAGCTGGTGCGAGCCGAGCGCGCCGGTGTGGCGAAATCGCGCATCGTGCTCGACCCGGGCATCGGGTTCGGCAAGGCGCCGGAGCACAATTGGGCGCTGATGCAGAGTCTCGAGACGCTGTGCGGGATCGGCCAGCCGCTGATGATCGGCTGGTCGCGCAAATCGACTCTGGGCGTGCTCACCGGCCGCGCCGCCGAGGGGCGACTGCCGGCCAGCCTGGCCGCCGCGTTGGCCGCGGTGCAGCGCGGTGCGCGCATCGTCCGGGTGCACGACGTGGCGGCAACTGTCGATGCACTGGCAGTGTGGCGCCGCAGCGGCTTCAACGCATGATGGGGAGATGATGGCAAGACGCTACTTCGGCACCGATGGCATCCGCGGCATGGTCGGCCAGTCGCCGATCACGCCGGATTTTCTGCTGCGGCTCGGCCACGCGGTGGGCCGCGTGTTGCGCCGCGGCGCCACGCGCCCCCAGGTGGTGATCGGCAAGGACACGCGCATTTCCGGCTACATGATCGAGTCGGCACTCGAGGCCGGCTTCGCCTCGGCCGGCGTCGACACCTTGCTGTGCGGCCCGATCCCCACGCCGGCGGTGGCCTACCTCACGCGCGCGCTGCGGCTGCACCTGGGCATCGTCATCAGTGCGTCGCACAACCCGTACCCCGACAACGGCATCAAATTCTTCTCGGCTGCAGGCGAGAAGCTGCCCGACGAATGGGAGCACGCCGTCGAGACCGCGCTCGGCGAGCCCGCGCAGTGGGTCGATTCGATGGGGCTGGGCAAGGCCCGCCGCATCGACGATGCGGGCGGACGCTACATCGAGTTCTGCAAGGCCACGGTGCACCACGATCTCTCGTTGCGGGGCTTGAAGATCGTGGTCGATGCGGCGCACGGGGCAGGGTACCGCGTCGCGCCCGACGTGTTCCACGAACTCGGCGCCGATGTGGTGGCGATCGGTGTCTCGCCCGATGGCCTGAACATCAACGACGGTGTCGGCGCCACGTCGCCGGCGGCGCTGGTGAAGGCGGTGATCGAGCACAAGGCCGACTACGGCATCGCGCTCGACGGCGACGCCGACCGCGTGCTGATGGTCGACGGCGCCGGTCGCGTCTACAACGGCGACGAGTTGCTGTACGTGATGGTGTCCGAGCGCCTGGCCAGCGGCCAGACGGTCGAAGGCGCGGTCGGCACGCTCATGACCAACATGGCAATCGAGCTGGCGCTCAAGCGCCGCGACGTGCCGCTGGTGCGCGCCCGCGTCGGCGACCGCTACATCCTCGAGGAACTGACGGCGCGGCGCTGGCTGCTCGGCGGCGAGGGCTCGGGTCATCTGCTCGCGCTCGACAAGCACACCACGGGCGACGGGATCATCAGCGCCTTGCAGGTGCTGCAGGCAGTGCGTCGCAGCGGCCGCGAACTGTCGCAACTGCTGCACGGCGTGTCGCTGTTTCCGCAGACGCTGATCAACGTGCGCCTGTCCCCCGACGTCGACTGGAAGGCCAACCGCACGCTGGCTGCCGAACAGGAGGCGGTGCAACGCGATCTCGCCGACTCCGGCCGGGTGCTGATCCGCGCCTCCGGCACCGAACCCTTGCTGCGTGTGATGGTCGAGGCGAGCGACGCCGAGCTGGCGCGTGGCTGCGCCGAACGGCTGGCGCGCGCCGCGGCGGCCTGACTGCGCAACGGCGAGCCCGCCGAATTGCGGCGCGGTCAGCGCTGAGCCCGGCGATAGACGCCGGTGACCTCGTCTTTGTCGGTGGGGCGGCGCTCGATCGCGATCGCCTGCCAACCTGCAGGCGTGACCGGTGGCCGGGCGATCGTTCCGGCCTTGACCAAGATGGGGCAAGCGCTGCTGTCGAGGGCGTCGGGCCGTGCATCGACGCGCCAGTGGCCGTAGTACTCGAGGGCCGCCGTCAACGCGAGCGGCAGGGCCGGCGCAGTGATGCACACCCCGGCCGGAATGTGCTTCTCGAGCAGCGCGACATGCGCGCGATAGCTGCGTGCGTAGTCCAGCGGCTGCAGCCACAGCGTCATCGCCAGCGTCCACGCCAGCACCACACCGCCGGCCGGCAGCACCAGGCTGCGCCAGATGGCCGCTCGGTGGCGGGCGGTGCGCCAGCGCACCAGCCAAAGCCACGCCGCGGTGGCCAGCGTCGCGACGATCAGCGGCAGCCAGGCGAAGTGCGGCACGAAGCCCGGGATCAGCTTGGCCACGTGGGCCGCGGTGCGCGCCGGGACGCCGCTCTGCATCGCGATATAGATGACCCACACCCACAGCCCGAGCAGCGTGAAGAAGAACACCGAGAACCAATCGATCGCCGAGCTGGTGCTGCGGTTCAGAGTCGGCAAGGCGAACGCGGCCAACACCGCGATGCCGGGCAACCCGATCATCAGCGCGCGATCGGAACCGCCCATCGCCAGATTGGCCGCCAGCGCGGCGATCAGCGCCGACAAGGGAATCGCCACGTGTCGCCGCGACAGAAAGCGGCGCCAGCGCCACAGCGACCACAGCGCGAGCAACCACGATGGCCACAAGAACCACAGCCACTGCCGTGCGATCGAGGGCCATTGCTGCAGCGTGGGCGGCGTGACGCGCCATGCCCACTGGCCGAGCAGCCAGGCCGCTGCGCACGCCAGCAGCGTGGCTGCCGCCACCCACCAGCCGAAGCGGTGCACGCCGCCATACGTGGAGCGCGCGCAAATCACGGCCCCGACCACACCGAGCACGGCAGCGATCGTCGGCGCGCCGCTGCAGGCCAGCGCGGGGAGCGACAGCACGATGCCGATGCGCGCCCGACCCGGGTGATACGGCGCCACGGCCAGCGCCCATTGCGTGGCCGCCACCGCGGTCAGTTGCGCCAGCTCGGGCGTGGTTTCGTGGCCCAGTTGCAGCAGACCGAGCGTGGCCACCATGGCCAGGATCGAGGCGTCGGAGATGGCGCGTGCATAGTCGACGCCCGCAGCCTCGCCGCCGAACGCGAACGGCAATGGCTGCGCGGCCTCGGTGCGCGCCAACGCGAAGCAGCCGTACCACAACGCCACCAGCGTCAACGCCAGCAGCAGCGCGAACGGGATGCGCACCGCCAGCGCCGGATCCAGCTGCGACTGCGTGAGCATGATGAACGACGCGCCGAGCCAGTTCGGCAGCGGCGCCGAATGGGTGGGCACGCCGCCGAGCGCAGGCGCCAGCCACGACGTGCGGCCGTCGGCCAGCGCCAGCATCTGTCCGAACGCCGTCAGGTCGGCGTTCTTCCAAGGATCGCGCCCGAACACGCCGGGCAGCACGTAGGCGGCACACAGCAGCAGCAGCGCAATGCGCGGCAGTCGGCGCGCCGCGTCGCTGGTGACCAGCGCTGGATTCGGGGCCGTGTTCGCCTTCACGGGGCGATCATGACGCAGGCGTTGCGGCAGCCGCGGCCCGCTGCAAGCAAACACAAGGCAGTCGAAGCTGCCTGCAACGAAAGGGGCCGCCGGAGGCGTTTACAACAAGAAAGGCAGCCGAAGCTGCCTTGTGTTGTCGGGCGCAGGGGGCTCACTTCTTGAGGCCGACCCGGGCAAACTTGTTGCGGAACTTCTCGACCCGGCCGCCGAGATTGTCGACGCTCTTCTGGGTGCCGGTATAGAAGGGGTGCGACTCGCTGGTCGTTTCGAGCTTGACCAGCGGCAGCTCGCGGCCGTCGTCCATCGTGATCGTCTCCTTCGTCTGCAACGACGAGCGGGTGACGAACTTGAAGCCGTTGGACAGGTCGACGAAGCAGATCTCGCGGTATTCGGGGTGGATGCCTTGTTTCATTGATGCCTCGGTGCTGGGAGCCGGGAGCCACGCCTGCCGCAGTGGGGCGCACTTTCCGCAGCGGGGAAGGGCGCAATTGTACGTTGGCTAGAGCCCGACCCGCCGCAAGGCTGTCAGCAGCCGCTCCCTTTGTGCGGCATCGGTCAGAGGGTACGACGCGAGCCAGCGCTGCACATCGAACGCAGGTTCGAGCGCTCGAATCTCTCCCGCCTCCCATTGCGCCGCGTCGAGCCTGGCCTCCTGTTGGTCTACGGCGGCCAGATAGACGCGCGCCTCCAGGTTCTGCGGGTTGCGCAGCAGTGCCTGGTCGAGGTTGACCCGCGCCTGTTGGCCGTCGCCCAGGAAGTAGTACGCGCGGCCGAGCAGCAGGAAGTACAGCGAGCCCGCGTGCGGGTTCAGCCGGAAAGCCGTGCGCAACAATCCGACGCCCTCGCGCGGCCGCCCGATGTACGTGGCGATGCCTCCCTTGAGTGCGTAGGCATCCGCGTAGGACGGATTCAAGCGCAGCGCGCGGTCGAGGTGACGCAATGCCTCGACGTGCTGGCGCAGTTGCGTGTGGACAAAGCCGAGCACCCAATGCGTTTCGGCGATCTCGGGGCTCATCTGCTCCGCCGTCCGTGCGAATTCGATCGCGCGGGTCAGCGCGGCGTCGCCGTCGGCGGCCCAGCCCAACTGGTAGTCGAGCGCGTAGGTCATCGCCAGCCCGGCGTAGGCGCGCGCGAACCCCGGATCGGCGCGGATCGCCTCCCAGTACAGCTCGCGCGCGGTTTCGTTCTGCGCCCGGCTGCGCACCAGCAGCGCACCCTGGCCGCGCAGGAAGTGTTCGTAGGCATCCAGGTTGCGCGTGTAGCGCTGGGCCAGCCGCGAAGTCTCGGCCTCGCTCACCTTGACCGGCAACGAAGCCAGGATGTTGCGCACGAGGTCGTCCTGAACCGCAAAGAGGTCGGACTGGTTCCGGTCAAAACGCTGCGACCACAGTTGCCGGCCAAGGACCAGATCGGCCAGATGCACGTGCACGCGCAGGCGCCCGTCGTCACCTTGCACCGCACCCGAAAGGACATAGCGCGCCTGCGTCCTGCCCGCTGCGCGGCTCGATGACTCCTCGAGGCCGGTGGCGACGCGCAGGTTGGAGACCTTCGACAGATCGGTGACCAGATCGGCCGTGATGCCGCGTGCGAGCAGCACGAGCCGTGGGTCTTGGCCGACGACCTCGAACCGTTCGACGCTGACCAGCGGCAAGGCATCGCCCGGGACACTGCGCGATTCGAGACCGCGTGCTGCCGTGTCGCCTGCCTGCCCCTGCCACAGCCACCATCCGCCGGCTGCGGATGCGATCACCAGTGTCGCGGAGATCCCCCACACGGTTCGAGCCTGTCGCCTGCCGACGTTGGGTGAAGGCGGGTCGGCATCGGCACGAGCCGGCGTCGAGAGTGGCCGTGACGCCGGCGCTTCGGCCGCCGCCTGCGCGCGCTGTGGCCCGTGGTCGACGGCAGCGATCAATCGATAGCCCTTCTTCGAGATCGCCTGGACATACGCCGGCTCGCGTGCGGTATCGCCGAGCGCCTTGCGCAGCTTGATGATCACCTGCGTCAACGCGTTGTCTCCGACGACCACGTTGGGCCACACGGCGGCCAGCAGTGCGTCACGGCTCACCACGTCGCCGGGTCGGCTCGCCAGGTGGAGCAGCACCGCCATGGCCTTCGGTTCGAGGCGCACGACTTCGGTGCCCCGGCTGATCTGGTTCAGGTCGGGCGCAATGCACCACTGGCCAATGCGCGTCGCGGCAATTGGCTCAGGCTCGTGATTGACCCGCTGCAGCACCGCCGCTCTCCATTCCGTCACCAAAAACTAATCGATTGGTGGGGACTTGTCCATCGCTCACTGATGACATAGGGGCCCGCTCGCGCTGCGGGCTCAACCGATGGAGGTGACCGATGAAGGGTTCGTGGATTTGCAAGGTCGCACTGATCGCTGCCGTGGGTTTGGCATCCACGGGGGCGCCAGCGCAACCGAAACTGGTGATCAAGCCGCTGGCCGAAAAGAAGATGCAGTCGTTGCCGGACGGGCAGTTGTTCTGGCAGATCGAGAACTTCCCGACGCTGGGCGAGGCACAGGTGGCGGCCGGCCCGATGGGCCTCGCGGTCGAATCCGCCGGCAAGGTGTGGCTGTTCCGGCTGGGTCCCGCGGGGCTCGCGGCTTCGGTGGGGGGCAAGCACGTGACGCAGGTGGGGCCGGTGCCGAGGATCACGGCGACCGACTATTTGCTGCGCATCAACGAGGCGAGCGGCCCGCCCGGAAGCATCACGTCGATCCATTCGCACCCCGGATCGGAGGCCTTCTACGTGCTGAGCGGCGAACAAAGCATTCGTTCGCCGCACGGAGTCATGCGGATCCGGCCCGGGCAGAGCGAGACCGGGCAGGGCGCCGACGTGGCCATGCAGGTGTCCAGCAGCGGCAGCACCGATCTGCACGCGCTGGTGATGTTCGTGGTCGATGCCAACCGGCCGTTTTCGTCGCCGTCGAAGCTGCCGGACTAGCGAGACGACGCGAACGCCCGCCGCGTCTTGCGTCGGGCCTCGGCCCTACCCGCCACGCCTCATCATGTCGAAGAAGTCGAGGTTGTTCTTGCTGGCCTTCATCTTGTCGAGGATGAACTCCATCGCCTCGATCTCGTCCATCGGATAGAGGAGTTTGCGCAGGATCCAGGTCTTCTGCAGGATCTCGGGCTTGAGCAGCAGCTCCTCGCGCCGGGTGCCACTCTTGTTGAGCAGGATCGACGGGTAGACGCGCTTCTCCGACATGCGGCGGTCGAGGTGGATCTCGCAGTTGCCGGTACCCTTGAACTCCTCGTAGATCACCTCGTCCATCTTCGAGCCGGTGTCGATTAGCGCGGTGCCGATGATGGTGAGCGATCCGCCTTCCTCGACGTTGCGCGCGGCGCCGAAGAAGCGCTTGGGCCGCTGCAGCGCGTTGGCATCGACGCCGCCGGTGAGCACCTTGCCCGAAGAGGGCAGCACGTTGTTGTAGGCGCGAGCCAGGCGCGTGATCGAGTCGAGCAGGATCACCACGTCCTTTTTCAGCTCGACCAGGCGCTTGGCGCGCTCGATCACCATCTCGGCCACCTGCACGTGGCGCGCCGCGGGCTCGTCGAAGGTCGAACTGATGACCTCGCCGCGCACGGTGCGGATCATCTCGGTCACTTCCTCGGGCCGCTCGTCGACCAGCAGCACGATCAGGTGCACCTCGGGATAGTTGGCCACCAGCGCGTGCGCCAGGTGCTGCATCATGATCGTCTTGCCGCTCTTGGGCTGCGACACCAGCAGCGCGCGCTGGCCTTTGCCGATCGGAGCGATCAGGTCGATGATGCGGCAGGTGATGTTCTCGTCGCTCGCCTTGATGTCGCGTTCGAGCCTGAACTGCTCCTTCGGGAACAGCGGCGTCAGGTTCTCGAACATGATCTTGTGCTTGCTCTCCTCGGGCGTCAGGCCGTTGACCTTGTCGACCTTGACGAGCGCGAAGTAGCGCTCGCCGTCCTTGGGCACGCGCACCTCGCCCTCGACCATGTCGCCCGTGTGCAGGTTGAAGCGGCGGATCTGGCTGGGGCTGAGGTAGATGTCGTCGGTCGACGCCATGTAGCTGGTGTCGATCGAGCGCAGGAAGCCGAAGCCGTCGGGCAGCACCTCGAGCACGCCGTCGCCGAACACCTGCTCGCCGCCCTTGGCGCGCTTTTTCATGATCGCGAACATCAACTCCTGCTTGCGCATGCGAGCGACGTTCTCGATCTCCAATTCCTCGCCCATCTTGATGAGCGCGGAGACGTGTTGCGCCTTCAGTTCGGACAGATGCATCGTCTTGTCGGGGTGGAAGGTCGGGCCCGCTGCCTGCGGACGGCGACCGGGATGTCCGGCCGTGTTCCGCAGCGTGATCGCTCCGCATCGCGGAGCGGATGGTTCAAGCGCTGGGGTTGAGGGCCGGGACCGCGTCTGAAAGCACTGACGCGGCGGCAATCTTCTGGCGGCGACAGTCCGGGCTGTCAGGCCCCGGGCCGCAATGGGCGCGATTATAGATGACCGTCGAGGAATGCCGTCAATTGCGACTTCGACAGCGCGCCGACCTTGGTGGCTGCAAGCTGGCCGTCCTTGAACAACATCAGCGTCGGAATCCCGCGGATGCCGTACTTGGCCGGCACGCCCTGGTTCTCGTCGACGTTCATCTTGGCGATCTGCAGACGGCCGCCGTAGTCCTTGGCGGCCTCGTCGAGGATGGGGGCGATCATCTTGCACGGCCCGCACCACTCGGCCCAGTAGTCCACCAGCACCGGCTTGTCCGACTTCAGCACGTCGCTGTCGAACGACGCATCGGAGACATGCTTGATCAGTTCGCTGCCCATCGGGCCTCCTCGGCGCGTGCCCCTGCACACGGGCACTGCAACGATTCTGACACATCGGCCCTTGGCCCTGCGCGCAGCGCAAAATCGACCGCACCATGACTGCTGTCGAAACGCTGCACCTGCCTGCCGCTCGGTCGTCGCCGGTGGCAATGTGGCGCGAGACCGCGCAGGTCATCCACGCCTGGCTGGCGCAACGAAGCCTGGCGCCGGCCGATGCCGTGGTGCTGTTGCCGTTTGCCGAACTGATCGCGCCGGCGCGCAGGGCACTGGCCGAATGCGGCGGCTGGCTGCCCCGCGTGCACACCACGCGCACGCTGGCCGCGGCACTGGGCCCGCCGCCGCCTGCGGCCATCGGCGGGCCCACCGGCGACGGTGCAGTCGATCGCGCCCTCGCGCGTG
>JAJVIL010000153.1 GCA_022072045.1 Burkholderiaceae bacterium | reverse complement strand
GCAGGCGCGCCGGCCGCCGCGCCTGCAGCACCGCCTGCGGCCGCTCCTGCACCGCCGCCTCGGGCGGCGCCGGTCCCACCGCGTGCCGCGGTGCCATCGCATCGCGTGGCTGGCGCCTGGCTGCTGCTGGCCGGTCTCGCTCTGGCCGGCGCACTCGCGCTGGCGTGGTGGAGCCTGCCATCGCCTGGCAAGGCGCCTGTGATCGAAGCGCAGCCGCGCATCGAACCGGGCGTCGAGTCACCGGCGCCAGGCCCGCGCATCGTGGCGCCGGCTCCCGTGGATGCGCCGCCTGCCGCGGTGAGCGCGACTCCCGCGCCGGCGATCGAAGCGATCCCGCCGGCCACGCCGGCCAGCGCAGCAGAGCCCACGGCGATCGCCGATGTGCCGCAGCGACCCCCCGCACCCGTGGTACGCGCGATCCCTAGAAAGAACTCGCCAAACCCGCGTTGCACGGAGATCATTACCCGCGCGTCGCTCGGCGAGGAGTTGAGCGCGCAGGACGAAGCCATGCTGAAGGGAGAGTGCCGTAAATGAAGGTCGGTTCGCGGTCGATCGCAGCGGTGATGTTGCAATGGATGGCGGTGGCTGCCGCGTTGTTGATGCTCGGCGGCGCCGGCTGCCAGAGCACCGGCCCGACCGTGCTCAGCAACGAGCTGCCGTTCGATCAGGCGGTCGGCCAGGCCATCGACGGCCTGGTGGCCCAGACGCAGAGGCTGCCGGCGTTTCTCGCGAAGGTCGAGGCCAAGGTCAATCGCAAGGCCGTGGTCGTCGATCCGATGATCGACGCCGCATCGGGGCAACAGACCGGGGTGACCCGGCTGATGGAACAGAAGGTGGTCGAGCGCCTGGGCCAGCATCAGCAGATGGAGCTGCTCGCGTTCCAGGGCCCGAACCTGGCGCGCGCGCAGTACCTGCTGATCGGCACCACGGTGCGCAGCGCGGCGGGCGCCGGCGGCGGTGCGCGCCGGCCGTTCCAGATCAACCTCGCGCTGGTCGAGCTGGCCACGCGCAAGGTGCTCGCGCAGGCCAGTGCGGTGGCGCGCGACGATGGCCTCGACACCCGGCCGACCGCCTACTACCAGGACAGCCCGGTGTTGCTGAAGGACGCGGTCGTCGAGGGCTACATCCGCACCGCGCAGACTCCGCCCGGGCAGGCAGCCGACAGCGCCTATCTCGACCGCCTCGCCGCCTCGGCGCTGGTCAACGACGGCAACAACGCCTACAACTCGAACCGCTACCAGGATGCGCTCGGCCTGTACAACAACGCGTTGTCGACGCCGGCGGGCGAACAGTTGCGCGCGCTCAACGGTGTTTACCTCGCGAGCTGGCGGCTGGGCCGCACCGCCGAGGCCGAGCAGGCGTTCGGCCGCATCGTCGCGTTCGGCCTGCAGCAGCACAACCTCGGCGTGAAGTTCCTGTTCAACCCGGGCAGCACCGAGTTCTGGTCGGACCCGAAGGTCAGCGGGCCGTACGCGATCTGGCTGCGCCAGATCGCGCGCCAGGCGGCGGGGGCCAAGGTGTGCATGAACGTGATCGGCCACACCAGCCACACCGGCAGCGAACAGGTCAACGACCGCCTGTCGCAGGCGCGCGCGACCGTGATCAAGCAGAAGCTCGAGGCCGATGCTCCCGAACTGGGCTCGCGCACCAAGGCCAGCGGGGTCGGCTGGCGCGAGAACATCATCGGCACCGGCACCGACGATGTGACCGACGCGCTCGACCGCCGCGTCGAGTTCAAGATCATTCCCTGCGGCGCATCGGCGTAGCCGCGCCTGCTGCGAGCGTGCCTCAGTGCAGCTTGACGCGCGGCGCGAGCGGTCGCGTCAGCACGCGTGACGCGGTGCCCAGCGCGGTGCGCCACCAGCCGTGCACCGCCAGCTCGTGCAACTTGTAGAGCGACAAGTACATCGCGCGAGCGAACAGGCCTTCGACCCACAGCTTGCGGCCGACCAGCGCAC
Source organism: Burkholderiaceae bacterium (assembly GCA_022072045.1). GTDB lineage: Bacteria > Pseudomonadota > Gammaproteobacteria > Burkholderiales > Burkholderiaceae_C > JAEUPI01. The sequence continues at coordinate 24,054 of JAJVIL010000153.1, read as the reverse complement.
CCATCAGGAAGCCGACCGTCGAGTGTTCGCCCAGCGACACGAGTGAGCCGAAATCGCGGTACCGCCAGGGCTCGAGCGGTCGGCCGTTCAGGCGCCGCGCCAGTTGCCGGGCCAGATGCGAAGCCTGCTGGTGCGCCGCCTGGGCGCGAGGCGGCACGTTACCCTCGTGGCCCAGCCACGGCGCGGCCGCGCAATCGCCGATCGCGAACACGGCGTCGTCGCGCGTGGTCTGCAGCGTGGGGCGAACGACGAGCTGGTGGATGTCGTTGCTCTCCAGCCCGTCGAGGTCGCGTAGCCACTGCGACGCCTTGATACCGGCGGCCCACACCACCAACTGCGCAGGCACGAACTCGCCGGCGGCGAGTTCGACGCCGTCGGAGCGCACCGCGCTCACCCTGGTGCTGCAGCGCAGCCTGATACCCATGCCGCGCAGCAGCTCGGCCGCGGCGTCGGCGATGCGCTCGGGCAAGGCGGGTAGGATGCGCGGCCCGGCTTCGATCAGGTGGATGCCGATGTCGCGCTCGGGGTCGATCTGGTCGAGTCCGTAGCTGACGAGCAGGCGCAGTGCCTGACGCAACTCGGCCGCCAGTTCGACGCCAGTGGCGCCGCCGCCGACGATCGCCACCGTCACCTGGCGCGGGCCCGCGGCGGTGCCCTGCACGTGCGCGCGGATGCAGGCGTTGACCAGGCGCACATGAAAGCGCTCGGCGTCGTGCGGGGTCTCGAGCGCGATCGCGTGCTCGAGCACCCCGGGTGTGCCGAAGTCGTTGGTGTGGCTGCCGGTGGCGATCACCAGCGTGTCGTAGCCGCGCGTGTACGGCGGCGTGATGGGTGTGCCGTCGCTGTCGAGCGCCGGCGACACGTGCACTTCGCGCCGCTGGCGGTCGAGCCCGGACATGCTCCCCAGCCGATAACGGAAGCCGTTCCAGTGCGACTGCGCCAGGTAGTCGACCGCATGGTCGTGGAGGTCGATGCTGCCAGCGGCGATCTCGTGCAGGTGCGGCTTCCATAGGTGCGTGCGCGCCCTCTCGATCAGGGTGATGTGCGCGCGCCCGCGCTTGCCGAGCCTATTGCCGAGCCGGGTGACGAGTTCGAGCCCGCCCGCGCCGCCGCCGACGACGACGATGCGGTGCAGTTCATTGGCGTTCTTGTTCATTCTGAACCGGGGTGGGGTGCCATTGTCGTGGCGGGCGCCGCCGAACAGGCCGTGACATCGGTCCGCATGATCGACACCCCATCGGCACCCAGGCGGTCGAACCGGCGCCGGTGTTGGCCAACCACTTCACGCCCGGGCCGATTCGCGGTGCGCCGCGCCGGCGCACGCTGCTTAGCATCGGGGACACCCGCGGGGAGCGGGCCGGGGGATTGGCATGATGCTGACAAGACGCCGTTTCGGCGAGGGGATTCTGGCCGCCGCGGCCGCGCCCGCGTTGGTCCACGGCGCCGAAGGCGACATCGTCGTCGGCCAGGTCGGGCCGTTCACGGTGCTGCCGGTGCCCGATGCGCCGCAGCTCAACCAGGGCATGAAAGCCTGCCTGGCGCAGCTCAACGAGCGCGGAGGCGTCAATGGCCGGCGCGTCTCGTTCTTCGAGATCGACGACACCTACAGCCCCGAAGGCTTCGCCAAGGCGTTCGGGCAGGCGCTGCAGCGCAAGCCGGTGGCGCTGCTGTCGCCGATCGGATCGTCGGCGCTGAGCCATGCGCTCAACGACAAGCTGTTCGATCAGGCCGACGTGATCGTGATCAATGCGATTCCCGGCGCCGAGGCGCTGCGCAACCCGGGGCATCCGAAGCTGTTCCACATCCGCGCCGGCGACAAGCAGCAGATCGAGAAGATCGTCGGCCACGCCGCCACGCTGGGCGTGCCCAGCCTCGCGGTCGTGCACCAGGACATCGTCATCGGCACCTCGGGCCTGAAGATGGCTCAAGTTGCGGCGCAGACGCATCGCATCGAGGTGCTGCCGTTCCAGGCCACCACCGAGAAGGCCAGCTTGGCCGCCGCGGCCAAGAAGGCCGGCGACAGCGGAGCCAAGGCCGTGCTGGTGATCGGCTCGCCGCGCTTCATGGCCGACGGCATCGCCGAGCTGCGCCACGCGGGCGCCGGCTCGTTCGTGTTCGCGCTGTCGTACGTGCCGGCGGGCCTGCTGACCAAGATCGCCGGCAGCGGCTCGCGCGGCGTGGCGCTGGCGCAGACATTCCCCAACCCGATGGGCGTGGCGCTACCGCTGCAGCGCGAGTTCCAGGCGGGCATGAAGGCCACCTTCCCGGAGGTCAAGCAGTACACCTCGTTCCACCTCGAGGGCTACATCAGCGCGCGTGTGTTCGCCGAGGCGGCGCGCCGCGCCAAGGAGGTCACCCCCGACGGCGTGGCGCGGACGCTGCGCACGATGGGCGAGTACGACATGGGCGGCTTTCGCGTCAACTTCGCGCGCAACAACGTCGGCAGCAGCTTCGTCGACATCGGCGTCGTCACCGCCGATGGCCGGTTGATGTACTGAGGCCGCGGAAGGCCCCGCGACGCGGCGTCACGGCGCCGCGTTTTCGTCTGCGGCTACGTGACGCGGCCGAACCACCACAGGCTCAAGCCCGCGGCGACCAGCGCGAGCAGGGCGCCCAGCGCGGTGAACAGCGCCGTGATCTCGGTCTCGCGCTTCTCGACCACCAGCTTGCTCGACAGGCCCTGGTAGACCTTCTTCAGGTCTTCGGCGGTGCCGGCGTAGAAGTATTCGCCGCGCGTCAGCAGCGCCACCTGCTTGAGCGTCTCCTCGTCGAGGCGCACGCGCATGCTCCAGCCGTCGAAGCCGATGATCTCGCCCTGCGTCGTGCCCATGCCCACGGTGTAGATGCGCACGCCGCGGTCGGCGGCGAGCTTGGCCATCTCGAGCGTGTCGGGGCCGGTGGTGCGCTGGCCGTCGGTCAGCAGGATGATCGCCGCCGACGCGTAGGAGCCGGGTTCGACCGGCTTGAACGCGGGTTTCTCCTTCTGCGTGTCGCCGAAGCCCGGCGGCATCGGCCGCGCGCCGGTGATCTGCGAAAGGTCGTAGCCGGCGTCGGGGAACAGCGTGGCCAGCGACAGCACAATGCCCGAGCCGATCGCGGTGGCGCGCTGCAGCTGGAAGCGGTCGATCGCCGCGACCACGTCCTCGCGGCTCAGCGTCGGGGCCTGCACCACCGCGGCGGTGCCCGCGAACGCGACGACGCCGATGCGCACGCTGTTGGGCAGGTCGTTGACGAAGTTCTTGGCCGCCTCCTGCGAGGCGGCCAGGCGGGTGGGCTTGATGTCGGAGGCGCGCATGCTGCCCGACACGTCCATCGCCAGGATGATCGTCTCCTGTTGCGACGGCAGCTTGATCACCGCGGTCGGCCGCGACACCGCGACCATCAGCGTCAGCAGCGCCAGCCCCAGCAGCAGCGGCGGCACGTGACGACGCCAGCCCGGGCCCTTGCCGAGCGCCTGCCTGACCAGCGCGATGCTGGCGAAGCGCACCGTGCTCTTCTTGCGCCGGTGCAGCAACCACAGGTACAGCAGCACCAGCAGCGGCGCCAGCACGGCAGCGGCCCACAGTGCCTCAGGCCACAGGAACTTCATGGTGCGATTCTCGCGCGATGGGCGCCGCGGCGCCACGCAAGTGAGCCGGCATGTGCGCACCACTGCGCTGGCGGGCGCGCTGGCGGCGCAGCGCCACGAAGCGCAGCAGCGATTCGAGCAGGTCGTCGTGGGTGGCCAGTTCGAGCGTGTCGACCTGCGCCTGGCCGAGAGCGGCGCGCAGTTCGGCCTCGTGGCGGGCGGTCAGCGCCTCGAAGCGCTGGCGAAACGCCGGGTCGTTGGTATCGACGAAGAGCTGTTCGCCGCTTTCGGCGTCCTGCAAGGTGACCAGCCCGACATCGGGCAGCTTCAGCTCCAGCGGGTCGTACAGCCGCACCGCCACCACCTCGTGGCGGCGCGCCAGCCGGCCGAGCGGCTGTTCCCAGCCCGGCGCGCTGATGAAGTCGGACACCACGAACACCATCGAGCGGCGGCGGATCAGCGTCTCGGCCGAGCGCAGCAGGTCGGCCAGCACGGTCTGTCGTGGCGGCTGCGCGGCGCTGCGACGCCGGCCGCGTCGCGCCGGCGGCGGCGCCGGCCGCATGCGCATGCGCGAGATCAGCTCGAGCACGTGGTTGCGGCTGGCGCGCGCCGGCAGCATGCCGTCGACGCGGTGGCTGTACAGCAGCGCGCCGACGCGGTTGCCGTGGCGCGTCAGCAGCCGCGCCAGCACCGCCACGAAGCCCTCGGACACCGACAGCTTGGTGCGCAGGTCGGAGCCGAAGTCGATCGACCCCGAGAGATCGAGCAGGAACCACGCGGTCAGCTCGCGGTCTTCGGTGAACTGGCGCACATACGGCTCGAGCAGCCGCGCCGTGACGTTCCAGTCGATGTGACGCACGTCGTCGCCGTGCTGGTAGGCGCGCAGATCGGCCAGGTCGAGCCCCGCACCGCGCCACAGCGTGCGGTAGTCGCCCTGCAGCAGGCCGTCGAGGCGGCGGATCACGGTCCACTCCAACTGCCGCAGCAGTTGGTCGGGCGTGGTCGCGACGGGCTCAGCCATGGGTGCCGGTCTGCTCCGGATGCTGCAGCGGTTTGTCGGGCACCGGCACGCGCGCCATCACGCGCGCGACGATGGCGTCGGCGTCGAGCCCTTCGGCCAGCGCCTCGTACGACAGCACCAGCCGGTGGCGCAAGCAGTCGACCGCCAGATCGGTGAGGTCCTCGGCCAGCGCGTAGCTGCGGCCGCGCAGGAAGGCGAGCGCGCGCGCGCCTTCGATCAGCGAGATGCTGGCGCGCGGGCTGGCGCCGTAGCTCACGTACTTGGCGAGGTCGGCGAGGCCGGCCTGATCGGGCCGGCGCGTGGCGCCGACCAGCTTGACGGCGTACTGGATCAGGCTGGGGTCGACGTAGACCTTGCGGCACTCCTGCTGCAACTCGGCCAGTTGCGCGGTCGACGCCACCGCCGACACCACGGCCGGCGCGCCGATCACGCGCTCGACGATCACGAACTCCTCGTCGTCGCTCGGGTAGCCGACCAGCACCTTCATCATGAAGCGGTCGACCTGCGCCTCGGGCAGTGCGTAGGTGCCCTCGGTCTCGATCGGGTTCTGCGTCGCCATCACGACGAACGGGCTCGGCACCTTGTGCGTCTCGCCGGCGATCGTGACCTGTCGCTCCTGCATCACCTCGAGCAGCGCGCTCTGCACCTTGGCCGGCGCGCGGTTGATCTCGTCGGCCAGCAGCAGATTGGCGAACACCGGCCCCAGCGACGTGCCGAACTCGCCGGTCTTCTGGTTGTAGATGCGCGTGCCCACCAGGTCGGCGGGCACCAGATCGGGCGTGAACTGGATGCGCCGGAAGCTGCCGCGGATCGCCGCTGCCAGCGTCTTGACGGTGAGCGTCTTGGCCAGCCCCGGCACGCCTTCGACCAGCAGGTGGCCTTGCGCGAGCAGCGCCACCATCACGCGCTCGAGGAAGCGATCCTGGCCGACGACGACGCGCTTGACCTCGTAGAGGATGCGTTCCATCAGGGTGGCGGGTTCGGTGTCGCTGGGTGTCATGGCGTCTTGCGTCGGCAGTGGAGGGTGGAGGTCGCGGGTCAGAACGGTGGCAGGCCCGCGGCGGCGGCGGCGTTCTCGATCGGCACGGCGAAGCCGATGCCGATGAAGGTGCGCGCCTCGGTGGGATTCATGATCGCGGTGACGATGCCGACCACGTGGCCGTCCATCGTGACCAGCGGCCCGCCGGAGTTGCCGGGGTTGGCCGCGGCGTCGAACTGGATCAGGTTGGTCAGCACGCGTTTGCCCTGCGGCGAGCGGAACTCGCGCTTGAGCCCCGACACCACGCCCTGCGATGCCGACGGCCCGATGCCGAACGGGAAGCCGACCGCGATCACCTCGTCGCCGGGGCGCAGGCCGCCGGTGGAGCGCATGGTCGCGGCTTCGAGTTCGTCGGGCCGGTTGGCCACCTGCAGCACCGCGAGGTCGTTCTCCGGTTGCACGTTGATCAGCGTGGCCTCGGACTCCAGCCCGGTGTGAAAGGTGACCTTGATGCGTTCGGCGCCGCTGACGACGTGCAGGTTGGTCAGGATGATGCCCTTGTCGACGATGACCACGCCGGTGCCCACGCTCATGCGTTCTTCGCCCTCCTTGGGGTCGGCGCGTTCGGACGGGTGCTCGCCCACCACGCGCACGACCGAGCCGATCACGGCCTCGTAGGCGTTGGCGGCGGCCGAGGCGAGCGGCTCCTTGGCGATCGACTGGCGCATCGCCGAATCGATCTGCTCGAAGGTGGGGATCTGGCGCTCGTGGCGCACCCATGACGGCCAGCCCGCCAGCGCTGCCAGCAGCAGCGCGAAGCCGGCCCAGGCCCAGCGCTCGTGCCGGCCGAGCGCGCCGCGCAGCCGCGCCGCGGCGCGCGACAGCACGCCGGGTGCATCTTCTTCGTCGGCAGTGGGCACCTCGTGCGAAGGGCTCGACGAGCCGGCGGGCGGCGCCGGTGTGCGAACGGGTGTTCGGCTGTACAGCGGCACGCGCTTCATCGTGTACGACTCCCGCAGCTCACATCGCTGCGGCCGCCAAGTTACCACGGAGCGGGTGGGCGTGCATGCCGCCGAAGCGCCTGGGCGTGAACGAAAGGCCGGCCCGTCGCCGCCGCTGCCGCGCGGCTGCGATGATAGACAGCCGCCGCGCGGGCGCCGCGCGGCGCGCCGAGCGATGACCTGGATCGACACCCACTGCCATCTCGACGCCCCCGAGTTCGACGCCGACCGCGACGCGGCATGGCAGCGCGCGCGCGAGGCCGGCGTCACGCTGGGCGTGCTGCCGGCGGTGACCGCCGCGCACTTCGATGCGCTGCGCGCGCTCGCGCATGCACTGGGCTGGGCCTATGCGCTGGGCGTCCACCCGCTGTACGTCGACCGAGCAGCCGACGACGACCTCGAGCGCCTGCGCGATGCGCTGCACCGCCACCGCGACGACCCGCGGCTGGTGGCGGTGGGCGAGATCGGCCTCGACTGGTTCGTCCGCGGGCACGACCGCGCTCGCCAGGAGCGCTTCTACCTGGCGCAGCTGAAGCTCGCGCGCGACGCCGGGCTGCCCGTGATCGTGCACGTGCGGCGCTCGGCCGACGGCCTGCTGGCCGGCCTGCGGCGCATCGAAGTGGCCGGCGGCATCGCCCACGCGTTCAACGGCAGCGCCCAGCAGGCGGCGTCGTTCGTCGCGCGCGGTTTTCGGCTCGGTTTTGGCGGCGCGATGACGTTCGAGCGTGCGCGCCGCATCCGCGAACTCGCGGCCACGCTGCCCGAGCACGCGCCGGTGCTGGAGACCGACGCGCCCGACATCCCGCCGCACTGGCTGTACCGCAGCGCCGAGCAGCGCGCGCGCGGCGATGTCGCCCGCAACGAGCCGTCCGAGCTGCCGCGCATCGCGCGCACGCTGGCCGGTCTGCGTGGCTGGAGCATCGAGCAGACGGCGACCATCACGTCGGCCAATGCGCGTGCCGCGCTGCCGCGGCTGGGTGCGCTGCCGCAGCGAGGCGACGCGGAGCGCGCCGGCGCGAAGGGCTCCGAGTGAACCGCGCGCGGCGCTTGCCGCTGCTGCGCGGGCTGCCGCCGGTGACCGCTGCGCGAACGCGGCTGCTGGTGCTCGGCAGCTTCCCCAGCGAAGCATCGCTCGCCGCGCAGCAGTACTACGCGCATCCGCGCAACCAGTTCTGGATCATCCTGTCGCTGCTGTGGGGGGTCGAGCTGCGCGCGCTGTCGTATCCGCGGCGGCTGGTCGAGGTGCGGCGCCGCGGCCTGGGGATCTGGGACGTCTACGCCAGTTGCCGCCGCGAAGGCAGCCTCGACAGCGCGATCGAGGCGGCGGAGCCCAACGACCTGGCTGCACTGGTGGCGCGGCTGCCGCGGCTGGGCGCGATCGCGCACAACGGCGGCGAATCGGCGCGCGCGATGCGCCTGACGCGCGCGCTGGCACGCGAGGTGGTGCGCCTGCCGTCGAGCAGCCCGGCCAACGCGAGCTGGTCGCTGGCGCGCAAGGTCGACGCCTGGCGCGCGGTGTTCGCACGCCACGGGCTGGCGGAATCGTCATGACGGGGCGTCGTTCACGCCTGCCCGAGGTCACGATCTCCGAGCAGGGCGGTGTGCGCTACCTGCACCTCGACACGCCGTGGGTGCAGGGCGCGATGCGGATCGGCCGGCCGCGAATCGTCGAGCTGGAGTACGTGCAGCGCATGCTGGCGTGGCTGCTGTGGCGGCCGCAGCACGAGTTGGCGCACGGCCACGCGGTGCAACTCGGACTCGGCGCGGCGAGCCTCACCCGCTTCACGCACCGCACGCTGCGCATGCGCACCACCGCGGTCGAGCTGAATCCGGCGGTCATTGCGGCGTGCCGGCGCTGGTTCCGGCTCGGCGACGACGACGAGCGGCTCGATGTGGTGTGCGCCGACGCCGGCGCCTGGCTGCGTAGCGCAGCGGCGCCGCGGGCGAAGGTGAGCGTGCTGTGTGTCGATCTGTACGACCACGAGGCCGCCGCGCCGGTGCTCGACGACGAGGGCTTCTACGCCGACTGCCGCGCGCTGCTGGCCAAAGGGGGCGTGATGAGCGTCAACCTGTTCGGCCGCCGGGCGAGCTTCGAGCGCTCGATGACGCGCATCGCGGCGGCATTCGGCGCCGGCTGCCTGTGGCACCTCGCGCCGACGCGCGAAGGCAACACGATTGCGGTAGCAACACACGCCGCCGTCGCGCTCGATCGCTCGCTGTGGCAGGCGCGGGCGGATAACATCGAGGCCCGCTACGGCCTGCCGGCGCGCAAGTGGTTGCGGCTGCTGAAGGCGTGGCCTCCGTGAAGTCTCCCCAACCGTCCATGAGCTCCACCGCGACCAAGCTGCGCAGCGCTGCACGCGCGGCGGCGCCGCGCGGCAAGCTCGAGTGGCGCGCGATGCTCGGCTGGCTGCGCGACGACGGCTGGATCGGCGCCGACGACGTCGACGCCGTGGTGCGCCGCTTCGGCGGTGCCGATTCGAGCCAGCACCCGCTGGTGCGGCTGGGCAGCGCGGGCCTGAAGCGTACCGGCACGCAGACGCCGCTCGACACCGAGGCGCTGGCGCAGTGGCTGGCGCAGCGCTTCAACCTGCAATACCTGCGCATCGACCCGCTGAAGGTCGACGTCGGCCGCGTCGCCGACGTGATGAGCGTCGCGTACGCCGAGATGCGCCGCGTGCTGCCGGTGAAGGTGGGCGCCGCCGAGGTGACGATCGCCACCGCCGAGCCGTTCGACGCCGCCTGGGTGCCCGAGATCGAGGCGCACACGCGCAAGACGATCCGGCTGGTGGTGGCCAACCCGGCCGACATCGCGCGCTACACGACCGAGTTCTTCTCGCTCGCGCGCTCGGTGCGCAACGCGCAGAAGACCGGCGAGAACTCGGCGGCGGCCAATTTCGAGCAACTGGTCGAGCTGGGCCGCACCAACAAGCAGCTCGACGCCAACGACGCCGGCGTGGTGCAGGTGGTCGACTGGCTGTGGCAGTACGCGTTCGACCAGCGCGCCAGCGACATCCACCTCGAGCCGCGGCGCGACGTCGGCGCCATCCGCTTCCGCATCGACGGCGTGCTGCACACCGTCTACCAGGCGCCGATGACGGTGATGAGCGCGATGACCGCGCGCATCAAGCTGCTCGGCCGCATGGACGTGATCGAGAAGCGCCGGCCGCTCGACGGCCGCATCAAGACCAAGCGCCCCGACGGCGGCGGCGAGGTCGAGATGCGGCTGTCGACCATCCCCACCGCGTTCGGCGAGAAGATGGTGATGCGCATCTTCGACCCCGAGACCACGGTCAAGTCGGTCGACGCGCTGGGCTTCACCGCGCACGACGGCGAGCGCTGGAACCAGCTCACCAGCCAGGCGCACGGCATCATCCTCGTCACCGGCCCCACCGGCAGTGGCAAGACCACCACGCTGTACTCGACGCTGAAGCGGCTGGCCACCGACGAAGTCAACGTCTGCACGATCGAAGACCCGATCGAGATGATCGAGCCGGCGTTCAACCAGACCCAGGTTCAGAGCACGATCGACATGGGCTTCGCCGAGGGCGTGCGCGCGCTGATGCGGCAGGATCCCGACATCATCATGGTCGGCGAGATCCGCGACCTCGCCACCGCCGAGATGGCGATCCAGGCCGCGCTCACCGGCCACCTGGTGTTCAGCACGCTGCACACCAACGACGCCGCCTCGGCGATCACGCGCATGGTCGACCTCGGCGTGCCGCCGTACCTGATCAGCGCCACCGTGATCGGCGTGCTCGGGCAGCGGCTCGCGCGCACGCTGTGTCCGTCGTGCAAGCAGCCCGACGGCGACGCGGCGCGCGAGGTGCTGGCCGAGGTCGCCAAGCCGTGGCGGCTGTCGGGCGAACCGCGGTTGTACAAGCCGGTGGGCTGCCTCGAATGCCGGCACACCGGCTACCGCAAGCGCGTGGGCCTGTACGAACTGCTGCTGATGACGCCCGCGGCGCGCGAACACGTGCACCCGAACTACGACATCACCGCGCTGCGCCAGCAGGGCCTGCGCGACGGCATGCGGCCGCTGCGCCTGGCCGGCACGATGAAGGTCGCCGAAGGCGTGACCACCATCGACGAGGTGCTGCGCTCGACGCCCGCCTGGTCGGAGAAGTAAGCCGCGGTTCAGCTTCGGCTGCGTGTGCGGCCGCCGGCGCGCGCATTGATGCGCTGCGCGGCACTTTCGACGCGCATGGCGCTGCCGTGACTCGGGGTGATACCTGAACCGGTGGGCGCGGCCGCCTGCATAGAATGCCACGAGCCCGGCTTGGAGGCGAGGAGGCAGCGGTGAAGATCAAGAGCCAGAAGGACTTCTGGTCGGGGCTGCTGTTCGTGATCACCGGCCTGGCGTTCACCTGGGGCGCGCAGTACTACAGCTTCGGCACCTCGGCGCGCCCGGGGCCTGGCTACTTTCCGTTCGGCCTCGGCCTGCTCCTGGCCGCGCTGGGCGCGCTCACGTTGTTCGGGGCGTTGACCATCGAGACCGACGACGGCGAGCCGGTGGGCAGCATCGCGTGGAAGCCGCTGCTGACGATCCTGTTCGCCGTCTGGCTGTTCGGGTTGCTGCTGCCGCGCCTGGGCGTGGCGCTGACGATTCCCGTGCTGGTGATCGTCTCCAGCCTGGCGGGCGACGAATTCCGCTGGCGCGACGTGATCGTCAACAGCGTGGTGCTGGCGATCGGCTCGTGGGCCATCTTCATCGTCGGGCTGAAGCTGGTGATTCCGCTGTGGCCGCCGTTCCTGCCGTTCGGCGGGTGAGGGAACCCGCATGGACCTGATCCACAACCTGGGCATCGGCTTCGAGACCGCGCTGTCGCTGCAGAACGTGCTGTACGCGCTGTTGGGCGTGGTGCTCGGCACGCTGATCGGCGTGCTGCCGGGCCTGGGGCCGGTGGCGACCATCGCGATGCTGCTGCCGTCGATCTACTCGCTCGATGCGACGCCGGCGCTGATCATGCTGGCGGGCATCTACTACGGCGCGCAGTACGGCGGCTCGACCACCGCGATCCTGATCAACGTGCCGGGCGAGTCGGCCTCGGTGGTGACGGCGATCGACGGCTACCAGATGGCGCGCCAGGGCCGCGCGGGCCCCGCGCTCGCGGCCGCGGGGCTGGGCTCGTTCTTCGCCGGAACCTGCGCCACGCTGGTGGTGGCCGCGTTCGCGCCGCCGCTGACCGAGCTGGCGTTCAAGTTCGGCCCCGCCGAGTACTTCTCGCTCATGGTGCTGGGCCTGATCGGCGCGGTGGTGCTGGCCTCCGGCTCTCTGATCAAGGCGATCGCGATGATCATCCTCGGGCTGCTGATCGGCCAGATCAACACCGACGTCATCTCCGGCGTGCCGCGCTACAGCTTCGACATCCCCGAGCTGACCGACGGCATCGGCTTCGTCGCCATCGCGATGGGCGTGTTCGGCTTCGGCGAGATCATCGCCAACCTCGGGCGGCCGGCCGAGCACCGCGAGGTGTTCACCAAGGACGTGAAAGGCCTGTGGCCGACCAAGGCCGACTTCAAGGCCGCGTTCCCGTCGGTGCTGCGCGGCACCGCGCTCGGCTCGATCCTCGGCACGCTGCCGGGCGGCGGCGCGCTGCTGTCGAGCTTTGCCACCTACACGATGGAGAAGAAGCTCGCCGGTGCGAGTGGCATCTTCGGCAAGGGCGACATCCGCGGCGTGGCGGGGCCCGAGAGCGCCAACAACGCCGGCGCGCAGACCTCGTTCATCCCGATGCTGACGCTGGGCATCCCGCCCAACCCGGTGATGGCGCTGATGGTCGGCGCGATGACGATCAAGGGCATTCAGCCCGGCCCGCAGGTGATGAGCAGCAACCCCACGCTGTTCTGGGGCCTGATCGCCAGCATGTGGGTCGGCAACCTGATGCTGATCGTGCTCAACCTGCCGCTGATCGGCATCTGGATCAAGCTGCTGACGGTGCCTTACCGCTTCCTGTTCCCGGCCATCCTGACCTTCTGCTGCATCGGCCTGTACACCATCAACAACTCCAACTTCGACGTCTACATCTCGGTCATCTTCGGCTTCGTCGGCTACCTGTTCTACAAGCTCGGCTGCGAGCCGGCGCCGCTGCTGCTGGGCTTCATCCTCGGGCCGATGATGGAGGAGAACCTGCGCCGCGCGCTGCTGCTCAGCCGCGGCGACTGGAGCACCTTTGTCACGCGGCCGCTGTCGGCCGGGTTGCTGATCGCCTCGGCACTGATGATCGTGGTGGTGGCACTGCCGTCGATCAAGGCCAAGCGGCAGGAGGCGTTCTCGGCCGAAGGCGACTGAACGCGGCGGCTCCTCGGCCACGCATGGCCGGGATCTCGCAGCCGACCAGGGCTACCAGAGCACGAAGAGCAGCAGCCAGGCCCCGCAGAACGGCAGCAGCCCGACGCCGACCGCGGATACGGCGGCCAGCCGGCGCGCAGGGTGCGCGCTGCGCAGTCCGGCGAGCCGCCACTGCAAGCGCAGGCTCCACGCAATGGCCAACGCCAGCAGAGTGAATCGCACCGGATTGGCCCACCCGGTCGCAACGCCCTCGTTGTGCAGCATCGTCAAGGTCGTCGCCGACAGGCCGAGGAACACGCCGATGCCTGCCGCCGGGATCAAGCCCTGAGCCAGCTTGTGCACACCGGCAAACCGGCTGCGCCGTGCTTTCGCGTCGGCTTCTCCCGGGCGCGGTTGACTGGCCGCCGGCAAGATGAGATCGGCCAGCCACAGGCCCAGCAAGATCGACCCGCCGACGCTCAGCGCCGCAGCGCCGATGAACAGAACAACGATGGCGCCGTCGAGCCAACTGAAGCTGTCGTTGACCGCCGGATAGTGAGTCAGGATGAACCAGGGCGCGTTCTGCGCCAACGGCCAATAGATGTCCCGATCGACGAGCCAGGTCGCAGCGGCCTGCTTGATCGCCACGTACCAGGGGCTCGCGCTCCAGAGAAAGGCGCCGATGGCCAGACCCATCAGACCGACGACGATCAGCGCGGTCTGCCAGCCGCTGCCCTGCGCGATGGCGACGATCTCGGTCTCCGGTGAACGCGGGCTCAGGGCGATCGCGCCGCGGTAATCGCTGCAGCGGCCGCACATGTGGCATTCGGCCGCCCCTCGCATGGTGCGCAGCGGCAGCAACGGAGCACAGTTGACCGATTCCTTGCGCCGCGACGGCGCGCGCCACGCCTGGGCGTCGACGGCGTAGTGCCAGGGGGCGAGCTTGGCCAGCAGGGCGAAGACGCCGTTCACCGGGCAAAGGTACTTGCACCAGACGCGCTTGTTGCGCCCGTAGAGCCAGCCGACGACGACGGCCGCGATCGTCGAGCCGCCGAGCACCGCCGCCGCTGCCCACGGATACTGATAGACGCTGACCAGTTGCCCGTAGACGGTGGTCAGGCTGAAGGCGACGAACGGCCAACCGCCCCAGCGCATCCAGCGCGGAATCGCGCCGCCGCGGCCGTGCCGGCTGGCCCATTCGGTCAGCGCGCCTTCGGGACAGAACAGGCCGCACCAGGCGCGCCCGAACAACGGAATCGACACCAGCACGAACGGCCACCAGATGCCCCAGAAGGCGAACTGGGCCGCGATCGTCAGGTTGTTGAAGACCGATGCGGCATTGCCAGGCAGCGGCATCGCCGCCGGAATCGCCAGCAACGCGACGTAGCCGACGACGATCAGCCACTGGATGCGTCGGATCGCACGCTGGTGATCGCGCAGAAAGTCCCCGACCGCAGCAACCCGGGAGCGAAATGAACTCGATGCGGCCATGAGCAACGCGATACCGGGCCCTCACCGCTGAGACGAGAGTCTGTCGGGGGTTGCGCCGGTACTGCCGTCACGCGCCGCGCTCGTCGCCGCCGCGTGCGACGTGCGGTGCAGCAGCCAGGCGACGGCGCACCAGTAGCCGAGCCAGATCAGCAGTTGCGACAACGCGGGCGTTGCGCGATAGCCGCCGAAGTCGGCGAGCACCTTGCCCAGGCCGCCGGTGGTATCGAGCAGCCAGGCCGTGTTCCATACCGGATCGATCAGCGCGGGCAGGACTCCGAGGGAAATCAGGCGATCGGTGGCCGATACCAGCAGCGCACCGGCGAGCAACAGCAGCAAGATCTCGGTCAGCTTGAAGAAGCGCCGCCAGGTGATGATGCGACCACCGAGCTGCAGCAACCAGAAGGTCAGCAGCGCCACGCCGAAGCCGGCAGCGCCGGCCAGCAGCATCGTGCTGAAACCGCCGCTCTGTTGCGACGACAGGATCGTGCCGTACAGGAACACGACCGTTTCGCTGCCCTCGCGTGCGACCGCGATGGCCACCAGCGCGAACAGCCCCCACCAATGCTGGCTGCCGACTTGCGTCGACGCACCGGTTTCCAGCTCGCGCTTCAGGCCGCGGCCGTGGTGGCGCATCCAGAGCACCATCTGCACGACCAGCGCGCAGGCAGCAAGCGCCATCGACGCCTGGAACCACTCCTGACCGGTATCGGTCAGCCACGACGACACGCCGAGCAGCACGGCGGCCAAGGCGCCTGCCAGCAGCAGCCCGCCGGCGACGCCGGCCCAGAGCCACGGCAGGCCGCGTCGGCCGGCAGCCGACCGGCTGAGCCACGAATAGAGAATGCCGACGACGAGCAGGGCTTCGACGCTCTCGCGCCAGACGATGAAGGCAACCTGCTCCATGCCGATGTGTCAACGCTTGGGCACGACGACCAACGTACCCTTGACTTGCGGATGGAAGTCGTCGAAGAACGGATACTCGCCCGGGGTCGACAACGACAGCACGACAAACGACGTGACGCCCGGACCGAGAACCTTCTCCGCGCGCAGCGGCAGGCTTTCGAACTCGACCGCTTGCCGGCTCTGGTTGACAAGGACGAGCTTGAACCGACCGGCAGGAACCTCGAGGTGCGACGGCTCGAACGTGCCGTTAGGCTTGAAGGTCAGCGTGTAGGTCGGCAATTCGGCGCGGACCGGCGACACCGGCGCGAACCATGCCGCCAGCAGCAACAGCGCCGCCCCGAGCCCGGTCTTCATCTCAATAGCCGCCCTTCTTGCCCGTGCCTGCGTAAACGAACTCGTACTTCACCTCGAAGGTCTTGAACCACGGCGCAACGCCGGTCTCCTTGTCGACGTGGCGGCCGAAATGATTGCCGTGGGCCGTCTCGGGCGAGCCGACGATGAACGTCAGATCGTATTTGCCCGGGCCATCGAGCTTGACATTGTCGCCATAGTGCGGGCCGTCATTGGCCACCATGGGCATCAGCTCGCCCTTGTGCACCTTGTCGCTGCCGCGCTTCTGCACGACGTACTGGATGTTCAGGTACGGCGCCCAGGCGCCCTCGGGCAGACCGTTTTTGTTGTCGGCGGTGGCATGGATGTCGGCCTCCAGATGAATGTCGGAGTCCTTTGCCGCGCGCATCATGCCCTTGGGTTCCATCTCGATCGGCTGCAGGTAGACCGCCGCCACTTCCAGGCCGTTGATCGATTTCGGCTTGCCGATCGGGTATTCGGCCGCCAGGCTCGCCGCAACGAAGCCGATCCCGGCGACGCCCACCAGCCACTGCTTCAGCATGATCGATCTCCTCGTGATGTCGGTTTCCAAGATGTCGGTCTGTTCGCTTCAAAAGCCGGCCACGGCACGCAGGCCGAGCACCCGGATGCCGCGTGCATTGCGGTCGCCGCCGGGCTGGCCGATCCACTGCAGGTTGGGCGAGATCTGCAGGTTGGCGTTGACCTGCCAGGCGTAATAGAGCTCGACGTTCCTCTCGGCGCCGGTCGGGCTGTAGCCGAAATCGGGCACGCCGTCGGCGTCGGCGTCAAGGGTCGCCGCCGTGGCCCGGAAGCCCGAGCTGGTGTCGAGCCAACCGAAGGCGAGTCCGAGGCGGTCGTCCTGGCGGCCCCAGCGGTGGCCGGCAAGCTGCGCGCCGAACGTGAAGGCGTTGTCGAATCGCACGTCGCCGCTGAATGCGTGCCCAAAGCGCGTGAACACGCTCAGGCCCTCGGCCACCTGCTGATCGATCGACACGCCGATTCCCGTCGTGCGACCGGTAGCGCGCGCGAACTCGTTGTTGTAGGGAGCGAACGAACCGTTGGCCCAGGCGTACAGCCGGTAGTTGCCCGGGCGCCTCAGCAGCGCCTTGCCGCTGTAGCCGAGCTGACCGATCGCGAACGGCTTGTGGAAACTCGGGCCGAAGCTCGCGCCCGCACCGGAGCCGAACACGCCGATCGATGCCTTCCAGTGATCGTTCTCCTTCGCGTCGCTCGCGTAGCTCGCGATTAAGCCCGGCTGGAAGCCGTACCTGTCGGCGCCGGTCGCCCCGCCCGAATCGAGCAGCGGGTTGTGCACGAAGACGTTGTTGAGGAAGGCGTCGGTCTCGCTGTCGGCGATCTCGTTCTGGTCGAAGAACACGAACGGATCGATCTTGCCGATCGTCGCTTCCAGGCTGGGTTGTGCCCCCGATGCACGGGCCCCCAGCGGACGGCTGAACTGGTACCAGGCCTGGGCGACGAGAGTCGCCGAATCGTCGCCATTTTGCAGAGAGAACGCCGTGCTGTTGGGCGTTGCCGTGAGCGTCGGGTGGACGAACTGCAACCCCTCGCCCTGGCCGGCACGGACGTGGAAGAAGAGCTTGCTGTGGCCGACCTCGGCCACCTTGGCGAGCGGAACTTCGACCTCGAAGTCGGCGCGGTAGTTGAGCTGGCTCTTGTCGTCCGGCGTCTCGCCTCGCCGCGCGCGCTGCGACACCATCGCCACCGAGCCGCCGACGCTGACGCCGCCGAGCGCCTGCTCGAGCTTGCTCGGTTGGCGTGCGTCATCGGCCTGCGCCTGGCCGGCCGCAGGGTCAGCCGGCCCGCCCCGCGCCGCCTGCTGCTGCGTCGCTTCGGCCGGCTTCGCGCCGGAAAGCCGGTCCACTTCGCCTTGCAGTCGCTTGTTCGCCGCCTCGAGCTGCTCCATCCGCTTCAGGAGCTGCTCCAGCGTCGCGTTGAGCTTTTGCACTTCGCTCTGCGCGTGGGCGGGCAGGGAGTTCACGAGGCCCGCAACGAGGGCCGCGCGCAGCAGCGGCCGCGCAATGAGTCTGCATGTCTTCAAGGGACGCTTCTCGTGGTGAACCCGCGGTTGTTCGGGCCCGTGCAGGCCGGGCGTCAGTGTTATCGAATGCTAATCATTCGCACTCGTATCGTCAATGACCCTTCTGGCGTACGCCACGTCCACTATGCTTGGTGCAGCATGAGCAGCGCGACGCTGGAGGACGCCGACCTCGGTGCGATGGCACCGCTGCGCAATGCCACCTTCCGCATGCTGTGGATCGCGTGGCTGGGCGCGAACATCTCGCTGTGGATGAACGACGTGTCGGCCGCCTGGCTGATGACCACGCTCACCACCGACCCCGCGCTGGTGGCGCTGGTGCAGACGGCCTCGACGCTGCCGATGTTCCTGCTCGGGCTGCCCAGCGGCGCGGTGGCCGACATCGTCGACCGCCGACGCTACTTCGCCGGCACGCAGTTGTGGGCGGCGCTGATCGCGCTGGTGCTGATGGTGCTGGCGCTGGCCGGCGCGCTGTCGGCGCCGCTGCTGCTGCTGCTGACCTTCCTCAACGGCATCACGATGGCGATGCGCTGGCCGGTGTTCGCCGCCATCGTGCCCGCGCTGGTGCCGCGCAACCAGCTTTCGGCTGCGCTCGGCTTGAACGGCGTGGCGATGAACGTGTCGCGCATCGTCGGCCCGGCGGTGGCCGGCGCCATCCTGGCCAGCACCGGCAGCGCGCTGGTGTTCGGGCTCAACGCGGTGATCTCGGTGGCCGCGTTCTTCACCATCCTGCGCTGGAAGTCCGAGCGCAAGGAGAGCGCGCTGCCGGGCGAGCGTTTCGTCGGCGCGATGCGCGTGGGCCTGCAGTACCTGCGGCAGGCGCCGCGGCTGCAGATCACGCTGCTGCGCATCACGCTGTTCATGCTGCAGGTGTCGGGTCTGATGTCGCTGCTGCCGCTGCTGGCCAAGCAGCTGCCCGAAGGCGGCGCCGGCGCGTTCAGCGCGCTGCTGGCCGCCACCGGCCTCGGCGCGGTGGCGGTGGTGGTCTACATGGAGCGCATGCGCGATCGCATAGGCCGCGATCGCCTGGTGGCCGCGGGCGCGCTGCTGCACGCGGCGGCGTCGGCCGGCGCCGCCGCCTCGCCCAACCTGTGGTGGATGCTGCCTTGCATGTTCGTCGCCGGTGGCGCGGTCATCGTGACCGCCAATTCGATCACCGTCGCCGCGCAGCTGATGCTGCCCGACTGGGTGCGCGCGCGCGGCATGGCGCTGTACCAGATGGCGCTGATGGGCGGTGGCGCAGCCGGTGCGGCGATCTGGGGCCACGTGGCGGTGGGGCTGCAGGTGCGCGGCACCGTGCTCGCCTCGGCCGTCTTCGGCGTGCTGACGGTGCTGCTGACGCTGCGGTTGTCGCTCGAGCGCGGCAACCCCGACGAGCACCTGCCGGTGCCGGTGTCGCCGCCGCCGGAGCCGGCGATCGCGATCGACGGCAACGACGGCCCGGTGATGGTGACCATCGAGTACCAGATCGACCCGACGCGCGCGGTCGAGTTCGCCGAGGTCATGCAGCTCACGCGGCGTGCGCGGCTGCGCCAGGGCGCGTTGTCGTGGGGGCTGTTCCGCGACGCCGCGGTGCCCGGGCGCTACGTCGAGTATTTCGTCGACGAGACCTGGTGGGAGCACCAGCGCCGGCTCGAGCGCTTCACCGCCGGCGACGCCGGGCTGCGCGAGCGGCGGCTGGCGTTCCACGTCGGCGGCGAGCCGCCCAAGGTGCGCCGCTTCGTCGGCGAGATGTTGATTCATTGAAGGCCACGCCCGGTCACCTTTGATCGCGCCGGCGTTCAGCTTTGCGTGCGGCGGGCGCGCACAAGCGACTACGATCGGTGCTTCACTGCGGCGAGTTCGGCCATGCACACCTTCGATTTCAAGCGTTCCTACCCCACGCTGCGCAGCCCGGTGTTCGCGCGCAACGTCGTTGCCACGTCGCACCCGCTGGCGGCGCAGGCCGGCCTGCGCATCATCGGCGCGGGCGGCAGCGCTGTCGATGCTGCCGTCGCTGCGGCCGCGGTGATGACGATGGTCGAGCCGTGCAGCAACGGCCTCGGCTCCGACGCCTTCTGCATCCTGTGGGACGGCCAGCGTCTGCACGGCCTGAACGCATCGGGCCCGGCGCCCGCATTGTGGACGCCGCAGTACTTTCGCCAGCACCACGGCGGTGGCATCGCGCCGCCGGCGCGCGGCTGGGGCGCCGTCACCGTACCCGGCGCGGTGTCGGCGTGGGTCGCGTTGAACCGGCGCTTCGGCAAGCTGCCGCTGGCCGATGTGCTGGCACCGGCGATCGACATCGCCGAGCGCGGCTACGCGGTGCCGGTGATCGTGCAGCAGAAGTGGCAGTTGGCCTACGAGGTCAAGGAGCTGGTGTCGCAGCCCGGGTTCGCCGAGGTGTTCCTGCCGCGCGGTCGCCCGCCCGCGGTGGGCGAGCTGATGCGCATGCCGGGTGCCGCCAAGGCGCTGCGCGCCATCGCCACCAGCGGCGGCGAGGCCTTCTACCGCGGCGAGATCGCGCAGGCGATCGAACGCGCGGCGCGCGCACAAGGCGGTGCGATGCGGGCGTCGGACCTGGCGGGCTACGAGCCGCAGTGGGTCGAGCCGATCGGCATCGACTACCACGGCTACCGGCTGCACGAGATTCCGCCTAACGGCCAGGGTATCGCGGCGCTGATCGCGCTGGGCATCGCCGGGCAGCTCGACCTCGGGGCGCTGCCGATCGACGGCGTGGCCGCGCAGCACCTGCTGATCGAGGCGATGAAGCTCGGCTTCGCCGACACCTACCGCTACGTGGCCGAGCCTTCGGCGATGAGCGTGACGCCGGCGCAGATGCTCGACCGCGCATACCTCGCGCAACGCGCCAGGCTGATCGACCGCAAGCGCGCGCAGGCGTTCGACGCCGGCACGCCACCCAAGGGCGGCACGATCTACCTCACCGCCGCCGACGAGCGCGGCATGATGGTGAGCTTCATCCAGAGCAACTACATGGGCTTCGGTTCGGGCGTGTGCATCCCCGAATGGGGCGTTAGCCTGCAGAACCGCGGCCACGGCTTCTCGCTCGACGCCGCGAGCCCCAACGTGGTGGCGCCGGGCAAGCGGCCGTTCCACACCATCATCCCGGCGTTCCTCACCAAGGACGGGCAGCCGCAGATGAGCTTCGGCGTGATGGGCGGCAACATGCAGCCGCAAGGCCACCTGCAGACGCTGGTGCGCATGATCGACCACCGGCAGAACCCGCAGGCCGCATGCGACGCGCCGCGCTGGCGCTTCGACGGCGGCCTGAGCGTCGAGGTCGAACCCGAGATGGACCGCGACACGGTGCAGGGCCTGATCGCGCTGGGTCACCGCATCGAGCCGCGCTTCGACAGCTACATGGATCTCGGCGCCGGCCAGTTCATCTGGCGGCTCGGCGACCCGGGCAGCGAAGGCTACGTGGCAGCGAGCGATTCGCGGCGCGACGGGCTCGTGGCGGGGTTCTAGGGTCGATCGGGAGTTGCATGAACGAATTCGTTCTGCACGCCCGCACCGGCTGGGGCTCGGCGATCGTCGAGGCGCAACTCGCGTGGTACGGGTTGCCCTGCCGCATCGAAGACGCCGGCGATCTGTTCGAATCGCCGGCGGCGCGCGACAAGCTGAGGCCGCTGAATGCGCTGGCTCAGGTACCGGTGCTGGTGCTGCCGGGCGGTGCCGTGATGACCGAGAGCGCGGCGATCACGCTGCACCTGGCCGACCTCACCGGCCGCGACGACCTCGTTCCCGGCCCCAAGTCCGCCGAGCGCGCCGCATTTCTGCGCTGGCTGGTGTTCATCGTCGCCAACATCTATCCGACCTTCACCTATGCCGACCTGCCCGCGCGGTTCGTCAAGACCGAAGGCGCGGCCGCGGGCTTTCGCGCCGAGGTCGACGCCTACGCGCAGCGGCTGTGGGCGATGGTCGAACAGGGGGCCGGCGCTCCCCACTTCCTGGGCCAACGATTCTCCGCGCTCGACGTCTACCTCGCGGTGATGACGCGCTGGCGGCCGGGGCCGAAATGGTTTGCCGGGCACGCGCCGCGCCTCACTTCTGCCGCTGCGCATGCGGCAGCGCTGGCCGCGCTGGCGCCGGTGATGGAGCGGAACTTTCCGCAGGGGGGCTGAGCGCCCCGGGGGGCTTCGGTGCGCGAAGGCGATCGGCGGGCTTCCAGGAAGAAGCCCTCGAAGTTGCGCGGACGCGATGGCGCCGGCGCAGCCTCAGTGGGCCGCAGGGTCGATCGGGGTCGCCAGGGCCAGCCGCGCTTCGATCGCTTCGGCGGCGTCGAGGCAGAGGTCGTCGTGGAAGGCCCGCGCGACTCGCGTCAGCTCGAGAATCAGGTCTTGGTCGAACGCGTTGAGGCCGCGCGGCCGCTCGAAGCGAGCCACCGCCACCGGCCCGTCGCGGCGCAGCGTGACCACCGGCGTTTCGGCTGTGCTCATGTTCGAACCTCGGTCGGCGCCAAGTGGATGCAAGTTCGTCCACGGGCTGTGCGGTTGCACGGGTGGGCCGAGGGCCCAAGTGGACTCCGAAGTCAGGTACCGCGCGTGCCACCGTCCGTTCGCCCGCCTCGCCCCTGGCAAGGCCCTCAGCCCTCGGGTGGGCTCACCAGCGGGATCGCCTCGCGCTTGTTGCGGCGGTAGACGCGAAAGTCCTCGCGGTCGACGGTGATCACGCTGTGCCGTGGGTTCAGCTCGCTCATCCGGATCAGGCACAGGTCGGCCAGATCGGGCCTGCGGTCCGCATAGCGCTCGGCAAGCGCGGCGAGCTGCGCGAGGTGATCGCGACAATCGAAGGCGAGCGTGACCAGGCCTTCCCGGAGCATCGACAGCACCAGCGCGGCGTCGCGCAGGTGGAATGCGGTCTCTGCGAGCACCGCTTCGCACGTCAGCAGCGGTTCGGAGAGGCGCTCGGCGACCCCGACTGCCCACTGGTGGTGCGCGTCGCCGCGGTTCGCGAACGCCACCAGAAAGCCGGTGTCGGCAATGCCTTTCAAGGCCGCGTGAACCCTTTGCGCTTGGACAAGTCCTTCGGCCCGCGCACCGCGCCGGCAAGCCGCATGTAGGGACGGCTCGTGTCGTCGGCCTTCGCGCGCTCGAGCTGGTCGCGAACGATCTTGCCTTGCGGCACGCCCGTCTGCGCGGCGACCCTGGCGAGCCAGTCGGCCAGCTCTTTGCTAAGACGAATCGTGATCGTGTGACTCATATGGCGAAATCGTACACACCGCGCAGATCCGGGGCAAGTGCCAGTGGCCGCGCAAGGGCCCGCGGGCGACCGGCTCGCGGCTGCGGCCAACTTCGCCAGGCGCGCCGACCGCGAATTGCCACGCAGCCGCGGCAGCTGGCCCGAGCCCGTATGATCGACCGCTTCGCGCCGTCGGCGCCTGACTCTTCCCTCTCATGAGATTGCCTTCGTCGGCTGTCGGTCCCGGCATGAACGCCGGGCGGGCGGCGCTGCGCGGCGCGGCCGCGTTGCTGCTGGCGGCGTGCGGCGCCAAGGAAAGCGGCGCGCCGGCGGGCCCACCCGCGATGCCACCGCCTCAGGTGGGCGTGGTCACGGTGCAGCCGCACGCCGTGGCGCTGAGCAACGAACTGCCCGGCCGCGTCGAGGCCCTGCGCGTGGCGCAGGTGCGCGCGCGTGTCAATGGTGTCGTGCTCAAGCGCCTGTTCGTCGAGGGCAGCGACGTCAAGGCCGGCCAGCCGCTGTTCCAGATCGACCCCGCGCCGTATCAGGCCGCGCTCGACCAGGCCAGCGCCACGCTGGCCAAGGCGCGCGCCAACCGCACCGTCGCCACCGAGTTGGCCACGCGCTACAAGCCGCTGGCCGAGGCCAAGGCAGTCAGCGCGCAGGACTACGCCAACGCCGAGGCCGCGCGCCTGCAGGCCGAGGCCGACGTCGCCGCCGGCCTGGCCGCGGTCGAGACCGCGAAGCTGAATCTCGCCTATGCGCGCGTGAGCGCGCCGATCGCGGGGCACATCGGCCGCGCGGTGGTGACCGAGGGCGCGCTGGTGAGCGCCGCCGAAGCGACGCTGCTGGCGACGATCCAGCAGATCGGCAGCGTGTACGTCAACTTCACGCAGCCGAGCGCCGAGGTGCTGCGGCTGCGCCGGATGCTCGATGCCAACCAGTTGCGCAGGCTGCCCAACGGGCAGGGTGCCGAAGTGCGCGTGCTGCTCGACGACGGCAGCGAACTGCCGCGCCCGGGCAGGCTGCTGTTCACCGACCTGTCGGTCGACCCCACGTCGGGCCAGGTGATGCTGCGCGCCGAGGTGCCCAACCCGCAGGGCTTGTTGCTGCCGGGGCAGTACCTGCGCGTGCGCATCTCGCAGGCCGAGCTGCCTGCGGCGGTGCTGCTGCCGCAGCAGGCGGTGACGCGCACCGCGCAGGGCGACAGCGTGCTGGTGGTCGGCGCCGAC
>JAJVIL010000114.1 GCA_022072045.1 Burkholderiaceae bacterium | reverse complement strand
CATCAACCGGTTGCGCCACCGAGGCATCGCTCCAGCACGCTTCGCACTCGGCGCTGATGAAGCGCTCGAGCACCGTGGCATCGGTGCGCGGGCAGCGGGCGGCCTCGTCGGCGCGCGCGGTGGTCGTCAGCAGCGCAGCGGCGAGCGTCGCCACTCCTAGAATCGCCGGATGCATCGCGCGGATTCTGAAGCCAAATCCATCGTCGACGCGGGTGCTGCGGTTTCGGCGCTGCTGGCCAACCTGAACCCCGAGCAGCTGGCCGCGGTGACGCTGCCGCCGCGGCCGGCGCTGATCCTCGCGGGCGCCGGCTCGGGCAAGACGCGCGTGCTGACCACGCGCATCGCGTGGTTGCTGGCCACGGGCCAGGTGTCGCCCGGCGGCGTGCTGGCGGTGACGTTCACCAACAAGGCGGCCAAGGAGATGCTGACGCGGCTGTCTGCGATGCTGCCGATCAACGTGCGCGGCATGTGGATCGGCACCTTCCACGGCCTGTGCAACCGGCTGCTGCGCGCGCACTGGAAGCTCGCTGCCCTGCCGCAGTCGTTCCAGATCCTCGACGCCGCCGACCAGGTGTCGGCGGTCAAGCGCGTGATCAAGGCGATGAACCTCGACGAGGAGCGCTTCGTGCCGAAGCAGGTGGCGTGGTTCATCGCCGGCCACAAGGAGGAGGGGCTGCGCCCGCGCGACGTCGAGGCGCGCGACCCGCCGACGCGCAAGATGGTCGAGATCTACCAGGCCTACGAGGATCAGTGCCAGCGCGAGGGCGTGGTCGACTTCGCCGAGCTGATGCTGCGCGCGTTCGAACTGCTGCGCGACAACGACCCGCTGCGCGAGCACTACCAGCGGCGCTTCGCGCACGTGCTGGTCGACGAGTTCCAGGACACCAACCGCCTGCAGTACCGCTGGCTCAAGATGTTCGCGCCGCCCGGGCGGGCAGCGCAGGGCGTGTTCGCGGTGGGCGACGACGATCAGAGCATCTACGCGTTTCGCGGCGCGCAGGTCGGCAACATGGCGTTGTTCGAGCGCGAGTACGGCGTGCGCGAAGTCATCAAGCTCGAGCGCAACTATCGTTCGTTCGGCCACATTCTCGACGCGGCCAACGCGCTGATCGCACACAACGAGCGGCGCCTGGGCAAGAACCTGCGCACCGAGGCCGGCGCCGGCGAGCCGGTGCGCGTGGTCGAGGCCACCAGCGACTACGCCGAGGCGCAGTGGCTGCTCGACGAGCTGCAGCAACTGCACCGCGGCGGCACGCCGCGCAGCGATCTGGCGCTGCTGTACCGCAGCAACGCGCAGAGCCGCGTGCTCGAGAGCGTGCTGTTCAACGCCGGCGTGCCGTACCGCGTGTACGGCGGCCTGCGCTTCTTCGAGCGCGCCGAGGTCAAGCACGCGCTGGCGTACCTGCGGCTGATCGAGAACCCGAACGACGACACGTCGTACCTGCGGGTGGTCAACTTCCCCACGCGCGGCATCGGCGCGCGCACGATCGAGCAGCTGCAGGACGAGGCGCGCCATGGCGACGAAAGCGGCCCCGACGGAGCCGCGGGCGCGCGCAGCCTGTACCGGAGCGCCGCTGCGCTCACCGGCAAGGGCGGCGCCAACCTGCGCGCCTTCAACGCGCTGCTCGACGCGATGCGCGAGGCGACGCGTGGCGCGACGCTGCGCGAGATCATCGAGCACGTGCTGCAGGCCAGCGGCCTGATCGACTTCTATCGCACCGAGAAGGAAGGCGCCGACCGCATCGAGAACTTGGAGGAGTTGGTCAACGCCGCCGAGTCCTTCGTGACGCAGGAGGGCTTCGGCAAGGATGCGGTGGCGCTGCCGGTGGACGAGACCGCCGGCGCGATCGCGCAGGGCACGCCGCGCGCACCGGCCAACGTCGAGGTGACGCCCGACCTGGAGACCGGCGAGATCGTGTCGCCGCTGGCGGCTTTCTTGACCCACGCCGCGCTCGAGGCCGGCGACAACCAGGCGCAAGCGGGCCAAGACGCGGTGCAGCTGATGACGGTGCACTCGGCCAAGGGGTTGGAGTTCGACTGCGTGTTCATCACCGGCCTCGAGGAGGGCCTGTTCCCGCACGAGAACGCGATGTCCGACGCCGACGGGCTGGAGGAAGAGCGCCGCCTGATGTACGTGGCGATCACGCGGGCGCGCAAGCGCCTGTACCTCACCTACAGCCAGACCCGCATGCTGCACGGCCAGACGCGCTACCACGTGAAGAGCCGCTTCCTCGACGAGCTGCCCGAGGCGGCGCTGAAGTGGCTGACGCCGCGCAACCAGGGTTTCGGGTCGGGCTACGCGCGCCAGTACCAGGAGGCCTGGGCGCGCGGCAGCGGGCTGGGGTCGGTGGTCGGCGTCGGGCGCGTCGACGCGGGGGTGCCGCCGTCGATCGAAGCGCGGCGCAGCGTCGCGGCCAGCCCGTCGGGCCCCAGCTTTCGCATCGGCCAGAGCGTGTTCCACACCAAGTTCGGCGAGGGCGTGATCCTCACCCTCGAAGGCCACGGCAACGACGCGCGCGCACAGGTCAACTTCGGGCGCCACGGTGCCAAGTGGCTGGCGCTCGCGGTGGCGAAGCTGACGCCGATCTGAGCGCTGACGAATTGCTGCGCAATTCGTCAGCGAGCTTGATCAGTGAGGTGATGCCCGGCGGAGCCGGACCTCACCTCAAGAGAGACTGCGCTGCTTGTTGCTGCGCGCAGTCTTCGAGGCGGGCGGCTCGGCCGCCCGCTGGATCGCGCGAAACAACGTGCAGCGCGGTCCCTCATGTGAGAAGGCCCGGCTCTGCCGGGCCTTCTCACACTGACCAGACCACTGAGGAAGGTCGCGCAGCGACTTTCCTCAGTGCTCATCGTCCGGGCTGCCGAAGTTGTCGACGAAGCTGAACCACAGCGAGGTGTAGAACGCGCTCGACAGCGCGATCACCAGCGCGGGCACCAGCCAGGTCACCAGCGCCGGCGCGCTGAACGTGCCGGCGAGCACGCCCAGCAGCAGGCTGAAGCCCATCGACGCGGCCAGCCAGGTGAGCGAGTAGACGACGTAAGCGCCTCGCGCGCGCCAGATGCCCAGCGTGCTCGAGAACAGCGACTGCCATACGCCCTGGCCGCCCCACCAGACGAGCGCCGGTGCATGCCAGAACGGGATCGACAGCACCCCTGCGAGCAGCACGAAGCTCAGCGTGCCTTCGAGCAGCCGCGGGTCGGCGGCGGCTTGCGCGACCTCGTCGCTCGCTGCGCCGTGCTTGCTCATCGCGTCGCGCAGCGCGTCCATGGCGTCGCCGTACAGCCAGCCGATCGCCCACACGACCGCGAGCGCGCCGACGCCGTACAGCGCGCAAAGCCACAGCAGGTTGCGCCGCCGCGCGGCGTCGCCGCGCAGCGGCTCGATGAACTGCCCTGGGTGCGCCATGCCGCCGCGCAGCACCGCGCGCGAGGCGACCATGAAGCCCAGCGACAGCAGCGGCAGCGAGGCCAGCGCCGCCAGCCCGACCACCGGCAGCACCGACCAGATGCCGCTGGCCAACAGGAACAGCAGCAGCATCGCGCTGAACGCCAGCGGCCGGCGCAGGTACAGGCGCACGCCGTCGCGCACCCAGGTCCAACCCTGGTTGGCGGCCACCGATTGCAGCTTCAGTCCCATGTCACGAGGGTCTCGGGTGCCAGGGTTGCGCCGCACGCTCGCGCAGCAGGCGTTCGAAGTGCCGCGGGTCCTTCGGTTGCAGCAGCGCCGCTTCGCGCGGCAGGTGCAGGTCGGCCAGCCGCGACAGCCAGAAGCGCAGCGCGGCCGCGCGCAGCAGCGCCGGGAACAGCCGGTACTCGCCGGCCGTCAGCGCGCGCTGCCCGGCGTAGGCGTCGAGCAGCGCCGCTGCACGCGCCTCGTCGATGCGGCCGGCCTCGTCGGCCAGGCACCAGTCATTGACGCATACCGCGAGGTCGAACAGCAGCGTGTCGACCCCCGCGAAGTAGAAGTCGATGCAGCCACTGAGCCGCTCGCTCGCGTTACCGTCGAACAGCACGTTGTCGCGAAACAGGTCGGCGTGCACCGCGGCGCGCGGCAGGCTCGCGTACGCGGCCGACGCGGCGAGTTGCTGCTGGAACGCCAGCTCGTCGTCGAGCAGCCGCAGCGCCGCGGCGTCGAGAAACGGCCGCAACTGCGGCGCCAACGCCTGCCACCACGAGAAGCCGCGCAGATTGGGTTGCACGAGCGCGAAGTCCGCTGCCGCGGCGTGCAGGGCGGCCAGCGTGCGGCCGAGCGCGGCGCAGTGGGTCGCGTCGGGGGCGTCGACGTGCCGCCCAGGCAGCCGCGTGCACAGCGCCGCCGGCTTGCCGCGCAGCGAGTGCACCAGTTCGCCGGTGGCGTCGCCCCGCGGTTCGGGCACCGGTGCGCCGCGCCGTGCCAGATGCTGCATCAGCCGCAGGTAGAACGGCAACTGCTCGTGCGACAGCCGCTCGAACACGGTGAGCACCCAGGCACCTGCACTCGTGGTGACGAAGTAGTTGGTGTTCTCGATGCCGGCGCCGATCGGTGCCAGCTCGATCAAGTCGCCAGCGTTCAGGTGGGCGACGAAGGCCTCGACCTCATGGCGTGTCAACTCGGTGAAGACCGCCACGCGCGTCGCCGCGGCTCAGAACGAGAACAACTGCCACAGGCTGTGGCCGCTGATTCCCTTGGATTGCTGCGACGGGTCGCGCCCCGAGTCGGGCGGCGCGATCTCGTACGGCCGAACGCCCGCTGCCTTGGGCGAGATCGTGATGCGCTGCAGTTGCCCGCGCACGCGCAGTTCTTCGATCTTGACGTGGTCGTCCTCGATGACCGTGCGCTGCACCTTCGGCTCGGACCGTGCGGGCGCTGCCGCGACGGGCGCCGATGCGGGTGCCGCGACCGCGTTCACCGGCGCGACGCCGGTCGACGCCGCGAGCCCCAACAGCCACCACACGACGCGTCGCGATGCCATGCACTGGATTCTAAGGCGTGGGGTCTGCCCCCCGGCGGCGACGCAAAATGGCACGCATGACCGATCACACACTCGTCCTGGTCGACGGCTCGAGCTACCTGTACCGCGCATACCACGCGTTGCCCGACCTGCGCGCACCCGACGGCTTTCCCACCGGCGCGATCCACGGCATGGTGGGCATGATGCGCTGGCTGCGCGAGCGCTACCCGGCCGCGCATGCGGCGTGCGTGTTCGACGCCAAGGGCAAGACGTTTCGCGACGAGTGGTACCCGCAGTACAAGGCGACGCGCGCGCCGATGCCCGACGACCTGGTGCGCCAGATCGAGCCGATCCACGAGGTGGTGCGGCTGCTCGGCTGGCCGGTGCTCGAGGTGCCCGGCATCGAGGCCGACGACGCGATCGGCACGCTGGCGCGGGTGGCGACGGCCAGCGGTCACCGTGTGATCGTCTCCACCGGCGACAAGGATCTGGCGCAGCTCGTGACGCCCGCGGTGACGCTGATCAACACGATGGCCAAGCCGCCCGAGATCCTCGACGAGGCCGGTGTGCTGGCCAAGTTCGGCGTGCCGCCGCAGCGCATCGTCGACTACCTGACGCTGATCGGCGACGCCGTCGACAACGTGCCGGGCGTCGACAAGGTCGGCCCCAAGACCGCAGCCAAGTGGATCGGCGAGCACGGGTCGCTCGAGGGCGTGGTCGCTGCCGCCGCATCGATCAAGGGCGTGGTCGGCGACAACTTGCGCAAGGCGCTCGACTGGCTGCCGCAGGGCCGCAGGCTGGTGACGGTGGCCACCGACTGCGACCTTTCCGGACAAGTCGAAGGCTGGCCGTCGCTCGACGCGCTGGCACTGCGCGAGGTCGACCGGCCGGGCCTGCTCGACTTCTACCAGCGCTACGGCTTCAAGCTGTGGCGCAAGGAGCTGGAGAACGAACTCGGCGTCGAGCCCGCCGCACCGGCTGCGCACGCGACGGTGACCGTCACCACCCACAGCGGCGCGCCCGCCGCGCCGGCGCCTGTGCTGGCGTACCGCTACGAGACGATCACCGCGCGCGAGCCGCTCGCGGCATGGATCGAGCGGCTGCGGGCGGCGCCGATCGCCGCGCTCGACACCGAGACCGATTCGCTCGACCCGATGCGCGCGCGCATCGTCGGCGTCTCGTTCGCGGTGCAGCCGGGCGAGGCGGCGTACGTGCCGGTGGCGCACAACTACCCCGGCGTGCCCGAGCAGCTCGCGCTCGACGACGTGCTGGCGGCGCTGAGGCCCTGGCTCGAAGACGAGGCGGCGGCCAAGGTGGGCCAGAACACCAAGTACGACGCGCACGTGTTTGCCAACCACGGCGTGGCGGTGCGCGGCTGGCGCCACGACACGCTGCTCGAAAGCTACGTGCTCGAGGCGCACAGGGCGCACAGCCTCGAAAGCCTCGCCGAGCGGCACCTGAACCGCAAGGGCCTGAGCTACGAAGAGGTGTGCGGCAAGGGGGTCAACCAGATCGCGTTCTCGCAGGTCGACCTGGAACGCGCGACGCGCTATTCGGGCGAGGACAGCGAGATGGCGCTGCAGGTGCACCAGAGCCTGTACCCGCGCATCGCACGCGAGCCCGGCCTGCTGCGGGTGTACGAGACGATCGAGCTGCCGGTGTCGGTGGTGCTCACGCGCATGGAGCGCCACGGCGTGCTGGTCGACGCGGCGCTGCTGGCACGGCAGAGCCGCGAACTCGCCGAGCGCATGGTGGCGCTCGAAGGCGAGGCGCACGCGCTGGCCGGGCAGCCGTTCAACCTGGGGTCGCCCAAGCAGATCGGCGAGGTGCTGTTCGGCAAACTCGGGCTGCCGGTCAAGCGCAAGACCGCCAGCGGCGCGCCGTCGACCGACGAAGACGTGCTGCAGGAACTCGCCGCCGACTATCCGTTGCCGGCCAAGATCCTCGAACACCGGGGTCTGAGCAAGCTCAAGGGCACCTACACCGACAAGCTGCCGCTGATGGTGAACCCCGACACCGGGCGCGTGCACACCACCTACGCGCAGGCGGTGGCCGTGACGGGGCGGCTGGCGAGCAACGACCCCAACCTGCAGAACATCCCGATCCGCACCGCCGAAGGCCGACGCGTCCGCGAGGCCTTCGTCGCGCCGCCGGGGCACCGCATCGTCAGCGCCGACTACTCGCAGATCGAGCTGCGCATCATGGCGCACATCAGCGGCGACCCCGGCCTGCGGCGCGCGTTCGGCGAAGGCATGGACGTGCACCGCGCCACCGCGAGCGAGGTGTTCGGCGTCGCGCCGGGTGAAGTCAGCGCCGAGCAGCGCCGCTACGCCAAGGTGATCAACTTCGGCCTCATCTACGGCATGAGCGCGTTCGGCCTGGCGCAGAACCTCGGCATCGAACGCAGCGCCGCCACCGCGTACATCGACCGCTACTTCCAGCGCTTCGCCGGCGTCAAGCGCTACATGGACGAGACGCGTGCGCTGGCCGCGCAGCAGGGCTACGTCGAGACGCTGTTCGGCCGCCGCATCGAGCTGCCCGACATCCGCGGCGGCAATGGCCCGCGCCGCGCCGGCGCCGAGCGCCAGGCGATCAACGCGCCGATGCAGGGCACCGCGGCCGATCTGATCAAGCTGGCGATGATCGCGGTGCAGGGCGCGCTCGATGCGCAAGGGCGGCGCACGAAGATGATCATGCAGGTGCACGACGAACTGGTGTTCGAGGTGCCCGACGACGAACTCGACTGGGCGCGCGCCGAGGTGCCGAAGCTGATGTCGGGGGTGGCCGAACTGTCGGTGCCGCTGCTGGCCGAGGTGGGCGTGGGGGCGAACTGGGACCAGGCGCACTGAAGGCGGCCGCGCCGCGCTTCAGGCGCGTGTCTTGCGCGCACCTCGCGCCAGCTCGTGCTGCATGGCCTCGAAGATCAGGTCCATGCCCACGTCGAAGATCGCCCCCAGCTTGCTGACCCGCAGGTGCGGCACCGCCGCGCTCACCAGCGGGTAGCGCTGCGGCTCGTCGAAGGTCTCCAGCCGGATCGGCGTCGCGTCGGGCTGCTGCGCACGCGAGCCGATCTCGGCCAGGCTGGCGCCGGTGACGAAGGCCGCCAGCACGCGGAAGTAGGTGGCGGACTGCGCCGCGTCGAACCCGGCTTCGCCGAAGATCGCGAGCAGCTTCTCGTAGTAGTCGAGCTGCGCCTCGGTCGTGAAGCGGCGCGTCGGCACGAGCAGAAACGACTGCGGGTGGCGGATCGCGATCCGCCGGCAGGCTTCGAAGGTCTTGCGCAGGCGATCGAGCGGTGCCATCGTCCCGCCCGGCGGGGCCATCTCCTCCAGCAGCAGCTCGAGCACGGCGTCGAGCAACTCGCCCTTGCTGGCGAAGTGGTGATAGAGCGCCATGCCCTCGACGCCGAGCGCCGTGCCCAGGCGCCGCATCGAAAGCTGCTCCAGCCCTTCGGCATCGATCATCCGCAGCGCCTCTTCGGCGATGCGTCGTCGATCCAGCGGCGCTCTTGCCGCCTTGCGCTTGCCCATGGCGGGGACTTTACACCGTAAACCAGATGGTGGATACTTTACGCCGTAAAGGTGCCGTCCGGCGCCTGTTCACAGGAGGAATCGACCATGGCTGCGGAAGATATCGTTGCGCTGATGATCCCTGTCACCTTCGTGTTCCTGATGGCCGTCGAGAAACTGGGCCGCAGCGGCCGCGAATGGCCCGAGATCCCGTGGTGGCGCGCCAAGGGCCTGGCGTTCTTCATCATGCTGATGACGCTCAACGCCGTGTTGCCGTCGCTGGTGCCACCGGAGATCGCCAGACATCATCTGTTCGATGGCGCGGCGCTGGGCGTGGTGGGCGGCGTGCTCGTCGGCTATCCGTGCGTGGCCTTGGCCAACGCCCTGCTGCACCGGTCGTATCATCGCTTCCCGCTGCTGTGGCGCACCGTGCACCAGTTGCACCATGCGCCGCAACGGCTCGATATCCCCGGCGCGGTGCTGTTCACCCCGCTCGAGGTGGTGATCAATGTGGCGACGTTCTTCTCGATGATGGTGTTCGTGCTCGGGCTCGATCCCGTCGCGGCAGCGATCGTCGGCTACATCGCGACCTTCTATGGCCTGTTCCAGCACCTGAACCTGCGCACCCCGCGCTGGCTCGGCTACCTGATCCAGCGACCCGAGTCGCACGGCGTGCATCACCGGCGCGGGTTCCACGCGTACAACTACAGCGATCTGCCGGTCTGGGACATGCTGTGGGGAACGTTTCGCAACCCGGCCGAGTTTCACGGCGACGTCGGCTTCGAGCTCGCGGAATCGACGCGGATCGGCGCGATGCTCGTCGGTCGCGACGTCAACGCGACAACGCTCGGGCTCGCCAGCCGGGGCCGCGTCGATCCAACGAGCAACCCGGCATGAACCCGTCGCTCGAACTCGCGGGGCCCGAAGCGGAGCGCCTGGCCGATGCGATCGAGGCAGCGGCCAGCCGCGACCTCTATGCCGCGGCGCCGCACGCGCTGCGGCTGAGGTCGGTCGCCCTGGGCTCGGCAACCGCACTGCTGGCACCAACCCTGCCGGTCGCGTACTTCAACCGCGTGATCGGACTCGGCAACGAGACACCGGCGACGAGCGCCGACATCGACCAGGCGGTGTCTTTGTTCAAAGATTCAGCGATCGGCGCGTACTGGGTACACATCGTTCCTTCGGCGCGTCCGGCCGATCTCGCCTCGCTGCTGCAGCAGCGAGGCTTCTCGCTGCCGCCGCGCA
Organism: Burkholderiaceae bacterium; assembly: GCA_022072045.1. Classification (GTDB taxonomy): domain Bacteria; phylum Pseudomonadota; class Gammaproteobacteria; order Burkholderiales; family Burkholderiaceae_C; genus JAEUPI01. The sequence goes on along the minus strand of JAJVIL010000114.1, from coordinate 17,241 downwards.
GAAGCTGGGCCAAGTTCCTGCGCCGCCCCGATGTGCCGCCGATGCCTCGCAGCGCGCTGCGCATACGCAAGGCTGCAGCGTCCGACGCCCATGCAGTGGCCGGCGTTCTTTGTAGTGCTTATGGCATGCCGGCGAGCACCGAGCCCTGGTTCGCAGCGCTTGTCGGCCGGCCGAAATGGCACGTCTGGGTCGCCGAGGACAACGATCGCATCGTCGCCACCGGCTCATTGTTCGTCGACGCCGACACGGCGTGGCTCGGCGCCGGCGGCACGCTGGCCGAGCAACGCGGCAAGGGCGCGCACAACGCGCTGATCGCGGCCCGGATCGCCGTGGCGGCCGAACTCGGGTGCCGGGTCATCGCGACCGAGACCGGCGAGCCGGTGCAGGTCGAGCCCAATCCTTCGCTGGCGAATCTGCGCCGTGCGGGTTTCGTGCAGGTCTGCTCGCGGATGAACTTCCAGGCACCGGCGCGCACGGCCGCGTAGCGCGCCGGGCCGCTCCGGCGATCAGCTCCGCCCGGCGGTGGGCACGGCGCCATCGCCCTGGGCGACGAGGCCGAGCTTCTGCGCCGCGATCGCTTCGGCGATCACTTCGGCGCGCGTCTTGCCCGAAACGAAGACCGCTTGCGTCGGGACGCTGGCGTCGCCGTGCACGATGAGGCCGCGCTTCAGGGCATCGGCGGCATCGGCGCGCACCTGGGCGCGCTCGATTATCGAGGTGAAGGGCTGCGAAAGGTCGGGCGTGGCTTCGCCGGCGAAGTTGCCGGCGAACGCGGCCGAAGAGCCGGCGGCGACGGCGGCGAGTACGGCCAGTTGGCGGGGGATACGCATGATGTGCTCCTTGAGTGGCGGGTTGGGTGCAAGAGTGAGACGGGACATTCGGCGTGAGGCATGTGTGCCTTGCGCCTCCGTGAGTCGCAGCGGCGGGCGTTTCATTACATCGTCGCTGCTCGACGCTGCGTTTCAGATGTGATCGGCCGCGCACGCGATGCAATCGCCGGGCAACCCCGCGTGCGCGACACTTCCACCGGCGGCGCTCACTAGAATCGCGCGTCCGATCGCCCGCCACCGGAGCCCCTCATGATCGAACGCGAGATCGACAGCCTGGCCCCGAGCCGCGACTTCAACCGCCGCGACTTCGTGCGCACTTCGGTGGGCAGCGGCTTCGCTGCCGCCGTGTTGCCGGTGGCGGCGCAGACCGCGATCAAGACCGACAGCAGCGGCCTCGTGGTCGGCGAGGTCACGATTCCGGTGGGCGACTTCAAGATGCCGGCCTACCGCGCCGCCCCGCAGGGCAAGACCCATGCGCCGGTGGTGCTGGTGGTCAGCGAGATCTTCGGCGTGCACGAGTACATCGCCGACGTCGCGCGGCGCTTCGCGAAGGCGGGCTACTTTGCGGTCGCGCCCGAGCTGTTCGCGCGCCAGGGCGACCCCGGCTCGTACGGCGAGATCGCCAAGCTGGTCGCCGAGGTGATCGCCAAGGTGCCCGATGCGCAGGTGATGGGCGACCTCGACGCCGCCGCGGCGTGGGCCGGGTCGCAGGGCGCCGATGCATCCAGGCTTGCGATCACCGGCTTCTGCTGGGGCGGCCGCATCGTCTGGCTGTATAGCGCGCACAACCCGAATCTCGACGCCGGCGTTGCGTGGTACGGCAGGCTGGTCGGCGCGAGCAACCCGCTGCAGCCGACGAACCCGATCGATCTCGCGGGCAAGCTGCATGCTCCGGTGCTCGGCCTGTACGGCGCGGCCGATCAGGGCATCCCGCTCGACACGGTCGAGCGGATGAAGGCTGCGCTGGCGGCCGGCAGCGCAGCGGCGAAGGGCAGCGAGTTCGTCGTCTACCCCGACGCGCCGCATGCGTTTCATGCCGATTACCGGCCGAGCTACCGCCAGGAGGCTGCGCACGACGGCTGGAAGCGCTGCCTGGCGTGGCTGCGCTCGCACGGGGTCGCTTGACGCTGCTCTACATCGTGCTGGCCACGCTGGCCGGCGGGTTGCTGTCGGTGGCGACGGCGGCGCTGCTGACGGTGCAGGTGCTCGGCCGGCTGGTGCGGCACCTGGTCAGCCTGTCGGCCGGCGTGCTGCTGGGCACCGCGCTGTTGCACGTGCTGCCCGAGGCGTTCGAGCAAGGCGGCGCCAGCGCGCACGCGCTGTTCCTGACGCTGCTGATCGGGCTGATGTTCTTCTTCCTGCTCGAGAAGGCCGAGCTGTACCGCCACGGCCATCACCACGAGGGCGACGGCCACGAACACCATCACCACTACGACGAAGAGCAGGCCGGCCGCGGTGGCTGGGCCGTGCTGGTGGGCGACAGCATCCACAACTTCTGCGACGGCGTGATCATCGCCGCGGCGTTCCTGGCCGATGTGCGGCTGGGCTGGCTGACCGCGCTGGCGATCATCGCGCACGAGATCCCGCAGGAGGTCGGCGACTACATCGTGCTGCTCAACGCCGGCTTCACGCGCGCTCGCGCGCTGCTGTTCAACGCGCTATCGGGGCTGGCGGCGGTGGCCGGCGGCGTGATCGGCTACCTGGTGGTCGAGCCGTGGCGCGCGTTGTTCCCGTACCTGCTGGTGGTGGCCGCCAGCAGCTTCGTCTACATCGCCGTAGCCGATCTGTTGCCGCAGCTGCAGCGCCGTCTGCGCCTGGGCGACACGTTGGCGCAGATCGCCTGGCTCGCCGCCGGCCTGCTGTCGGTGGTGGTGATCGGGCATCGCTGAACCTGCTCGAGAAGAATCGCGCAGCGATTGCCCGGCGCAGCCTACTTCACGATCAGCACCGGCAGGCTGCTGTGGATCAGCACGCGCTGCGTTTCGCTGCCCAGCAGCAGCGCGGCGACGCCGCGCCGCCCGTGCGACGCCATGACGATCAGGTCGCACTGCTGATCCTTGGCGTAGCCGAGGATCGCCTCCCACACGTGCAACGCTTCCACCGTGTGCGCCTGGCACGTGAGGCCGGCCGCCTCGGCGGCCTTCTGCACGGCCTCGACGCGGCCGGCGGCGATGCGTTCCTGCGCGTCGTAGAACTCCTGCGGTGGCACCGGCTGCATCTCGGAGATGGCGCTGTACGGGAACGGCTCCTTGACGCTGATGGTGCGCAACTGCCCGCCGCCGAGCTTGGCCAGAGTGATCGCTGTCTGCACCGCCTTGGCGGTGACGTCGGAGCCGTCGGTCGGAACGAGGATTCGCTGGTACATGATCGAACTCCCGATTGAACGCCTGGATCGCAGTGTGCCCCGATGCGCGCGCGGCTGGAACCGGGTCGACCCCGGCAGGGTCAGCCGCGGGCGATGGGCCGGCTCGGGTCGGCGCACCACTCGCTCCACGAGCCCGGGTACAACGCCGAGCCGGTGAGGCCTGCGTGCTCCATCGCAAGCAGGTTGTGGCACGCGGTGACACCCGATCCGCACTGGTGCACGCATGCGGTCGGCTCGCCGAACACCTCGAATGAAGCGCGCAGTTCGGCCGGCGAGCGGAACCGCCCGTCGGGGCGCAGGTTGTCCTTGTGGAAGCGGTTGCGCGCGCCGGGGATGCGGCCCGCCACCGGATCGAGCGGCTCCACCTCGCCGCGGAAACGCTCGCCCGAGCGCGCGTCGACCACGGTGAGCTTGCCCGGCAACGCGAGCAGGGCTGCCGCGGGCACGGTCGGCATCGTGTGGTCCGACAGCGGATATGCGGCGGTCGATACCGGTTCGCGCGGCGCTGCCGTGTCGAGCTGGCCGCCGGCGGCCAGCCAAGCGCCACGCCCGCCGTCGAGCACAGCGACCTCGTCGTGGCCGAGCCAGCGCAGCATCCACCAGGCGCGCGCCGCATAGGAGCCGCCCTGGTTGTCGTAGCACACCACCGGCACGCCCGGCCGCACGCCCCAGCGCGCGACGGTGGCCGCGAACGCCTGCCGCGTGGGCAGCGGGTGGCGGCCGTTGCTGCCGTTGCGAGCGGCGCTGAGGTCGTGATCGAGGTTGGCGTAGTGCGCACCCGGCAAGTGACCCAGCGCGAACGCGCGCGCCCCGGCGGCAGGGTCGGTGAGGTCGAAGCCGCAATCGAGCAGCACGCACGGCTTGGCGGAGGCCAGCAGCGCGAGCAGCGATTCGGCGGAGATGAGCGTGCGTTCGAGCATGGTCGGTCGACTCGGCGGGTGGAAGCACTCCGTGCGGACGCACGGATCGATCTCGCGAATGGTTTGGAGGTTGTGAGACCCGCCATCGCACTCCGAGCGTGAAATGAGGCGCGGCTAAGTGTAGGCCGGTGCGGCGCAGCCCGAAATTCAGCCGGGTCATGCGTTTACCGAGGTTAGAGTAGCGTACGCCCGTCGAATGCGCGATTTCGGCGATTGGCGAACCACATCAATCGATCGGAGAGAGAGCACCGCATGTCCAGCCGCTTCTTGCTCGTTGGTCTCAGCGCGGCGATCGCCACGACTGCATTGATCGGATGCGCAACCGAATCGTCGCGCACGGTCGAGGTCGCCAAGGTCCAGAGCGCCGCGTCGCCCTACACCGGCAGTCGCATCCCGATCACGGTGGGTCGCTTCGACAATCGTTCGACCTACATGCGCGGGGTCTTCTCCGATGGCGTGGACCGCCTCGGCAGCCAGGCGAAGACCACGCTGGTCGCACATCTGCAGCAATCGCAACGCTTCGCGGTGCAGGACCGCGACAACATGGCTGAGACGAGTCAAGAGGCGAAGCTGCAGGGTGCGTCGCAGCAGTTGCGGGGCGCTTCCTTCGTCGTCACGGGCGATGTCACCGAGTTCGGCCGCAAGGAGACCGGCGATCGCCAGCTGTTCGGAATCCTGGGCAGGGGCAAGGCTCAGGTTGCGTATGCCAAGGTGACGCTCAATATCGTCAATAGCGTCACTTCGGAGATCGTCTTCTCGGCGCGAGGGGCTGGGGAGTACGAGCTGTCCAATCGAGAGGTGCTGGGGTTCGGGGGAACAGCGGGCTACGATGCGACGCTCAATGGCAAGGTGCTCGATCTGGCGATGCGCGAGGCCGTTAACAACCTGGTGGCGGGTAGGGATGCCGGTCAATGGGGTCAAGAGGCGCGTCGATGATGGTCTTGCGTCGCGCGGTGCCGATTGCCGTCGGTCTTGTCGTCTTGGCAGGCTGCGCTCAACGGCCGAAGCCGCTCTACATGTGGGAGAGCTTCCCACGAGTTCAGTACGACGCCTTGCTGCACGAGGGCGTGAGCCCAGAGTCGCAGATTCAATCGATGGAGGCACACGCCGATAAGGCGCGTGGCGCCAATGCCTCCTTGCCACCGGGCTTCCGGGCGCACCTCGGCATGCTGTACTTGGCCACAGGCAACGCCGAAGGGGCGCGGCGAATGTGGGAGGCCGAATCGTTGGCCTTCCCGGAGGCCAAGGCTTACATCGACTCGTTGCTGAAGCGATTGAACGCCTCGGCACCAGGCCGACCCAAGGAAAACCCGACATGAAGGGGTCCATCCGCTCGGGCGTCCTCGTCGTCGCGCTGGCACTGGTCTCGGGGTGTGCCACCCAGGCGCCGGTCGACTATTCGGCCTTCCAGCGGGCCAAGCCAGCCAGCCTGCTCGTATTGCCCCCGGTCAACGACTCTCCCGATACCAGGGCAACGCCAAGCGTCTGGTCGCACGCGACGAGGCCTCTGTCAGAAGCAGGTTACTACGTGCTTCCGGTGACGCTGGTGGATGAGACCCTGAAGCAGAACGGCATCCAAACCGCGGTCGACGCGCAAGAAATTCCATTGCCGAAGCTGCGCGAGGTGTTCGGGGCTGACGCCGGGGTGTTCATCAAGATCAACCGCTATGGCACGAGCTATCTGGTCGTGGACAGCGAGACTCGAGTGGAGCTGGAGTGCCGCATCGTGGACCTGCGCAGCGGCGACCTCCTTTGGTCCGGCAGGGCGATGGCGAGTTCGGCAGAGCAGGCCCAGCAAAACCAAGGCGGCCTCATCGGCCTGTTGGTGGCGGCAGTCGTGAAGCAGATAATCGGCACCTCGACCGACGCGGCCTACAACTACGCAGGCATCGCCCAGGCACGGCTGCTTGGGGCGCCCCGGCCCAACGGGGTACTACCGGGACCGCGATCGCCGATCCACGGCCAAGTTCCGGCCCGGAAATAGTCTCTTGATCCGTCGGCGCGCAGGCCCGCAGTAGACGACCGCTGCGGGCCTCGCCGCCCGCGTAGGCCCTACGCGCGCAAAGCTACGGAGCCGCCGCGACGAGACCCTCCATCGTCTTGCGGTACCACTCGTGGAAGTGCTGCATGCCGTCTTCCATCGGGCTCTGGTAGGGGCCGACCTCGTCGTCGCCGCGCTCGAGCAGCGCCTTGCGGCCGGCGTCCATGCGCAGCGCGATCTCGTCGTCTTCGACGCAGGTCTCCATGTACGCGGCCTGCTGGGCTTCGATGAACTCGCGCTCGAAGGCGGCGATCTCCTCGGGGTAGAAGAACTCCACCACGTTGAGCGTCTTCTGCGGCCCGCGGGCGAACAGCGTCGACACCACCAGCACGTGCGGATACCACTCGACCATCACGTTGGGGTACAAGGTGAGCCAGATCGCTCCGTGCTCCGGCGGCTTGCCGTCGCGGAACTTCATCACCGCCTCGTGCCAGCGCTGGTAGACCGGCGAGCCGGCCTGCTTCAGCGCGTCGCGCACGCCGACCGCCTGCACCGAATGGTGCGCGCCGTAGCTCCAGCGCAGGTCGTCGCAGGTGACGAAGCGGCCGAGCCCGGGGTGGAACGGGCCGACGTGGTAGTCCTCGAGGTAGACCTCGATGAAGGTCTTCCAGTTGTAGTCGCACTCGTGCAGTTCGATTCGGTCGAGCACGTAGTCGCCGAAGTCGAACGCCCGGCGCGGCTCGATGCCGCCGAGTTCGGCCGCGACGTCGAAGCCGTTGGCCTCGAACAGCAGCCCGTTCCAGCTTTGCAGCGGGTAGCTGCGCAGGTTGAGGCACGGGTCGTGCTCGAAGTGCGGCGCGCCGATCAACTGGCCGTGCAGGTCGTAGGTCCAGCGGTGCAGCGGGCAGACGATCTGCCCTTGCACGCTGCCGCGGCTGCGCAGGATCACGGCCTGGCGGTGGCGGCAGACGTTGGAGATCAGCTCGATCCCCTCGGCCGTGCGCACCAGCGCGCGGCCTTCGCCCTCCTGCGGCAGCGCGTAGTGGCTGCCGACCTCGGGCACGGCCAGTTCGTGGCCGATGTACCGGGGGCCGGACCGAAAGATCAGCTCCTGCTCGCGTCGAAACAGTTCGGCGTCGAAGTAGCTGCTGACGGGTAGTTGGGTGCGGCTGCGCGCAAGAGCTTCGAGACTTTGGCTCAGGTCAGACATGATCCCCGGACTTTCGGAAAACCGATATCGAACCCCCGCCCGGTGGCCCCGCGGGCGGGTTTGGAAACAAAGCCGGCTACGCGGAGCCGGCTTTGCTGCCTGCGTCGCCGCAAGCATGCTGGGCATCTTACCCCGGCCCGGTCGGTAGAATCGGCGCCATGGGTAAAGGTTCAAGCGGCAAAGGGCAAACCCCTGCGGCCGAGCCCGAAAGTTACGAGAAAGCGCTGGCCGAACTCGAAGCGTTGGTCTCTGCGATGGAGGGGGCGCAGTTGCCGCTCGACGATCTGCTGGCGGGCTATCGGCGCGGCGCGCAATTGCTGCAGTTCTGCCGCGCACGGCTGCAGGCCGTCGAGCAGCAGGTGAAGGTGCTCGAGCGCGGCCAGCTCGAACCGTTGAACAGCCCTTGACCGCGCGGCGCGCGGTGTGCCCCCACTCTCGATGGACGCCTCGGAGTTCGATTCGTGGATGCGTGCCGAGCTCGACTCGGTCGAGCAGGCACTGCAGCGCTGGGTGTCGCCCGATGCCCCGGCCGGGCTCGGCGAGGCCATGCGCTACGGTGTGCTCGACGGCGGCAAGCGGCTGCGTCCGCTGCTGGTGCTGGCCGCGTGCGAGGCCGCTGCCGGCGACCGCAACGCCGCGCTGCGCGCTTCGGTTGCGGTGGAGCTGATCCACGCCTATTCGTTGATCCACGACGACATGCCGTGCATGGACAACGACGTGCTGCGCCGGGGCAAGCCCACGGTGCACGTGAAGTTCGGCCAGGCGCAGGCGATGCTCGCCGGCGACGCGATGCAGGCGCTGGCCTTCGAGGTGCTGACGCCGGCCAGCGCCGAACCCGACGGTTTCGCGCCGGCGCTGCAGGCACGGCTGTGCGGCCTGCTGGCGCGTGCCGCCGGCCATGAGGGCATGGCCGGCGGCCAGGCGATCGACCTCGCGAGCATCGGTCGCCCGCTCGACGAATGGAAGCTGCGCGACATGCACCGCCGCAAGACCGGCGCGTTGCTGCAGGCCAGCGTACTGATGGGTGCGGCCTGCGGCGAACTGCCCGCCAGGGGCTGGGAGTCGCTGTCGCAGTACGGTGCGGCGATCGGGCTGGCGTTCCAGGTGGTCGACGACATCCTCGATGTCACGCAGGCCTCCGAGACGCTGGGCAAGACCGCCGGCAAGGACGAACACTGCAACAAGCCCACCTACGTGTCGGTGCTCGGCCTCGAAGGGGCGCGCAAACAGGCCCAAACCCTGCGTGAGCGTGCGCAGGCCGCGCTGGCCGAAGGCGGCTTGCGGCACACTGCGCGGCTGAGCTGGCTGGCCGATCTGGTGGTCGACCGCAACAGTTGAAGATGGACCAACCCCGATCGCTGCTCGAATCGATCAGCACGCCCGCCGATCTGCGGCGCCTGTCGCGCGCCGAACTGCCGCAACTGGCGCGCGAGTTGCGCGAGTTCGTGCTGCAGAGCGTCAGCAAGACCGGCGGCCACCTGTCGAGCAACCTCGGCACGGTGGAGCTGACGATCGCGCTGCACTACGTGTACGACACCCCGCACGATCGCATCGTGTGGGATGTCGGCCACCAGACCTACCCGCACAAGATCCTCACCGGGCGGCGCGAGCGCATGGGCACGCTGCGCCAGTGGGGCGGCATCAGCGGCTTTCCGCGCCGCGTCGAGAGCGAGTACGACACCTTCGGCACCGCGCACTCGTCGACTTCGATCTCGGCGGCGCTCGGCATGGCGCTGGCGGCCAAGCTCAAGGGCGAAGACCGTCGCGCGGTGGCGGTGATCGGCGACGGCGCGCTGTCGGGCGGCATGGCGTTCGAGGCGCTCAACAACGCCGGCTCGAACCACGGCCTGGGCCACGCCGACATGCTGGTGATCCTGAACGACAACGACATGTCGATCAGCCCGCCGGTGGGCGCGCTCAACAAGTACCTGGCGCGGCTGATGAGCGGCAAGTTCTATGCCGCGGCGCGCGAGGGCGCCAAGTCGGTGCTGAAGAACACGCCGCTGTACGAGCTGGCCAGGCGCTTCGAAGAGCACACCAAGGGCCTGGTGGTGCCGAGCACGATCTTCGAGGAACTCGGCCTCACCTACGTCGGCCCGATCGACGGCCACGACTTCGATGCGCTGATCCCGACGCTGCAGAACCTGCGCGGCAAGTTGGGCCCGCAGTTCCTCCACGTCGTCACCAAGAAAGGCTACGGCTACAAATTGGCCGAGGCCGACCCCGTCAACTACCACGGTCCGGGGAAGTTCGACCCCGCGGTCGGCCTGGTCAAGCCGGCCACGCCGCCCAAGCTCACCTTCACGCAGGTGTTCGGCCAGTGGTTGTGCGACCAGGCCGAAGCCGATTCCCGGCTGGTGGGAATCACCCCGGCGATGCGCGAGGGCTCGGGCCTGGTCGAGTTCGAGAAGCGGTTCCCCAAGCGCTACCACGATGTCGGCATCGCCGAGCAGCACGCGGTGACCTTTGCCGCCGGGCTGGCGTGCGAGGGGCTGAAGCCGGTGGTGGCGATCTACTCCACGTTCCTGCAGCGCGGCTACGATCAGCTCATCCACGACGTGGCGATCCAGAACCTGCCGGTGATGTTCGCGCTCGACCGCGCGGGCATCGTCGGAGCCGACGGCGCCACCCACTGCGGCGCGTTCGACATCGCCTTCATCCGCTGCGTGCCCAACCTGAGCCTGCTCGCGCCGGCCGACGAGAACGAGTGCCGGCAGGCGCTGTCGACAGCGTTCGCGCAGGACCACCCGGTGGCCGTGCGCTACCCACGCGGCTCGGGGGTCGGTGTCGCGGTGCGGCCGACCCTCGACACGCTGCCGTGGGGCCAAGGGGAATTGCGGCGCGAGTCGTCGTTGTCGCGCGGCGCCGGTCGGCGCATCGCGATTCTGGCGTTCGGCCCGCTGCTGTACCCGGCGCTGGAGGCGGCGGCCAGGCTCGACGCCACGGTGGCCAACATGCGCTTCGTCAAGCCGCTCGACGAGGCGCTGGTGCTGCGGCTCGCGCGCGAGCACGACGCGCTGGTCACGGCGGAAGAAGGTGCGATCATGGGCGGTGCCGGCAGCGCGGTGCTCGAGTGCCTCGCCAGGGCCGGCGTGACGGTGCCGGTGCTGCAACTGGGCCTGCCCGACGAGTTCATCGACCACGGCGACCCGGCCAAGCTGCTCGGCCTGCTCGGGCTCGACGCGGCCGGCATCGAGCAATCGATCCAACGGCGTTTCGGCGCCAAGCTGGCCGTCGTTCGGCCGGCGGTGAACCACTGAATCCGGCGTCGGCGGCGCCAGTCTGGCCACTGAATCCGGGGTCGATGCGGCTGTCGAACGACGGCCGCGGCGACAACGGCGACAATCGCCACCATCAGGCAGCCCGACTGCGCGATGACCAACCTCACCGACGCCCTGCACATCCCCGACACGCAAAGCGGCCGCGACGACCGCCGCGTGGCGATTCAGCGCGTCGGCGTCAAGGACGTGCGCTACCCGCTGACCATCGTGGTCGCCGGCACGGCGCAGGCCACATCTGCGCAGTGGGACCTCGACGTCGCGCTGCCCGCCGAAGCGAAGGGCACGCACATGTCGCGCTTCGTCGCCTGGCTCGACGCGCTCGACGCACCGCTGGACGCGCCCGAACTGCGCACCCAGCTTGCAGGCATGCTCGAGCGGCTCGGCGCGACCGAGGGCCGCATCGACGCGCGGTTCTCGTTTTTCCTGCGCAAGCGTGCGCCGGTGTCGGGCGTGCAGAGCCTGCTCGACTACCAGGGCCGCTGGATCGCCGAGACCCGCGGCGGCGCCACCACGGTGTGGAGTGCGGTCGGCGTGCCGGTGAAGAGCCTGTGCCCTTGCAGCAAGGAGATCGCCGACTACGGCGCGCACAACCAGCGCTCGCTGGTGACGATCGGCATCGAGCAGTTGCAGCCGGTGGCCTGGCATGAGCAGGTGCGCTTCGCCGAAGACGCGGCGTCGAGCGAGGTCTGGCCGCTGTTGAAGCGTCCCGACGAGAAGTGGGTCACCGAACGCGCCTATGAAAACCCGAAGTTCGTCGAAGACCTGGTGCGCGACGTCGCGCTGCGGCTCAATGCCGATTCGCGCGTCGGCCGCTACTGCGTCGAGGTGGAGAACTTCGAGTCGATTCACAATCATTCCGCCTATGCGCGCATTGAGCGCGCATAGGCGCCGCGCAGCGGCCAGCGCGCTTCGCGCGCTGGGAATGGTTGCGGCAACGGGCCACATGCCGCAGGCAAGTGGCCCGTTGTCGCAACCACAGCGCGCACCTCGGCGATCGATCGCGTGACGCGCTCGCTCGCGCCCGCCGCGGCGGCGATCCACGATCCGATCGCGATGCGTCGCGCCGGGCGCGAGTTGCTGTCGCTGGCACTGATCGACGCGCGCAACCGCACGCTGCGCTGGTTGAGCGCCTTTGCCGGCGCCGATGCGGCCGCGCTGCGCGCGGAGTTCGACCCGCCGCTGTGGCTGGTGGGGCACGTCGCCTGGTTCCAGGAGTACGCGATCGCGCGCAACCTGCACCGCACCCAGGGCGAGGCGGCCGCAGCGACCCTGGCCTCGATCGAGCCGCGCGCCGACGCCTGGTTCGACCCGTCGATCGGCACGCGCGAGGAGCGCTGGCGCGACACCGACGTGGGCGATGCGCACCTGCGCGACTACCTCGCCGCGACGCTCGAAGCGACGCTCGAACTGCTCGAGCGCGTGAGCGAAGATGACCGCGGGCTGCAGTTGTTCCGGCTCGCGCTGGCGCACGAGGACGCCGCCGCCGAGACGCTGGCGTCGATGGCGCAGGCGCTCGGGCTCGGCGGCGAGGCCTGCAAGGATCTGTGGCCGATCTGGCCGTCGCGGGTGCGCCGCGAACCGCTGTGGTTCGGCGCCCAGCACATGCAGCTCGGCACGCCGCGCGGCGGCTTCGTTCCCGACCTCGAGCGCTGGGCGCACGACGAGGCGGTGCCCGAGTTCGAGATCGACGCGCAGCCGGTGCAGTGGGCTCAGTTCGTCGAGTTTGTCGACGACGGCGGCTACGACGAGCCGCGCTGGTGGGGCCAGGCCGGCTGGGCCTGGGTCGAGCGCACGCAGCGTCGTGCGCCTCGCTACGTCGAGCAGACGGGCCGCGCGGTGCTGGCGCAGCGCGCCGGGCAGTTGCAGCGATTGGCCGCCGCGCAGGCGGTGGCGCACGTGAGCTGGTACGAGGCCGACGCCTGGTGCCGATGGGCGTCGCGCAGGTTGCCCACCGAGCCCGAGTGGGAGATCGCCGCCGTCAGCGGCCCGTCGCGAGGGTTCGTGTGGGGCGACGTGCACGAATGGATGGCCGGCCGTGCGCTGCGCTGGAGCGACGAGCCGCCGCAGGCGGCGCCGGCCACGAGCCATGCCGCCGACCACGCTGCGGCGCGCACGCTGCGCGTGACGCGCGGCAGCTCGGTGATGACGGTGCCGCGGCTCAAGCACCCGAAGGCACGCGCGTTTCGCCAGGCCGAGCACGATGCGGCCTTCGTCGGTTTTCGCAGTTGCGCGATTTGACCGCGTGGCCACTGTCGATTGCCGATTCTCCGTAGGTGTTTGCGAGGGCTTGGCGTCGCTGGCCCCGCCGGCTGTGATGACGGCCTTTGTCTGCGTGCCGAGATGCCAGAGCGCCATACCCTGCGACGCCAAGCTCGCCACCTGATCGCGGCGTGCGCCGCGCTCTGTGGCGGCGCATGGGCGCAGACCGACGCGACGGCCGGTCCGGCGCAGACCGTCGTCGTCACCGGCTCGCTGCGCGGGCAGCGTGATCGTCAACGAAGGCAATCAGCGCTACTTCGAAACGGCCGCACCGCGCAGCGGGCTGCTGTCGGTGCGCTGGTTGCAGAAGTTCTGAGCCTGACGCCGGACGCGCGTTGGCGGCCCTAGCGCCGCATCTGCGCCGGCAGCACGGTGACGATCTCGGGGAACAGGTAGATCAACCCGACCGCCGCCACCATCAGGAAGAAAAACGGCAGCGTGACCTTGGCGATCCAGCCGATCTCGCGCTTGGTCATGCCCTGCAGCACGAACAGGTTGAACCCCACCGGCGGCGTGATCTGCGCCATCTCGACCACCAGCACGATGAAGATGCCGAACCACAGCAGGTCGATGCCCGCCTTCTGCACCGTGGGCAGGATCACGCCCATCGTCAGCACCACCATCGAGATGCCGTCGAGGAAGCAGCCCAGGATCACGTAGAACACCAGCAGCGCCAGCAGCAGCTGGAACTTGTTGAGCCCCAGTTCGGCGATCCACTCCGCAAGGTGGCGCGGCAGGCCGATGTAGCCCATGCTGAGCGTGAGGAACGACGCGCCCGCGAGGATCAGCGCGATCATGCAGTACAGGCGCGTGCCGCCGAATAACGACTCCTTGAAGGTCTTCCAGGTGAGCGACCCTTGCAGGGCCGAGATCGCCAGGGCACCGACGACGCCGATCGCGGCGGCTTCGGTGGCGGTGGCGATGCCGCCGTAGATGCTGCCGAGCACGGCGGCGATCAGCAGGATCACCGGGATCAGGTGGCGCGACTCGTGCAGCTTGGCCGCGAGGCTCATCCGCTCGTCGGCCGCCGGCACCGATCTCGGATTGCGCCAGGCCCAGAACATCAGATAGCCCGAGAACAGCAGCGCCAGCAGGATGCCGGGCAGCACCCCCGCGATGAAGAGCTGCGCGATCGACGTGTCGGCGCTGACGCCGTAGACGATCATGATGATCGACGGCGGGATCAGCAGGCCGAGCGTGCCGGCGCCGGCCAGCGAGCCGATCGAGATGCCGTCGGGGTAGCCGCGGCGCGCCAGCTCGGGCAGGCTCATCTTGCCGATGGTGGCGCAGGTGGCCGCGCTCGACCCCGACACCGCGGCGAATATCGCGCAGCCGGCGACGTTGACGTGCAGCAGCCGGCCGGGCAGCGCCTGCATCCACGGCGCCAGGCCGCGGAACATGTCCTGGCTCAGCCGGGTGCGGAACAGGATCTCGCCCATCCACACGAACAGCGGCAGCGCCGTCAACGTCCAGCTCGACGCGCTGCCCCAGATGGTGACCGCCATCGCGTCGCCAGCCGGACGCGAGCTGAACAGCTGCATGCCGATCCACGCCACGCCCGACAGCGTGAGGCCGATCCAGACGCTGCTGCCGAGAATGGCGAACAGCGCCGCCACCAGCAGGAAGGTGATGGCGAGGTCGCTCACGATTCGGGGCTCGTCTTCACTCGTTGTGCAGCGCTTCTTCGTCGCCGGCCGGGGCCACGCGCCGCCCGCGCAGCTCGAGCACCAGCTCGTCGAGCAGCGCCACCACCAAGATCACGCTGCCCGCGGCCATCGAGAGCTGCGGGATCCACAGCGGCGTGGCGTCGATGCCGGTGGAGACGTCGTTGAAGGCGTGCGACTGCCACGCCAGCTTGCAGCTGTAGTACGCGAACAGCGCCGCCAGCAGCGTGCCGGCGGCCAGCGCCCACAGCTCGAGGCCGCGCTGCGCACGACCCTTCAGCGCCGACAGCAGCAACGTCACGCGGATGTGCTCGCCGCGCTTGAGCGTGTGCGCCAGCGCGAGGAACCCGCTGGCGGCCATCATGTAGCCGGCGTACGAATCGGTGCCCGGTGCCTGGAAGCGCAGCAGCCGGCTGACCACCGACAGCAGCACCATCGCCAGCAGGCCGATCATGAACAGGGCCGCCAGCCAGGCGGCCCCGTCGTACAGCCGGTCGAGCAGCTTGCGCACGCGCGCCGGCGGCTACTTGCGGTAGGCGTCGATCAGCGCCTTGCCCTCGGGGCCGGCCTTGTCGACCCACTCCTTGAGCATCGTCTCGCCGACTTTCTTCATGTCGGCCTTGAGCTGCGCCGGCGGCGGCAGGATCTGCATGCCGTTGGCCTTGAGCTTGTCGAGCGAATCGGTGTTGGCCTTCTTGCTCATCGCCAGGCCGCGCACCTCGGCGTCGGCGGCGGCCTTGAGCACCGCTTGCTTGGTGGCGCCGTCGAGCGCGTCGAACGCGGCCTTGTTGACGAGGACCAGGTTCTTCGGCAGCCAGGCCTGGGTGTCGTACCAGTACTTCACGTGCTCGTACAGCTTGGCGTCCCAGCCGGTGGAGCCGCTGCTCATCATGCTCTCGGCCACGCCGGTGGCGAACGCCTGGCTGACCTCGGCCGCCTGCACGGTGATCGGCTGCGCGCCCACCAGCTCGGCGATGCGGCTGGTGGCCGGGCTGTAGGCGCGCCACTTGATGCCCTTCAGGTCGGCGGCCGAATTGAGCGGCTTCTTCGAGTAGATGCCCTGCGGCGGCCACGGCACCGCGTACAGCGCCATCATCCCCTGCTCGGCGAGCTTCTTCTCGACCATCGGCTTCTGCACCTTCCACAGCTTGACCGCCTCGTCGTAGCTGTCGGCCAGGAACGGCAGGCCGTCGGCGCCGTAGATCGGCCACTCGTTCTGGAAGTTGACCATCAGGATCTCGCCGATCTGCGCCTGGCCGCCTTGCACCGCGCGCTTGATCTCGGGCGCCTTGAACAGCGAGGCACCCGGGTGCACCGTGATCTTGAGCTTGCCGCCGCTGGCCTTGTCGATGTCGTTGGCGAACTGCACCAGGTTCTCGGTGTGGAAATTGGTGGCCGGGTAGGCGGCCGGCAGATCCCACTTGGTCTGGGCCAGGGCCGGCAGGGCCGTCAGCGCAAAGGCGGCGATCGTGGCGAGGCGGGTCGTCGATTTCATGGACACTTCCGTTCGATGGAAAACGAGCCCGCAAGCATAGGCGGTGCCCGAGCCGGCCGGCACCGTGCTTCCCCGGACAGGGCGCGCGGCTGGCCGCGCAGGCGGCCGTCGACTCCTGGCCCGACGCCACAGGGCCTCGCAACGTGAACCTCCGGCCAAGCCCTTCGGGTTTCCTCGGCGTGCTGATGCTCGACACCCGCTTTCCCCGCGCGGTGGGCGATGTCGGCAACCCGGCGAGCTTCGCGATCCCGGTGCGGCATCGCGTCGTCGCCGGCGCGTCGGCGCAGCGGGCGGTGCGCCAGGCGGATCCGGCGCTGCTCGCGTCGTTCGTCGACGCGGCGCGGCAACTCGTCGACGAAGGCGCCCACGCGATCGCCACGAGTTGTGGCTTCCTCGTGCTGTTCCAGCAGGCGATGCAGGCGGCGCTGCCGGTGCCGGTGTGGACCTCCAGCCTGCTGAAGCTGCCCGAGCTGTCCGCGCCGGGCGTGATCACCGTCGATGCGCTGTCGCTCGGTGCCGCGCACCTGCACGCCGCGGGCGCCGACGCCACGGTGCCGGTGGTCGGCCTCGCGCCCGGGTGCCACCTGCAGCGCGCGCTGCTCGAAGACCAGGCACACATCGATGCGCAGCAGGCCGAGGCCGATGCCGTCGAAGCGGCGCAGCGGCTGGTGGCCCGCTGGCCGGCGGTGCGCGAGATCGTGCTCGAATGCACCAATCTGCCGCCCCATGCGAAGGCGGTGGCGCGCGCCACGCGGCGGCCCGTGCACCACGTCATCAGTTTGTTGCACGAGCGCTGGCGGGCACTGGAAGCGAACCCATGAACGACACCGCACGCTGGCAGTTCTGGATCGATCGCGGCGGCACCTTCACCGACGTCGTGGGGCGCACGCCCGACGGCGCGCTGCACACGCTGAAGCTGTTGTCGGACAACCCCGAGCACTACGCCGACGCGGCGGTCGAGGGCATCCGCCGGCTGCTGCAACTGGAGCGCGGCGCGCCGATCACGCCGGACCAAGTCGAGTGCGTGAAGATGGGCACCACGGTGGCGACCAACGCGCTGCTCGAGCGCAAGGGCGAGCGCACGTTGCTGGTCACCACGCGCGGCTTTGGCGACGCGCTGCGCATCGCCTACCAGAACCGGCCGCGGCTGTTCGACCGGCACATCGCGCTGCCCGAGCTGCTGCACGAGCGCGCGATCGAGGCCGACGAGCGCGTCGGCGCGCACGGCGAGGTGGT
>JAJVIL010000103.1 GCA_022072045.1 Burkholderiaceae bacterium | reverse complement strand
TTTTCAACAACTACCGGCCGCAGTTCTACTTTCGCACCACCGACGTGACCGGGGCCATCGAGCTGCCCAAGGACAAGGAGATGGTGATGCCCGGGGACAACGTGGGCATCACCGTCAAGCTGATCGCCCCCATCGCGATGGAGGAGGGCCTGCGCTTTGCCATCCGCGAGGGCGGCAGAACCGTCGGCTCCGGCGTCGTCGCAAAGGTCATCGAGTGAAGTGGTTTTCCGCAGGGGTATAGCTCAACTGGCAGAGCGTCGGTCTCCAAAACCGAAGGTTGGGGGTTCGATTCCCTCTGCCCCTGCCAACCGGAAACGCGCCGGCTCGACATCGCATGAACGCACCCACATCCGTTGAAACCGTCTCGACGGCCGCCGACAAGGCCAAGCTCGCCGTCGCCGGCTTGCTGGCGGTGGGTGCGATCGTGGCGTTCTACTTGCTCGGCCAGAAGGACATGTGGCTGCGCGTGGCAGCGCTGCTCGGGCTGCTGGCCGCAGCGACCGTGATGTTCTTCGTCTCCGAGCCGGGGCGGCAGCTGATCGGCTTCGGACGCGACTCCGCGCGCGAGACGCGCAAGGTCGTGTGGCCGACGCGCAAGGAGGCGATGCAGATGACGGGCTACGTGTTCGCCTTCGTCGTCGTGATGGCGCTGTTCCTGTGGCTGACCGACAAGACGCTGGAGTGGGTGCTGTACGACCTGGTCCTTGGCTGGAAGCGCTGAAGAGTTCGCACGATGACTGATCCACAACTGGCTCCCGACGCGGTCGCGGACGGCGCGCATCCGCTGCGCTGGTACGTCGTGCATGCCTATTCGGGCATGGAAAAGGCGGTCGAGCGCAACCTGAAGGAGCGAATCGAGCGCTCGGGGATGCAGGCCAAGTTCGGCCGCATCCTGGTGCCCACGGAAGAGGTGGTCGAGCTGAAGGGCGGCAAGAAGGCCGTCACGCAGCGCCGCTTCTTCCCCGGCTACGTGCTGGTCGAGATGGTGCTCGACGACGACACGTGGCACCTGGTCAAGCACACCGGCAAGGTGACCGGCTTCGTCGGCGGTGCACGCAATCGCCCGGCGCCGATCTCCGAGGCCGAGGTGATGAAGATCGTCAACCAGATGCAAGAAGGCATCGACAAGCCCAAGCCCAAGGTGGAGTGGCAGGTGGGCGAGTTGGTGCGGGTGAAGGAGGGGCCGTTCACCGATTTCAACGGCGCCGTCGAGGAAGTGAACTACGAGAAGTCCAAGGTCAAGGTGTCGGTGACGATCTTCGGTCGCGCCACCGGCGTGGAGTTGGACTTCTCGCAGGTCGAGAAGGTCTGAGGCCCCGAGGGCCGCAGGCGAAGTCCGTCGCACGGAGTGCGCCGGATCGCGCGAAGCCGGAAGGCGGAGCGCAAGGTTTGGCAGGCGCGCCGCCCCGACCCCGGCGCACCGTGAGTTTCGAGGGTCGCATGACGAGGAGCCCGCGGCACGCGGCATGTGCCCAAGGCGTTTGAACTCGGAAGGAGCCATTCGTGGCAAAGAAGATCGTCGGCTTCATCAAGCTGCAGATCCCGGCCGGCAAGGCCAACCCGTCGCCGCCGGTCGGCCCGGCGCTCGGCCAGCGCGGTCTCAACATCATGGAGTTCTGCAAGGCGTTCAACGCGCAGACCCAGAGCATCGAGCCGGGGCTGAAGCTGCCGGTGGTGATCACCGCGTACGCCGACAAGTCGTTCAGCTTCATCATCAAGACGCCGCCGGCCACCGTGCTGATCAAGAAGGCGGTCAAGCTCGAGAAAGGGTCCAGCAAGCCCAACTCCGACAAGGTGGGCAAGATCACCCGCGCGCAGCTCGAGGAGATCGCCAAGACCAAGCTGAAGGATCTGACCGCTGCCGACCTCGACGCCGCGGTCAAGACCATCGCCGGCTCGGCCCGTTCGATGGGCGTCACGGTGGAAGGGGTCTGACATGGCGCGCCAAACCAAACGCGAGAAGAGCGTGGCCGGCAAGGTCGACAGCGACAAGCTCTACGCGATCGACGCCGCGCTGGCGCTGGTCAAGGAGTGCGCGAAGGCCAAGTTCGACGAGTCGATCGACGTCGCCGTTCAGCTCGGCATCGACGCCAAGAAGTCCGACCAGGTGGTGCGTGGCGCCGTCGTGCTGCCCAACGGCACCGGCAAGTCCAAGCGCGTGGCGGTGTTCGCGCAAGGCGCCAAGGCCGACGAGGCCAAGGCGGCCGGCGCCGACATCGTCGGCATGGACGACCTGGCTGCCCAGGTGAAGGCGGGCAACCTGAATTTCGACGTCGTGATCGCGTCGCCCGACACGATGCGCGTGGTCGGCACGTTGGGGCAGATCCTCGGGCCGCGCGGCCTGATGCCCAACCCGAAGGTCGGTACCGTGACGCCCGACGTCGCGACGGCGGTCAAGAACGCCAAGGCCGGCCAGGTGCAGTTCCGCGTCGACAAGGCCGGCATCGTGCACGCGACGATCGGACGCCGCTCGTTCGAGGCCGACAAGTTGCGCGGCAACCTGGCGGCGCTGCTCGACGCGCTGAACAAGGCCAAGCCGTCGTCGGTCAAGGGCATCTACCTGCGCAAGGTCGCGGTGTCGTCGACCATGGGTGTGGGGGTGCGCGTCGACACCGCGACGCTGGCCGGCTGATGGTGCAGAGAACGGAAATCGTTGGTCAAGACGCTCGCCGCCAGCGTGGCGGGCAAAAGGAATGGTGGGGCGTGGTCGCCGCGAGGCGGCCACGCGCCATCGAAGACCGCTGGTGGCGCTGAGAGCGAACGGCGCCCTAATCGAGAGCCTTTCGTGCCGTCGAGGCACGCGCGGCTCGAAGCCAGCGCAGATGGCGGTCCCGACCGGATGGGCAAGGCAGCGGCGAGAGCGGCTGCGGGTGTTCCAGGAAGGCCAGGTCGCTGAAACCGATGCGCCCTCTTGCAGCGATGCGGGCGGGCGCGATGATCCAGGAGGTAGACCTTGAGTCTCAGTCGAAACGACAAGGCGGCCGTGGTGGAGGACGTGGGCAAGCACATCGCCCGCGCCCAGACGCTGGCGCTGGCCGAGTACCGTGGCCTCACCGTCGAACACCTGAACGCGTTGCGCCGCCAGGCGCGCGACAAGGGCGTGTACCTTCACGTGCTGAAGAACTCGCTCGCCCGTCGTGCGGTGGCCGGCACGTCGTTCGAGGTGGCGAAGGACGCCATGGTCGGCCCGCTGATCTACGGCTTTTCCGACGACGCGGTCGCCGCTGCGAAAGTCATCGCCGACTTCGCCAAGGGCAACGAGAAGCTGGTCGTCAAGGGCGGCGTCTACGGCGGCAAGGCGCTCGACGCGAGCGGCGTGAAGGCCTTGGCGGCGATTCCCGCGCGCGAGGTGCTGCTCGCCCAGGTCGCCGGCCTGCTGCGCTCGCCGATCCAGCGGCTCGCCGGCGTGCTCGCGGCGCTGGCCGAGAAGCGAGGCGCCACCGCCTAACACCGCATTCGATCCAACGAAACCCATTCAAGCATCAGAGGAACCCCAAATGGCATTCGACAAAGACGCCTTCCTGTCGGCAATGGACAGCATGACCGTGATGGAGCTCAACGACCTCGTCAAGGCCATCGAAGAGAAGTTCGGCGTGTCCGCCGCGGCGATGGCCGCCCCGGCCGCAGGCGGCGGCGGTGGCGCCGCCGCGCCGGCCGCCGAGGAGAAGACCGAGTTCACCGTCGTGCTCAACGAAGCCGGCGCGAACAAGGTGTCGGTGATCAAGGCGGTGCGCGAGATCACCGGCCTGGGTCTCAAGGAGGCCAAGGACCTGGTCGACGGCGCTCCCAAGCCGGTGAAGGAAGGCATCGCCAAGGCCGACGCCGAAGCCGCGCTGAAGAAGCTGGTCGACGCCGGTGCGAAAGCAGAGTTGAAGTAAGCAACGCGACTTGCTCCCCAACGGCCGCCGCGGATCCGGCTTTGCCGGGCCGCTGGCGGCGCCCCCTCGAGGGGGAGGCGCCGCAGGCGCTTCGGGGGTGGGCCAGTGACCACTTGCAAACGGCGCTTTCGGCGCCACTTGCAAGTGTTCTCTGATCCGACTGCAGGGAACCGGTTTGGTCGGGCCCGGGTGCAATGCCCGGGTTGTCCGCCAGCGGCTGGTAGTGGCCAGCCACCAAGCGCAGGGCGCAAAGCCCGAGTGTCGCCAGTCGCCGACCGTCGTGGCCAAAGGCCCTGGAGCCCCGACGGCCGAACCGGAGTGATCAATGGCGCAAGCTTCTCCCTACAGCTACACCGAGCGCAAGCGCATCCGCAAGAGTTTCGGCAAGCGCGCGAGCGTGCTCAACGTGCCGTACCTGCTGACGATGCAACGCGAGGCCTACGTGGCCTTCCTGCAGAAAGACGTGCCGCCGCAGAAGCGCAAGCCCGAAGGCCTGCAGGCCGCTTTCCTGTCGGCGTTCCCGATCGTGTCGCACAACAGCATGGTCGAGATGAAGTTCATCGAATACAACATGGCCAAGCCGGCGTTCGACGTGCGCGAATGCCAGCAGCGCGGCCTCACCTACGCGGCGGCGGTGCGCGCCAGGCTGCAGATGATCATCTACGACCGCGAGTCGCATCCGGCCAAGGTGGTCAAGGAGATCAAGGAGCAGGAGGTCTACATGGGCGAGGTGCCCCTGATGACCGACTACGGCTCGTTCATCGTCAACGGCACCGAGCGCGTGATCGTGTCGCAGCTCCACCGCTCGCCGGGCGTGTTCTTCGAGCACGACAAGGGCAAGACGCACTCGTCGGGCAAGCTGCTGTTCTCCGCGCGCATCATCCCGTACCGCGGCTCGTGGCTCGACTTCGAGTTCGACCCCAAGGACATCCTGTACTTCCGCGTCGACCGCCGCCGCAAGATGCCGGTGACGATCCTGCTCAAGGCGATCGGGCTCAGCCCCGAGGCGATCCTCGCGCACTTCTTCGTGACCGACGCCTTCCGGCTGATGGACACCGGCGCGCAGATGGAGTTCGTGGCCGACCGCCTGCGCGGCGAGGTGGCGCGCTTCGACATCACCGACAAGCAGGGCAACGTCATCGTCGAGAAGGACAAGCGCGTCACCGCGCGCCACCTGCGCCAGCTCGAGCAGACGGGCACCCAGTACATCACGGTGCCCGAAGACTTCCTGGTCGGCCGCATCCTGGCGCGCAACATGGTCGACGCCGAGACCGGCGAGATCGTCGCCAAGGCCAACGACGAGCTGACCGATAGCCTGCTGAAGAAGCTGCGTGCCGCCAACCTCAAGGAGCTGCACTGCCTCTACACCAACGAGCTCGACCAGGGCGCCTACATCAGTCAGACGCTCGGCCTCGACGAGACCGCCGACGAGCTGGCGGCGCGGGTGGCGATCTATCGAATGATGCGCCCCGGCGAGCCGCCGACCGAAGACGCGGTGCAGGCCCTCTTCGGTCGCCTGTTCTACAACGAGGACACCTACGACCTGTCGCGCGTCGGGCGCATGAAGTTCAACGCCCGCGTCGGCCGCGACGCGCCCGAGGGCCCGATGACGCTGGCCAACGAGGACATCCTCGACGTCGTCAAGATCCTGGTCGAACTGCGCAACGGGCGCGGCGAGGTCGATGACATCGACCACCTGGGCAATCGCCGCGTGCGCTGCGTCGGCGAGCTGGCCGAGAACCAGTTCCGCTCGGGCCTGGCGCGCATCGAGAAGGCCGTGAAGGAGCGCCTGGGCCAGGCCGAGGCCGAGCCGTTGATGCCGCACGACCTGATCAACTCCAAGCCGATCTCCGCGGCCCTGAAGGAGTTCTTCGGCGCGAGCCAGCTCAGCCAGTTCATGGACCAGACCAACCCGCTGTCGGAGATCACGCACAAGCGGCGCGTCTCGGCGCTGGGTCCGGGCGGTCTGACGCGCGAACGTGCCGGCTTCGAGGTGCGCGACGTGCACCCCACGCACTACGGGCGCGTGTGCCCGATCGAGACGCCCGAAGGCCCGAACATCGGCCTCATCAACTCGCTGGCGCTGTACGCGCAACTCAACGAGTACGGCTTCCTCGAGACGCCGTACCGCCGGGTGCAGGACGGCAAGGTCACCGACCAGATCGACTACCTGTCGGCGATCGAAGAAGGCAAGTACGTGATCGCGCAGGCCAACGCCGGGCTCGACGACAGCGGCAAGCTGGTCGACGAGCTGGTGTCGGCGCGCGAGAAGGGTGAATCGGTGCTGACCTCGCCCGAACGCGTGCAGTACATGGACGTGGCGCCGGCGCAGATCGTGTCGGTGGCCGCCTCGCTGGTGCCGTTCCTCGAGCACGACGACGCCAACCGCGCGCTGATGGGCGCCAACATGCAGCGCCAGGCGGTGCCGACGCTGCGCCCCGAGAAGGCCTTCGTCGGCACCGGCATCGAGCGTGTCGCGGCGGTCGACTCCGGCACCGTGGTGGTGGCGCGCCGCGGCGGGGTGGTCGACTACGTCGACACCAACCGCATCGTGATCCGCGTCAACGACCACGAGACCGTGGCCGGCGAGGTCGGCGTCGACATCTACAACCTGATCAAGTACCAGCGCTCGAACCAGAACACCAACATCCACCAGCGGCCGATCGTGCATCGCGGCCACAAGGTCGAAGCCGGCGACGTGGTGGCCGACGGCGCCAGCACCGACTTGGGCGAGCTGGCGCTCGGCCAGAACATGCTGGTCGCGTTCATGCCGTGGAACGGCTACAACTTCGAAGACTCGATCCTGATCTCCGAGCGCGTCGTCGCCGACGACCGCTACACCTCGATCCACATCGAGGAGCTGGTGGTGATGGCGCGCGACACCAAGCTCGGCGCCGAGGAGATCACGCGCGACATCCCGAACCTGAGCGAGCAGCAGCTCGCGCGGCTGGACGAATCGGGCATCGTCTACATCGGTGCCGAGGTCAACCCGGGCGACGTGCTGGTCGGCAAGGTCACGCCCAAGGGCGAGACCACGCTGACGCCCGAGGAAAAACTGCTGCGCGCGATCTTCGGCGAGAAGGCGAGCGACGTGAAGGACACGTCGCTGCGCGTCGAGCAGGGCACCAACGGCACGGTGATCGACGTGCAGGTGTTCACCCGCGAGGGCATCCAGCGCGACAAGCGCGCGCAGCAGATCATCGACGACGAGCTCAAGCGCTTCCGGCTGGATCTGAACGACCAGCTGCGCATCGTCGAGGCCGACGCCTTCGACCGCATCGAGAAGCTGCTGATCGGCAAGGTCGCCAACGGCGGCCCCAACCGCATCGTCAAGGGTACCCCGATCAGCCGCGAGTACCTCGCCGAGGTCGAGAAGTACCACTGGTTCGACATCCGTCCGGCCGACGAGGACCTGGCCAACCAGCTCGAGAGCATCAAGAACTCGCTCGAGCAGACGCGCCACAGCTTCGACCTCGCCTTCGAGGAGAAGCGCAAGAAGCTGACGCAGGGCGACGAGCTGCCCGCCGGGGTGCTGAAGATGGTGAAGGTGTACCTCGCCGTCAAGCGCCGCCTGCAGCCCGGCGACAAGATGGCCGGCCGCCACGGCAACAAGGGCGTGGTGTCGAAGATCGTGCCGGTCGAAGACATGCCCTACATGGCCGACGGCACGCCGGTGGACATCGTGCTCAACCCGCTGGGCGTGCCTTCGCGCATGAACGTCGGCCAGGTGCTCGAGGTGCACCTGGGCTGGGCCGCCAAGGGCATCGGCCAGCGCATCGGCGACCTGCTGCAGGGCGAGTCGCGCGTCGCACAGCTGAGGCAGTTCCTCGACCAGCTCTACAACCGTTCGGGCGGCAAGAGCGAGACGCTCGAGCGCATGAGCGACGCCGAGCTGCTCGAGATGGCCGACAACCTGGCGCAGGGCGTGCCGTTCGCCACGCCGGTGTTCGACGGCGCCGCCGAGAGCGAGATCCGCGGCATGCTGCAGCTCGCGTTCCCCGACGACATCGCCGCGCGCAAGGGCCTCAACGCCACCCGCACGCAGGCCACGCTGCACGACGGCCGCAGCGGCGAGCCGTTCGAGCGCCCGGTGACCGTGGGCTACATGCACGTGCTGAAGCTGCACCACCTGGTGGACGACAAGATGCACGCGCGCTCCACCGGCCCGTACTCGCTGGTGACCCAGCAGCCGCTGGGCGGCAAGGCGCAGTTCGGCGGCCAGCGCTTCGGCGAGATGGAAGTGTGGGCGCTCGAGGCCTACGGCGCGAGCTACGTGCTGCAGGAGATGCTGACCGTGAAGTCCGACGACGTGAACGGCCGCACCAAGGTGTACGAGAACATCGTCAAGGGCGAGCACGCGATCGACGCCGGCATGCCGGAGTCGTTCAACGTGCTGGTCAAGGAAATCCGTTCGCTCGGCATCGACATCGAGCTCGAGCGCAACTGACAGGGACAGGAGAAAAGGATGAAGGGACTACTCGACCTTTTCAAGCAATTCACCCCCGACGAGCATTTCGATGCCATCAAGATCGGCATCGCGTCGCCGGAGAAGATCCGTTCGTGGTCGTTCGGCGAGGTGAAGAAGCCCGAGACGATCAACTACCGCACCTTCAAGCCCGAGCGCGACGGCCTCTTTTGCGCCAAGATCTTCGGGCCGATCAAGGACTACGAGTGCCTGTGCGGCAAGTACAAGCGGCTGAAGCACCGCGGCGTGATCTGCGAGAAGTGCGGCGTCGAGGTCACGCAGACCAAGGTGCGCCGCGAGCGCATGGGCCACATCGACCTCGCCGCGCCGTGCGCGCACATCTGGTTCCTCAAGAGCCTGCCGTCGCGCCTGGGCCTGGTGCTCGACATGACGCTGCGCGACATCGAGCGCGTGCTGTACTTCGAGGCCTACGTGGTGGTCGACCCCGGCATGACGCCGCTGAAGAAGTTCAGCATCATGACCGAGGAGGACTACGACGCCAAGCGCACCGAGTACGGTGACGAGTTCGTCGCGCTGATGGGCGCCGAGGGCGTGCAGAAGCTGCTCGGCGACATCGACCTCGACGTCGAGATCGAGAAGCTGCGTGGCGACATGACCGGCTCGGAGGTCAAGGTCAAGAAGAACTCCAAGCGGCTGAAGGTGCTCGAGGCGTTCAAGAAGAGCGGCATCAAGCCCGAGTGGATGGTGATGTCGGTGCTGCCGGTGCTGCCGCCCGACCTGCGCCCGCTGGTGCCACTCGACGGCGGCCGCTTCGCGACCTCCGACCTGAACGACCTCTACCGCCGCGTCATCAACCGCAACAACCGCCTGGCGCGCCTGCTCGAGCTGAAGGCGCCCGAGATCATCGTGCGCAACGAGAAGCGCATGCTGCAGGAGGCGGTGGACTCGCTGCTCGACAACGGCCGCCGCGGCAAGGCGATGACCGGCGCCAACAAGCGCGCGCTGAAGTCGCTGGCCGACATGATCAAGGGCAAGAGCGGCCGCTTCCGCCAGAATCTGCTGGGCAAGCGCGTCGACTACTCGGGCCGCTCGGTCATCACCGTGGGCCCGACGCTCAAGCTGCACCAGTGCGGCCTGCCCAAGCTGATGGCCCTGGAGCTGTTCAAGCCGTTCATCTTCAGCCGCCTGGAGGCGATGGGCATCGCCACCACGATCAAGGCGGCCAAGAAGGAGGTCGAATCGGGCACGCCGGTGGTGTGGGACATCCTGGAAGAGGTGATCAAGGAGCACCCGGTGCTGCTGAACCGCGCGCCGACGCTGCACCGGCTGGGCATCCAGGCGTTCGAGCCGGTGCTGATCGAAGGCAAGGCGATCCAGCTTCACCCGCTGGTGTGCGCGGCGTTCAACGCCGACTTCGACGGCGACCAGATGGCGGTGCACGTGCCGCTGTCGATCGAGGCACAGATGGAGGCGCGCGCGCTGATGCTCGCCACCAACAACGTGCTGTTCCCGGCCAACGGCGAGCCGTCGATCGTGCCCAGCCAGGACGTCGTGCTCGGCCTGTACTACGCCACGCGCGAGCGCGTCAACGGCAAGGGCGAAGGCATGGTGTTCGGCGACCTCGCCGAGGTGCAGCGCGCGCTCGACAACGGCATGGTCGAGATCACCGCACGGGTGTCGGTGCGTCTGACCGAGTGGGTCAGGGACAAGGGCAACGGCAGCGAGTTCGTGCCGCAGACCGGCCTGGTCGAGACCACCGTCGGCCGCGCGCTGCTGTCGGAGATCCTGCCCAAGGGCCTGCCGTTCGCCAACCTCAACAAGACGCTGAAGAAGAAGGAGATCTCGCGCCTGATCAACGCCAGCTTCCGTCGCTGCGGTCTCAAGGAGACGGTGGTCTTCGCCGACCGGCTGCTGCAGTCGGGCTTCCGGCTGGCCACGCTGGCGGGCATCTCGATCTCGATCGACGACATGCTGGTGCCCAAGGAGAAGCCCGGCCTGATCGAGCGCGCCGAGAAGGAAGTCAAGGAGATCGAGCAGCAGTACGTCTCGGGCCTCGTCACCGCGGGCGAGCGCTACAACAAGGTGGTCGACATCTGGGGCAAGACCGGCGACGAAGTCGGCAAGGTCATGATGGCGCAGTTGTCGAAGGAGAAGGTCACCGACCGCAACGGCCGCGCCACCGAGCAGGAGTCGTTCAACTCGATCTACATGATGGCCGACTCGGGCGCGCGCGGCTCGGCGGCGCAGATCCGCCAGTTGGCGGGCATGCGCGGCCTGATGGCCAAGCCCGACGGCTCGATCATCGAGACGCCGATCACGGCCAACTTCCGCGAAGGCCTCAACGTGCTGCAGTACTTCAACTCCACGCACGGCGCCCGAAAGGGCCTGGCCGACACGGCGTTGAAGACCGCGAACTCGGGCTACCTGACGCGCCGGCTGGTCGACGTGACGCAGGACCTGGTCGTGACGCAGGAAGACTGCGGCACCGGCAACGGCTTCGCGACGCGCGCGCTGGTCGAAGGCGGCGAGGTGATCGAGAGCCTGCGCGACCGCATCCTCGGCCGCGTGGCAGCGGTCGACGTGCTGCACCCCGAGACGCAGGGCGTGATCGTCGACGCCGGGGCCATGCTCGACGAGGAGGCGCTCGACGCGATCGAGAACGCCGGCGTCGACGAGGTCAAGGTGCGCACGCCGCTCACCTGCGAGACGCGCTTCGGCATTTGCGCCAAGTGCTACGGCCGCGACCTCGGTCGCGGCGGGCTGGTCAACGTCGGCGAGGCGGTCGGCGTGATCGCCGCGCAGTCGATCGGCGAGCCCGGCACGCAGCTCACGATGCGCACCTTCCACATCGGCGGTGCGGCGCAGCGCGCGGCGGTGGCCAACAACGTCGAGGCCAAGAGCGACGGCATCGTCGGCTTCAACCCGACGATGCGCTACGTCACCAGCGCCAAGGGCGACCTGGTGGTGATCGCGCGCTCCGGCGAAGTGATCATCCTCGACGCCCACCATCGCGAGCGCGAGCGCCACAAGGTGCCGTACGGCGCGACGCTCAACGTCAAGGCCGATCAGACGATCAAGGCCGGCACGGTGCTCGCGACCTGGGATCCGCTGACCCGGCCGATCATCACCGAGTTCGCGGGCCGCGCAAAGTTCGAGAACGTCGAGGAAGGCGTCACCGTCGCCAAGCAGGTCGACGAGGTCACCGGCCTGTCGACGCTGGTGGTCATCGACCCCAAGCGCCGCGGCGCCGCCAAGGTCGTGCGCCCGCAGGTCAAGCTGCTCGACTCGATGGCTCAGGAGGTGAAGATCCCCGGCACCGACCACTCGGTGACGATCGGCTTCCCGGTCGGCGCGCTGATCCAGGTCCGCGACGGTCAGGATCTCGCGCCCGGCGAGGTGCTGGCGCGCATCCCGGTCGAAGGCCAGAAGACGCGCGACATCACCGGCGGCCTGCCGCGGGTGGCCGAGCTGTTCGAGGCCCGCAGCCCGAAGGACAAGGGCACGCTGGCCGAGATCACCGGCACCGTCAGCTTCGGCAAGGAGACCAAGGGCAAGCTGCGGCTGCAGATCACAGACCCCGATGGCAAGGTGTACGAGGAACTGGTGCCCAAGGAGAAGAACGTCCTGGTGCACGAAGGCCAGGTGGTGAACAAGGGCGAACTGATCGTCGACGGCCCGGCCGACCCGCAGGACATCCTGCGCCTGCTGGGCGTCGAGGAACTCGCGCGCTACATCGTCGACGAGGTGCAGGACGTCTATCGCCTGCAGGGCGTGAAGATCAACGACAAGCACATCGAGGTAATCGTGCGGCAGATGCTGCGTCGGGTGGCGGTGGCCAACCCCGGCGACGCGAACTACATCGCCGGCGAGCAGGTCGAGCGCTCGGAGTTGTTCGACACCAACGACCGCCTGCGCGGCGACGACAAGCTGCCGGCCACCTACACCGACCTGCTGCTGGGCATCACCAAGGCGAGCCTGTCGACCGACTCGTTCATCTCCGCGGCCTCGTTCCAGGAGACCACGCGCGTGCTGACCGAGGCCGCGATCATGGGCAAGCGCGACGAGCTGCGCGGCCTGAAGGAGAACGTCATCGTCGGCCGCCTGATCCCAGCGGGCACCGGCATGGCGTATCACCAGGCGCGCAAGGCCAAGGAAGAGATGGACGAAACCGAGCGCCGCGCGATCGCGCTGCAGGAGGCCGAAGAGCTTGCCGCGGCGCAGTTGGCCAATGTCGACGCGCAGGCCGCCGCGGCGGCGGGAGCGGCGGGCGGCGAAACGACAGAGAACTGACAACGACAACGGGCGGCTCGCGTCCGCCGATGATTCCTCGAGGCGGCCTGCGGGCCGCCTTTTCTTGCGCGCCATCGTCCGCGGTGGGCGCGAAAGCCGCGCGGGCGGCCGCGTGCTGATCAGTGCATCGTCTGTGTGCGCTCGAGCGTGCTGAGCGTCACCCGGAAGCAAGCGCCCGGACCCTCGGCGGGCACGAACGCGAGCGAGCCGCCCAGGTGGCGCATGATCTGCCAACTGATCGCTAGCCCGAGCCCGGCGCCGCTGGCCGCGGTGCGCGTGCGCGCCGCGTCACGCGGGAAGCGCGAGAAGATGTGCCCGCGATGCTCCGGCGGGATGCCCGGGCCGTTGTCGGAGATCAGCACCTCGTACAGCCCGTCGTGCACGCTGCTGCTGATCGTCACCCGTGGCTGCGCGCTGGTGTTGTACTTCATCGCGTTGGAGATCAGGTTGATGAAGACCTGGCACAGCCGGTCCTCGTTGGCCACCACCGCAACGCCCGCGGCTCGCGCGTCGCTGAGCAGCGGCACCCGCGCGTCGCCCAGGCCCTGGCAGACGAGGATCGAGTTCTCCAGCGCCGTTTCGGGGTCGATGCGCGACAGCGGCCAACGCGCCTCGCCGCCCTCGAGCAGGCTCAGGTCGAGCGTGCTGTCGAGCAGTCGGGTCAGCCGCACGCTCTCGTCGTGGATGATGCGCACGAAGCGCTGCGCCTTCACCGGATCCAGGCTCTTGGCCTCGAGCAGGATCTGCGAGAACGACCGGATCGAGGTCATCGGCGTTCGCACCTCGTGGCTGACCTGGCTGAGGAAGTCGTCCTTCTCCTGATCGAGGCGAGTCAGTCGTGCGTTCGCGTCGCGCAATTGCGCCGCGGCGGCCTCGAGCTGGCGCGACTTCTCCTCGAGCTGGCGGCTGTGCTCGGCCATGCGCCGAGTCTCGTCGGCGATCTTCATCAGCTCGTCGATGCTGATGGTCTCGACGGTGACTGCTTCGGAGATCACCGCGCGTGCCGTGGCGGCGCCGACGCTGCCCGCGAGCTTGCGTTCGAGCTGCGTGATGAAGGCGTCGTCGGCGATCGGCGGCCCGCGCTCGAGCCCCTGATCGCGCGCCGCGCGGTCGAAGAAGCGCACCGCCTCCTCGGTGCCCAGGATGCGCTGCGCCAGCATGCTCAGGTCGCCCGCCGCTGCGGTGCGACGGATCAGCCCCGAGGTGGCCTCCGCGGGCGCGCGGAACACGTCGACGAACAGCGTGCTCTGCAGGCGCTCGATCGGGCGTGGCTGGCGCAGCAGCGACCCCAGCACGTACAGCAGCGTGTTCGCGCCGATGCTCCAGAACAGCGAGTGCACCAGCGGATCGAGCCCGGACAGGCCGAACAGCGCGTGCGGGCGCAACAGCCCGAGGCCCCACGGCCCGTGGTGCAGCGTGTCGGACGACACCACGACGTCGGCGCCGAGGCTGGGCAGGAACAGCGTGTACGCCCACAGCACCGTGCCGGCGACGATCCCGGCGATGGCGCCGCCGGCGTTGGCGCCGCGCCAGAACAGCCCGCCGATCAGCGCGGGAGCGAACTGCGCCACGCCGGCAAACGAGATCAGCCCGATCGACGCCAGCGCGTCGCCGGTGCCGCTCAAGCGGAAGTACAGGAAGCCGAGCGCCAGCATGACGCAGATCCCCGCGCGTCGGGTGATCAGCAGGAAGCGGCGCACTTCGCCGCTGGCGTGCTGTGGCACCCACTTGAAGCGCATCGCCAGCGGCATCACGAGGTGGTTGGAGATCATGGTCGACAGCGCGATGCAGGCGACGATCACCATCGAGGTCGCCGACGAGAAGCCGCCGAGAAACGCGAGCAGCGCCACCGTGTTGTGGCCTGCCCACATCGGCAGCGTGAGCACGAACATGTCGGGGTTCGACCCTTCGGGCAGCTCGCTCAGGCCGCTGATCGCGATCGGCAGCACCGACACCGAGACCAGCAGCAGATAGAGCGGAAACAACCACGACGCGGTGCGCAGGTGGCTCTCGTCGGCGTTCTCGACCACGGTGATCTGGAACTGGCGCGGCAGGCACACGGTGGCCACCGCGGCCAGCAGCGTGATCGTCACCCAGCGCACGCCGAAATCGTCGGGAGTGCGCAGCATCTGCGGCGCGGCGCGAGCGAAGCTCTCGCCGATGCCGCCCGACAGGCCGAACACCACCAAAGCGCCCACCGTCAGCAGTGCCACCAGCTTGACCACGGCTTCGAGCGCGATCGCCGCCACCACGCCGTGGTGCTGCTCCTTGGCATCGACGTTGCGCGTGCCGAACAGGATGGTGAACAGCGCCATCCCCGCAGCGATCCAGAACGCGGCCTCGAAGTCCGGCGCTGCGCTCGGCAACCCCGAAGGGTCTTCGGGCCCGGCGCTGCTGATGACCTGGAAGGTGGTGGTCACGGCGCGCAACTGCAGCGCGATGTAAGGGGCGATGCCGATCACCGCAACCAGCGTCACCAGCGCGGCCAGCGGCGCGCTCTTGCCGTAGCGCGAGGAGATCATGTCGGCGATCGAGGTGGCGCCGTGCTCGTGCCCGATGCGTACCAGCTTGCGCAGCAGCACCCACCAGCCGATGAACACCAGCGACGGGCCGATGTAGATGGTCGCGAACTCCAGCCCGTTGCGCGCCGCCGATCCGACCGCGCCGTAGAAGGTCCACGAGCTGCAGTAGATCGAGATCGACAGCGTGTACACCACCGGCGACTGCAGCCAGCCGAGCTGGCCGGCGCGCGCGCGCTTGTCGCCGACGTAGGCGACCACGAACAGCAGCGCCACGTACAGCAGCGCGATCGGCAGGATCAGCTCGGCGTGGAGCATCCGTCAGGCGGCGCCGGCGGGCGCGGCTGCAGCACGCGCCCCAACAGCGCTGCACCGAGCACCAGCGCGAGCCATACGCCGAACACGTAGATCACGATCAGCGGCACCCCGGCGATGCGGATCGGCACCGCGAACAGCACGACCACCGGCGGCATCAGCAGCACGAGACCCAGCAGCGGCAGCACGATCGCCGCGTCGCGCGCACGCGCTTCGCGCTCGGGCGGAGAAGGCAGCATCTCGGTCGCCACGACGCGAACCTCCGCCCCCGTGCGCTCAGCGCTGCGACAGGCGGCGCACCGCCTCGACGACGTCGGTGTTGGAGAACGGCTTGGTCATGAACGCCTCGACGCCGATCTCCTCGGCCAGGCGCCGGTCGTGAGGCTGGCCCTTGGCGGTCAGCACCATCACCGGCAGATGGCGCAGCGCGGGGTCGGTCTTGACGGCCTTCAACACCTCGAAGCCGCTGCGCTTGGGCAGCATCAGGTCGAGCACCATCACGTCGGGCGGGTCGCGCTGCAGCCGGCGCAGCACCTCGTCGCCGTCGAGGGCGGCGCTCACCACGAAACCCTCCTGCCCGAGCACGAAGCTCAGCGACTCGACGATGTTCGCATCGTCCTCGGCGATCAGCACCCTATTCTTGGCCGCGCGCGGGTTGTCGTCGGTGCTTGCCATCGGATCAGTGTAGCCATGCGCCTGCGCGCCAGCCTGCGTGAGTTCCCGGTGGTTCAGGCGTCGATCACGGGGTCTTCCTGGCGGTAGGCGCAGTCGGTGCGCGTGCAGACGCGGCAGTTCGGGCCCACCGGCACGGCCTTGGCGGCCGAGCTCAGATCGAGCCCCTCGCCATACAAGGTCTGGTCGGCGTACAGCACGTTGCACGCCAGCATCACCGATGCCAGGCGCCGCGGCATCGGGAACGCCGGCCCGGGCTCGTCGACGGTGCGCGCGACCAGCAGGAAGCGCTCGCCGCCCGGGAACTCGGCCAGTTGCCGCACCAGCGCCCCGGGCGACTGCAGCGCCAGGTAGACCGCCCACAGCGGGCAGGCACTGCCGTGGCGCGGCAGCGCCAGGCGTGGCAGCGGCGCACGCCACGTCTGGTAGCCCGCGGCGTCGATCCGCATGAGAGCGAACGGCACACCTTCGGCGCCGGGGCGGCGCAAGGTCACCAGCCGGCCGCACGCATGTGCGAAGCCGACTCCGAACGTGCGCCCGAGCGCCTCGGCGTCGAATCTCGAGTGGCGTGCCGCGGCGAGGAACTCGTCGTACGGCATGACGACTGCGGCGGCCAGATACGCCGCGAGCGCTCGCCCCGCGCGCCGCCGTGCGGCGTCGTTGGTGAGCGAGGTCGCGCGCTGCAACTCGGCGGCCAGCGGTCCTTCGCCAGCCACTGACTCCACTGCGCGCAGTGCCAGTTCGAGCCGAGGGGCGCCCGGCGGCGGCCGCATGCCCTGGCTGCGCTCGACGAAGGCTGCGAGTCGCGCCTCGATGTCATCGTCGCCGTCGATCCCCGCGGCCGCGCGCAACGCCCGCGCGGCTTCCTCGAGTGCGGGGAAGTGGTGGCCGCGGTCGGCGAAGTAGTCGTCGACCTCTCCTGCGGGAGTCACCGAGCGCACAGCCGAGTGCGCGCGCTCGAAGAACGCCGCGAGGGTCTGGGCCAGATCGGCCAGGCGTCGGCTGTCGCTGCCGACGATGGCGGCGAAGCGCCGCAATTGCGCGGGCGCCAGTTCTTCGGCGTGCTCGACGATCTCGGCCGACGACTTGATGGCCGCCACGCGCGTGAGCAGGCTGTGCACCGCGTCGGCGAGAAAGGGGTCGTGGCGCAGGCGGTCCGACAGCGCGTTCACCGCGCGCCCGCGGTCGAGCCAGGCACGGTGCAACGCCACCAGGGCGCGTGCCCACTGCCGATGGTGGCCGGCGACGTCGGCCGCCGCCGCGCGATCGAGCGCAAGCCCTGCGAGCAAGGGTTCGGCCGACAACTCGGTCAAGTCGGCCAGCAAGCGGCGCTCGGCCGCGCCGTCGAGGTCGTCGATCGCCAGGCCGAGCGCGCCGGCGATGTGCTTGAGCAGCGCACCGCCGATGTTGCGACGCCCGGCTTCGATCAGGTTGAGGTACGACGGCGAGATGCCGAGCGTGGCCGCCAGGCTCGACTGGGTCATGCCCAGCGCGCGGCGCCGATCGCGGATTCTCGGGCCGACCACCAGCGCCTGGGTCGAACGCATCGTGGGGCGAGCTTCTGGGCTGATCATGCTGCACCGCAAGGTCGAGAATCGACACAGTTTTCTTTGGTGCTGTTAAGGATAGACAAAAAATTCCATGTAGATCAAGAAGATATTGTCTTGTTGACAAGCCTGGTGGAACATCGTTTGCCAAGCCTGCTGACAGACGCTTCAGCGGCGAAGCTCAAGGAGACACGCATGCACGACACCCTGAAAGACGCACAACGGCGCCGGCTGTTGAAGACGAGCGCTGCCATCGGGGCGGGCCTCGGTGCACCTTCGCTGCTGCTGCCGGGCAGCGCCTGGGCCGAAGACCGCCCGCCGATCGGCACCTGGCCTGCGGGCTCTTCGGGCCCCACCGTCTATGCCGGCGGTTGCTACCCGTTGACCGGAACCTACGCGGCGCAGGGCGCCGACGAACTCAAGGGCGCGCAACTCGCCGTCGAGCACATCAACAACGGCCACCCGCTGATGAAGGTGATGTCGCCCAAGACCAAGAACGGTGTGCTGGGCAAGAAGCTCGAACTGCTGTACGCCGACACGGGCGCGAAGCCGAACAACGCGGTGCAGATCGCGCAGCGGTTCATCAGCGAGAACAAGGTGGTGGTGCTGACCGGATCCACCTCGTCGGCGGTCGCGGTGGCGATGAACAAGTTCGCGCAGCGCGAGAAGGTGTTCTACTTCGCCGGGCTCTCCGGCTCGAACGACACCACCGGCAAGGACTGCGTGCGCTACGGCGTCCGGCAGGACTTCTTCGGCCAGACCGCCGCGGCGGCGATCGGCCCGGTGATGCTCAAGCAGTTCGGCAAGAACCGCAAGGCGGCGTTCATGACGCCCGACTACACCTACGGCCACACCGTCACGAAGTCGGTCAATGACTTCCTGACCAAGAACGGTGGCTGGACTCAGGTGACCGATCAGGTGTCGCCGCTGGGAACGCAGGACTTCAGCCAATACCTGACCAACATCGCCAACTCGGGCGCCGAGTTCCTGATCAACGTCAACTGGGGGCGCGACGCGGTGCTGTCGACCCAGCAGGCGCACAAGTTCGGCCTGCTGCCGAAGATGACGCTGGTCGTTCCATACCAGACCCCGTTCCTGGCGCACGAGGTCGGCCCCGAAATCACGCAGGGCGTGCTCGCGGCGACCGACTTCTGGTGGACGCTCGAGGACAAGTACCCGAACTCCAAGATGTTCGTCGAGGCGTTCCAGAAGAAGTTCAACTACCGGCCCGAGTGGAGCGCCGAGCAGGGCTACGTCAGCTTCGCGCACTGGGCGCGCATGGTCGAAGAGGCCGGCAGCTTCTATCCGCCCGACGTCATCAAGGCCTACGAGAAAGGCGAGACCATTCCGTCGCTCATCGGCCCCGTGCATTACCGCCCGCAGGACCACCAGTGCGTGCGCCCGGTGGTGATCGTGCGCGGCAAGAAGCCCTCGGCCATGAAGAACAAGGAAGACCTCTGGGAGGTGCTGGAGGTTGTCCCGGGCGGGCCGCTGATGCAGGCGCCCGACGCCTTCGGCTGCAAGCTGGGCGACTACACCTGAGGCAATCGGCCGGACCATCGCGGCGCACCACGAGGTGCGCCGCGATCCTGGTCCGGCCCGCTCATCCGATGATCACCTGGGGCAATTTCGCTTCGCAGCTCTTCAACGGGCTGGCACTGGGGGCGCTTCTCGCGCTCATCAGCTCGGGGCTGACCATCATCTACGGCGCCCTCGGGGTCCTGATCCTGGCGCACGGCGCGATGTTCATGCTGGGTGGGTACGCCGGCTGGGTTGCCTACGACCACACCGGCTCCTATCTGATCGCGGTCGCGACGGGGACGGTGTTTCTGGCGATCTTCGGCATGCTGACCGAGCGCTTGCTCATCCGGCATTTCTACAAGCGCCCGCCCGAGGATCAGTTGCTCGTGACCTTCGGGCTGGGCATCGTCATCGTCGAGGTGGTGCGCTACTTCTTCGGCAGCCTGTCGAAGTCGATGCCCGCGCCGGACATCCTCACCGGCACCACCAATCTGGGTTTCATGATCTACCCGACCTACCGCCTTGCGCTGATGGGCATCGTCGCGGTGGCCCTCATCGTGCTGTTCCTGCTGCTCTACAAGAGCCAGCTCGGACTGATCGTTCGCGCCGGGATCGAAGACTCGGTGATGGTCAGTTCGCTTGGCCTCAACGTCGACCGCGTGTTCATGGCCGTGTTCGGCATCGGCGCGATGGCCGCCGGCTTCGCGGGTATCGTCAACGCGCCGGTGGTGTCGCTGGCGCCCGACATGGGCGAGGCGATCCTGGTGCAGACCTTCGTGGTGGTCGTGATCGGTGGCGTCGGCTCTTTCCCCGGCGCCGTGCTGGGCGGATTGATCTGCGGCGAGATCGCCAGCCTCACCTCGATGTTCGACCCCGCCTGGTCTCAGATCATGCTGTTCGTCGCGATGACGCTGGTGCTGATGTTCCGACCAGCCGGTCTGATGGGCGTCAAGGGGCGCGAATGAGTTCGAGCCTGGCGTTGCCGCGTCCGTCGCGGGCCGAGGTGCTGACAGCGGCGGCGCTGGTCGTGGCGCCGTTCGTGTTGCCGTACCTGGGGGCGGCGCCCGATACCGTGAACCGGGTTCTCGTCCTCGGCCTGTTCGGCATCGGCTTCGACATTTTGTTCGGCTACACCGGGCTGCTCTCGTTCGGGCAGTCCGCGCTGTACGGCACCGGCGGCATGGTCGCCGCCTACCTGCTCGTGGAGGCCGGGTTCTCGTCGGTGTTGCTCTCGTTGCTGATCGGCACCGTGGTGGCCGCCGTCGTCGGCTACCTGGTGGGATTGATCGCGCTGCGCCGCACCGGGATCTACTTCGCGATGATCACGGTCGCGATCTCCGAAGTCTTCTTCTACCTCGAGTTCAACCCGCTGTCGCGTTGGACCGGCGGCGAGAACGGTCTGACCGGGGTGCCGGCTCCGGTGTTCAGCCTGTTCGGCTACACCCACGCGTTCAAGAGCGGAACGGCGCTGTATCCGTTCCTTGCGCTGTGCTTCTTCATCGGCATGGTGATCGCGCTGCGCATCGTCCGCTCACCGGTCGGCGTCGTGTTTCGCGCCATCCGCGAGAACCCGTTGCGTGCCGCCGCCGTCGGCCACAACGTTCATGGCTACAAGCTGGTCTCGTTCATCATCGCCGCCGCCTATGCGGGCTTGGCCGGCGGGCTGTTGGGCGTCATGCAGGGGTTCATGCCGCCCGATGCCTTCATGTTCGACACCTCGGGCCAATTGGTGATCCAGACCGCCATCGGCGGCATCGGCACGCTGTTCGGCCCGCTGGCCGGCGCCGCGGTCTGGCTGTTCCTGCAGGACTTCCTGCAAGGCACGCTCAACATGGGAACGACCTGGAAGCTGGCGCTCGGAGTGATCTTCCTCCTGCTGGTGTGCTTCCTGCGCAAGGGCATCATCGGCGGCCTGGCCGATCTGTACGCGATGGTGATCCGCAAGAAGGAGTCCGCCAACGCGCCCGCGATCAGGGTCGACCCCCACGCCTTGGCGCCCGCGACCCCGCCCGTCCCGCCACGGCGTCTGCCGGTGGCCGCCACCGATGGCCCGGTGCTGCAGGTCAAGGGTCTGACCAAGCACTACGGCGGCGTCCACGCCAACACCGACATCGACTTCAGCGTCCGGCGCGGGGAACTGCGCGGCATCATCGGGCCCAACGGCGCCGGCAAGTCGACCTTCTTCAAGATGCTGACCTGCGAAGTGGCGCCGACCTCCGGGCAGATCGTGTTCGAGGGCCGCGACATCACCGGCATGGGCGTCACCGATGTCTGCCAGCTCGGGCTGACCAAGAGCTATCAGGTCAACCAGTTGTTCGACAAGCTCACGGTGGCCGAGAACGTGACCATTTCGGCGCTGGCCGAGCGCCGCGGCAAGTTCAGGCTCGACCTGCTGTCGAGCGTCGATCACGTCGACGGGTTGCAGGCGCAAGTGGCGCATACGCTGCAACTGGTGAATCTGACGCATCGGGCCGGCGCGCGCGTGTCCGAGCTGGCCTACGGCGAGAAGCGCCGCCTGGAGGTGGGGCTGGCGCTGGCTTCTTCGCCCAGCCTGCTGCTGCTCGACGAGCCGCTGGCGGGCATGAGCCCGTCGGAGCGCATCGAGACCGTCAAGCTGTTGCGCTCGATCGCCGAGGGGCGAACGTTGATCGTGATCGACCACGACATGGACCTGCTGTTCGAAATGGTCGAGCGCGTCACGGTGCTGCAGGAGGGCCGCATCCTGGCCGAAGGGACACCCGAGGAAATCAGGAACAACGCCGCCGTGCAGGAGGCCTACCTGGGCGGCATGCATGCCGTAGGACAGCCATGAGCGCCGCGCGGCCGCTCCGAAGGCGCTCGCTCCCCCTCGGGGGGACGACGCGAAGCGTCAAGGGGGCGACATGAGCCTGGTCGAAGTCAAGGGTCTGAACTCGTACTACGGCGACTCGCACATCCTGTTCGACGTCGGTCTGCGCATCGAGCGCAACGAAGTCGTGGCGCTTCTCGGCCGCAACGGCGCCGGCAAGAGCACAACCTTGAAAAGCCTGATGGGCGTGGTCACGCCGCGTTCGGGTTCGGTGCGGTTCGACGGCGCGGAGATCGCAGGCAAGAAGAGCCACGAGATCGCGCGCGCGGGCATGCAGCTGGTGCACGAGGAGCGGCGCATTTTCGGCACCCTCAGCGTCGAGGAGAACCTCGTCCTTGCAGGGCTGAACGCCAAGCCCCGCTGGCCGCTGGAGCGCGTGTACGAGATGTTCCCGCGCCTGCAGCAGCGGCGCGCCAACCGCGGCACCGAGCTTTCCGGCGGCGAGCAGCAGATGCTGGCGATCGCCCGCGCCCTGGTCCGCGCGCCGAAGATCATCCTGCTCGACGAGCCCTTCGAAGGGCTCGCGCCGGTGATCGTGAAGGATCTGCTCGCCGTCTGCCGCAAGCTCGCCGACTCGGGCCAGACGATCGTGCTGGTGGAGCAGAACCTGGCCGCGACGCTGTCGCTGGCCGACCGCGTGTACATCATCAACAACGGCCACATCGCTCACGAAGGTCCCGCCGACGACTTGAAGTCGCAGCCCGAGCTCCTGCAGCGCTACCTCGGCGTCTGACGCTCAGGCGCAGCCGCCGGGTCGATCGCCCGGCTGGCCTGCCGCAGTGGTCCGCGTCGGCGGGCGTGCAGCGAGCCACGCAGCCGCAGTCTGGATCCGCACGCTGTCGCCGGCGGCGCGCGCGCGCAGCCGCAACAGCTCGCGGTCGCGGGTCAGCAGCAGCGACGGGCGATGCGCGTAGGCGAGATCGATGAACATCTGGTCGGCGGCGTCGCGACACGGCAGGCGCTGCGCGACCGGGGGTTCCGAGCAGAGCGTCGCCAGCGTCGAGACCTCGATAGTTAGCGCAAGCTCGCGCGCATGCTCCCAGCGGCTGGCAAGCGGCCGCGCCAACACCGAGCGCAGTTCGGCCAGCATGCGAGGCGTCATCAGCCAGCGCAACTCGGCGCAGCCAATCGCCGTGCCAACGGCCTGTGCGGCGTGGTCGCGGAACACCAGCCAGTCGAGCACGGCATTGGTATCCAACACCAGTGCCTCCGGCCGCAGCACCACCTGCCCCGGCGACAAGGCCGCAGGCATCTCGCTTCTTGTGACGGCTTCGGCAAGCGGCATATAATTCGCAGCTTTTCGGCAGATTCTGCCGCGCTCTTTGTCGAGCGGCCCCGGTCAAGGTCTCGGGGCGGCGACGCTACCGGGGCGCCTGGGCACTCGAGCCGACAGACAGCGAACACTCACCGGAAGCGTCACACATGCCCACCATCAACCAGCTCGTTCGCCTTGGCCGCAGGGTCGAAGCGGTCAAGAGCAAGTCGCCCGCCATGCAGAACTCGCCGCAGCGCCGCGGCGTGTGCACGCGCGTGTACACCACCACGCCGAAGAAGCCGAAT
Organism: Burkholderiaceae bacterium; assembly: GCA_022072045.1. Taxonomy (GTDB): domain Bacteria; phylum Pseudomonadota; class Gammaproteobacteria; order Burkholderiales; family Burkholderiaceae_C; genus JAEUPI01. The sequence goes on along the minus strand of JAJVIL010000103.1, from coordinate 3,369 downwards.
TCGGCGCTGCGCAAGGTGGCCAAGGTGCGGCTGACCAACGGCTTCGAGATCATTTCGTACATCGGCGGCGAAGGCCACAACCTGCAGGAGCACTCGGTGGTGCTGGTGCGCGGCGGTCGCGTGAAGGATCTGCCCGGCGTGCGCTACCACATCGTGCGCGGCTCGCTCGACCTGCAGGGCGTGAAGGACCGCAAGCAGTCGCGCTCGAAGTACGGGGCCAAGCGGCCCAAGAAGGCGTAGCGCCACCAACGAAAGGCCGGTCGGTCGAGGCCGGTTCCGCTCAGGCCGGGTTTGCCGGCAGTAAGTGAAGGGTCTCGATGGCCCTTCGAGGCGCAGCCCCAGGGGCGGCGCCAACTGAAACAGTAGGAAGGAAGACTCCCATGCCACGTCGTCGCGAAGTCCCCAAGCGCGAGATCCTGCCCGACCCGAAGTTCGGCTCGGTGGATCTCTCCAAGTTCATGAACGTCATCATGGAATCCGGCAAGAAGGCAGTGGCCGAGTCGATCATCTACGGCGCGCTCGATCAGGTGGAGAAGAAGGCGGGCAAGGACCCGATGGAGATCTTCCTCACCGCGCTCAACAACGTGAAGCCGATGGTCGAGGTGAAGTCGCGGCGCGTGGGCGGTGCCAACTACCAGGTGCCGGTCGAGGTGCGGCCGATCCGTCGCGTCGCGCTGGCGATGCGCTGGCTGAAAGAGTCGGCCCGCAAGCGCGGCGAGAAGTCGATGGCGGCACGCCTGGCCAACGAGTTGCTCGAGGCCAGCGAGGGCCGCGGCGGCGCGATGAAGAAGCGCGACGAGGTGCACCGCATGGCCGAGGCCAACAAGGCGTTCTCGCACTTCCGCTTCTAGCCCGAGCCGAACTTCCGAGCCGGCCGCTCATCAGGGTTGTCACCGACCCTGAAGGCGGCCCTGTATTTGGAGCGAAACATGTCCCGCAAGACCCCCATCGAGCGCTACCGGAACATCGGTATCTCCGCGCACATCGATGCCGGCAAGACCACGACCACCGAACGCATCCTCTTCTACACCGGGGTCAACCACAAGATCGGCGAGGTGCACGACGGCGCCGCGACGATGGACTGGATGGAGCAGGAGCAGGAGCGCGGGATCACCATCACCTCGGCAGCGACCACCTGCTTCTGGAAGGGCATGGACCTGTCGTACCCCGAGCACCGCATCAACATCATCGACACGCCCGGCCACGTCGACTTCACGATCGAGGTCGAGCGCAGCATGCGCGTGCTCGACGGCGCCTGCATGGTCTATTGCGCGGTGGGCGGCGTGCAGCCGCAGAGCGAAACCGTCTGGCGCCAGGCCAACAAGTACCAGGTGCCGCGGCTGGCGTTCGTCAACAAGATGGACCGCGTCGGCGCCAACTTCTTCAAGGTCTACGAGCAGATGAAGACTCGTCTGAAGGCCAACCCCGTCCCGATCGTCGTGCCGATCGGCGCGGAGGAGAACTTCAAGGGCGTCGTCGATCTGTTCAAGATGAAGTCGATCGTCTGGGACGAACCGAGCCAGGGCATGAAGTTCGAGTACGGGCCTATTCCCGCTGACCTCGAGGCCGAGTGCACGAAGTGGCGTGACCACATGATCGAAGCCGCCGCCGAGGCCAACGAGGAGTTGATGAACAAGTACCTCGAATCGGGCCAACTGAGCGAGGCCGAGATCAAGCAGGGCCTGCGTCTGCGCACGATCGCCGGCGAGATCCAGCCGATGCTGTGCGGCACCGCCTTCAAGAACAAGGGCGTGCAGCGCATGCTCGACGCGGTGATCGAGTTCATGCCTTCGCCGGCCGACATCCCGCCGGTGCAAGGCACCGACGATGACGACAAGGAGGTGCAGCGCAAGGCCGATGACAAGGAGAAGTTCTCCGCGCTCGCGTTCAAGCTGATGACCGACCCCTACGTCGGCCAGTTGACGTTCGTGCGCGTGTACTCCGGCGTGCTCAAGAGCGGCGACTCGGTCTACAACCCGATCCGCGGCAAGAAGGAGCGCATCGGGCGCATCCTGCAGATGCACGCCAACCAGCGCGACGAGATCAAGGAGATCCTGGCCGGCGACATCGCCGCCTGCGTGGGCCTGAAGGACGTGACCACCGGCGAGACGCTGTGCGACCCCGACGCCATCATCACGCTCGAGAAGATGGAGTTTCCCGAGCCGGTGATCTCGCAGGCGGTCGAACCCAAGACCAAGAGCGACCAGGAGAAGATGGGCATCGCGCTGCAGCGCCTGGCGCAGGAAGACCCGTCATTCCGGGTGCGCACCGACGAGGAGAGCGGCCAGACCATCATCGCGGGGATGGGCGAGCTGCACCTGGAGATCATCGTCGACCGCATGAAGCGCGAGTTCGGCGTCGAGGCCAACGTCGGCAAACCGCAGGTCGCGTACCGCGAGACGATCCGCAAGGCGGTGTCGGATATCGAAGGCAAGTTCGTTCGCCAGTCGGGCGGCAAGGGCCAGTACGGGCACGTGGTGCTGAAGATCGAGCCGCAGGAGCCGGGCAAGGGTTTCGAGTTCGTCGACGCGATCAAGGGCGGCGTCGTGCCGCGCGAGTTCATCCCCGCGGTCAACAAGGGGATCGTGGACTCGCTGCCCAACGGCGTGCTGGCGGGCTATCCGGTGGTCGACGTCAAGGTGACGCTGACCTTCGGGTCGTATCACGAGGTCGACTCCAACGAGAACGCCTTCAAGATGGCAGCCTCGATCGGCTTCAAGGACGGGTGCAGGAAGGCGCAGCCGACGCTGCTCGAGCCGATGATGGCCGTCGAGGTCGAGACGCCGGAAGACTACGCCGGCTCGGTGATGGGCGATCTCAGCTCGCGCCGCGGCATGGTGCAGGGCATGGACGAGATGCCCGGCGGCGGCAAGGTCATCAAGGCCGAGGTGCCGCTGTCGGAGATGTTCGGCTACTCGACGACGCTGCGGTCGATGTCGCAGGGCCGTGCCACCTACACGATGGAGTTCAAGCACTACGCCGAAGCCCCGAAGAACGTGGCCGAGGCGATCATCAACGCAAGAACGAAGTGAACGACGAAGGCGGGCTCGCTGGCGCGAGCCCTTTGCGGGCGATGGTCTTCGGCCCCGGGGCGCTGCGGTCAGCGGCAGCGCGATGTGCGGAGACCTTAAACAAGTTCAGCTGACAGTGCTCTTTGAGACGGAGATCAAGCAATGGCAAAAGGCAAGTTCGAGCGCAAGAAGCCGCACGTGAACGTGGGGACGATAGGGCACGTGGATCACGGCAAGACCACGCTGACCGCGGCGATGACCTCGGTGCTGGCGGGCAAGTTCGGTGGGGACGTGAAGAGCTACGACCAGATCGACGCGGCCCCCGAAGAGAAGGCCCGGGGCATCACGATCAACACCG
>JAJVIL010000008.1 GCA_022072045.1 Burkholderiaceae bacterium | reverse complement strand
CCCATCGCCGGCGACAGCAGCACCTCGCCCGGCGCGAAGTACACCTCGCGCGCGGCGGCCGCGAACTGCCGCACGTGCTCGTAGCGCATCTGCGCGAACGGCGGATGCCGCATCAACTCGCGGCACAGGTTGTCGAGCAGGCTCGGCGACGGCGTGGCAGACATGCCCGCCGATCGTACCGGTCCGCCGCAGCCGGTGCGCTGCGCGCTCGAACGAAAGACGCGTTTGCCGCGCCCGCCCGGCGGGCTGGTTGCCCGCTCAGAAACTCGCGAAGCGCGCCTTGAAGTCGTTGGCGGCCTGCTGCCCGCGCGCGCCGATGATGATCTGATGGGCCATCTGAAGCAGCGGTGCGAGCTGTTCGCGCGAGGTCGCCTTCTCCATCTTGATCGCCAGCGTCTCGCCGGCGGGGCCGGTGAGGTCGTTGAACGCCCGCACGGCATCGCCGCGGAAGCTCGCGAAAGACACCTTCTCGGGGGCGTGCGCAGGGGCGGGCGCGACCTTCTCGGGCTTGCGCGCCTCCTCGGCCACGGAGGCCACTTCGATGTAGCCCTGGCTGGCCAGATCGTGCAGGGTCTCGGCGGCGTTCTGCGCGATCAGGCCGCGCAGCGCGTTTTCGTCGCGCGTGCCGTCGATCAGGATCAGCGCGGTGCGCAGCCGCGGGCTCAGGCGGTGGGCCCGGGTGGCGATCTCCTCGGCACCCTTCGATGTCTTGCGGTAGATGTTGGCCATGTCGAAGCTCCCATTTCAACAGGGCCGGCGCTGGTACGACACACGACCGGCTGACAAACAGCTTACATCTCGAGCGGCACTCACCGGAAGCAAAGAGGCCGCACCCGTCGCCGGGTGCGGCCCGATGGTGAAAAAAGACTCAGGCGTAGTTGGGAATGGTCACGCCTTGCCCAGTTTCAGGTCGGGATAGCGCACGTGCTCGACCAGCTCCTGGGTCTCGCGCTTGGGCGCCGGCGTGAGCAGGCTCACGATGACGATCACCGCGAAGCCCACCGGCACGCCGAACAAGCCGGCCGAGATCGGCTGGATGTCCCACCACAGTTCCACCGGCTTGGTGACGCCGAACAGGCCGCGCAGCCAGGCCTGGGTGGTGGCCATGTAGTAGAAGGTCGTGCCCAGGCCGGCGGCCATGCCCAGCGTGGCGCCCCATTTGCTGGCGCGTTTCCAGAACACGCCGAGCACCAGCGCCGGGAAGAACGCCGATGCCGCAAACGAGAACGCCGCCGATACCAGGAACAAGATGTCGGCCGGCTTCTGCGACGCCACGTAGGCCGCCACCAGCGCCACCACCACCAGCAGCGCCTTCGACAGCGTGACGCGGCGCGCCGTGGAGGCGTTGGGGTCGATCATCTTGTAGTACAGGTCGTGGCTGAGCGCGTTGGCGATCGTCAGCAGCAGGCCGTCGGCGGTAGACAGCGCCGCCGCCAAGCCGCCGGCAGCGACCATGCCCGAGATCACGTACGGCAGGCCGCCGATCTCGGGTGTGGCCAGCACGATGATGTCGCCGCCGATCTTCATCTCGCCGAGCTGCAGGATGCCGTCCTTGTTGATGTCGACCACCGACAGCAGCGCCGGATCGACGCGCGCCCAGTTGCTGATCCAGGCCGGCAACTTGTCGAACGGCGTGCCGATCAGCATGTTGAAGACCTCGTACTTCACCAGCACCGCCAGCGCCGGCGCGGTGAAGTACAGCAGGAAGATGAAGAACAGGCTCCACGCCACCGACTGGCGCGCCTCCTTCACCGACGGCGTGGTGTAGTAGCGCATCAGGATGTGCGGCAGCGCCGCGGTGCCGACCATCAGGCAGAACACCAGCGCCAGGAAGTTGCGCCGCGAGACGTCGAAAGCCTTCTGGGCCGCGGCGTCGCCATTGGGGTCGCCGCTGTAGACCTGCGCATGCGGCGGCATCCCGGCCAGCGGCTTGGCGCGCGCGAGGTTGGCATTGCGCGCAGCCGTCCAGGCCTTCTTGGCGTCGTCGGCGTTCTTCGGCAGCGCGGCCAGCGCCTTCTCGGCGGCCTGGATCTCGGCCACCGGGCCGTTGGCGGCCTTGAGGTCCGACAGCTTCTTCTCGGCGGCCGCACGGTCGGCCTCGAGCGCGACGCCCGGATCCTTCAGCTTGGCGTCGAGGTCGTCGGCGTTCTTCTTGAAGATCGCGATGACCTCCTTCTCCTTCGGATCGTCGAGGAGCTGCTTCTCCTTCTTGGTCACCTCCTCGAGCTTGTAGCCGTAGAAGAACTGCGGCACCGGCACGCTGCTCTGCTTCATGCCGAGCCAGATCACCGGCACCAGGTAGGCGAGGATGAGAATGATGTACTGCGCCACCTGCGTCCACGTGACCGCGCGCATGCCGCCCAGGAACGAACACACCAGGATGCCGCCCAGGCCGACGAAGATGCCGATCTCGAACGCCAGGCCCGACAGCCGCGTGGTGATGATGCCCACGCCGTAGATCTGCGACACCACGTAGGTGAACGAGCACAGGATCGCCGCGACGATGCCGATCAGCCGCGGCAGGTTGCCCTCGTAGCGCGCACCGAGGAAGTCGGGGATCGTGAACTGCCCGAACTTGCGCAGGTACGGCGCCAGGAACAGCGCCACCAGGCAGTAGCCGCCCGTCCAGCCCATGATGAACGCCAGGCCGCCGTAGCCGGTGAGGTACAGCGTGCCGGCCATGCCGATGAACGACGCCGCGCTCATCCAGTCGGCGCCGGTGGCCATGCCGTTGTACATCGCCGGCACGCGGCGCCCAGCCACGTAGTACTCGGCGGCATCCGTCGTGCGGCTCATGATGCCGATGCCCGCATACAGCCCCACCGTCGCCAGCAGGAACAGCAGGCCGATCCAGGTGCGCGGCAGACCCATCTGCTCGAGCACCGCGATCAACAGGATGAAGGCGATGAAGCCACCGGTGTACCAGCCGTACACCTTGTTCAACTGCGCCCTGAAGGCGCGGTTGGCCGCGCCGCTGGTGGCAGCGCCGTGCCCGAATCCCAAGCCGGCCATGTTCTATTCCTCCTCGGCGACGCCGTGTTCCAGGTCCAGCTTGGCCATGTACCAGGCGTAGAACCAGATGATGCCCACGTAGACGATCAGCGCGCCCTGGGCTGCGACCCAGAAGCTGAACGGCCACCCGAAGAAGTTGAAGTTCAGGTCGCGGGCCCAGTAGCCGACGACGAACGTCACGACGAACCATATGGCCAGCAGAATCGCGGTGATGCGCAGATTCCTCGACCAGTAATGGCGCTGCGTTTCACTCAACTGCATCGCTCACCTCCTGAGGATTGACTCACTCCCGTGCGCCGACCGGCACGCACGACCCTTTGCCACCGCCGAAGGTGGCCCACGCCCGCATGCGCGAACCGCGCGCTCACGGCACCAACCCCGTTTCGCGCTCGAGTTGCGCCGCCACCTTGGGCTCGAACTTCTTCAGGTGGCGAATGATCTTGCGCGCCTCCTCCGGCTGCTGGCGGTCGAGCTGCACGCGGGCGAGCTGATACCAGCCGTAGGGGCTCATCGGTTGCAATTCGGTGTTGCGCTTGAGCGCGGCCAGCGCCTCGTCGAAGCGCCGCTGGCGGATCAGCACCAGCGCGAGGCCGTACCACGCACGGTCGAGCTTGGGGTCGATCTCGAGCGCGCGACGGAACGCGCCCTCGGCGTCGTCGAAGCGGCCAGTCGCCTCGAGCAGGAAGGCGAGGTTGAACCAGTCGCCCGCGCTGCGCTGCGGATGGTGCTGCACCAACGCGCGCGCGTCGACCAGCGCCTCCTCGTGGCGGCCGGCCTGCGCCAGCACGTGGGAGCGGCTGGCCAGCGCGTAGGCATCGCCCGGCGCGAGGCGCAGCAGCTCGTCGAAGCAGGCCATCGCCAACGCGCGGCGGCCGAACACCAGCGCCAGCATCGCGCGCCACTTGAGCCTCAGGTAGTCGATGCGGGTCACTGACGCACCCTTGCGCTTCGCGCTTCCCGCCAAGCGGGAGCGAGTACCCCTTCGGATCGGCCGTGCGGGGCACTCATCGGCGGCAGTCCTGGTGGCCGAGTTCCACGCAGTAGAGGTAGCCGCGTTCGGCAAACACGACGAAGCTGCAGACCACCAGCAGCATGAAGGTGATGACGCCCACCTGGGCGACCGACAGCACCTTGGGGGCCAGCGTGCGCACCAGCCAGGTGAACGGGCCGGCCAGCTTGCTCAGCAGTTGATAGAAGAAGTTGCTCTGGTGCTTGCCGCCGGCCAGCACGAAGAGCAGGCCCTGCCCCAGCAGCGCCAGCAGCGGGATGTAGAGAACCACCTGAAGGATGTTCAGGATGCGCAGCACGAGATCGGCGTTCGCCTCGATGGCGCGCAGAATCGCCGCGCCCGCTTACGGATCTCTGACAAACGCTCACGCAGCAACCGGTCCGCACCCCGAGGAAACCCCAGCCCGGTGGCGTGACCGGCATGGCGTCGCTGCTGCCGCAGCGCAGGCAGCATGAGAAAATGCCTCGCTGCATTGCACAACGAAGCCATGGACATCGAACGCGTCAACGCCATCGGCAACCTGCTGGCCGACCTCAGCGCGCGCACCGCCGCGCTCCGGGGGTATCTTTGACTACGATCGCAAGGCCCTGCGGCTGAACGAAGTCAACGCGGCGCTGGAGAACCCCAAGGTCTGGGACGAGCCCAAGCGCGCGCAGGAACTCGGCCGCGAGAAGAAGACGCTGGAGACGGTGGTCGGCACCCTCGGCCACCTGCAGTCGCAGCTCGCCGACAACGCCGAGCTGTACGAGATGGTCAAGGCCGACCAGGACGTGGCGAGTCTGCAGGCCATCGAGGCCGACGCCGGCAAGCTGCGCGAGACGGTGGAGGCGCTCGAATTCCGCCGCATGTTCGCCAACCCAGCCGACCCGGCCAACTGCTTCCTCGACATCCAGGCCGGCGCCGGCGGCACCGAGGCCTGCGACTGGGCGCAGATGCTGTTGCGCCAGTACCTGAAGTACTGCGAGCGCAAGGGCTACAAGGCCGAGCTGCTCGAGGAGAGCGCGGGCGACGTGGCAGGCATCAAGAGCGCGACACTGAAGATCGAGGGTGACTACGCGTTCGGCCACCTGCGCACCGAGACCGGCGTGCACCGGCTGGTGCGCAAGAGCCCGTTCGATTCGGCCGGCGGCCGCCACACCAGCTTCGCCAGCGTGTTCGTCTACCCCGAGGTCGACGACTCGATCGAGATCGAGATCAACCCGGCCGACGTGCGCATCGACACCTTCCGCGCCTCGGGCGCCGGCGGCCAGCACATCAACAAGACCGACTCGGCGGTGCGCATGACGCACCTGCCCACCGGCATCGTGGTGCAGTGCCAGAACGACCGCAGCCAGCACCGCAACCGCGACGAGGCGTGGGCGATGCTCAAGAGCCGGCTCTACGAGCACGAGATGCGCAAGCAGCGCGAGCAGCAGCAGAAGCTCGAGGACAGCAAGACCGATGTCGGCTGGGGCCACCAGATCCGCAGCTACGTCCTCGACCAGAGCCGCATCAAGGACCTGCGCACCGGGGTCGAGATCAGCAACACGCAGAAGGTGCTCGACGGCGACCTCGACGCCTTCATCGAGGCCAGCCTGAAGCAGGGCCTGTAGAGTCCCGCGTCCGAATCGAACCGCAAGAGGTGCAAGCCATGCGCGAAGGTCAGACCCAACCCGTGCGCCGCGAAGACTACGCGCCGCCGGCGTACTGGATCCGCCAGGTCGAGCTGACGTTCGACCTCGACCCCGCCAAGACGATCGTCGGCAGCAGGCTGACGATCGAGCGCAACCTCGCGCAACCGGCGCAACCGCTGCGGCTCGACGGCGAAGGCCTGACGCTGCTGCGCGTGCTGGCCGACGGCGAGAGCGTGGCCTTCCGCCACGCCGACGGCGACCTCGTGGTCGAGCTGCCAGCCGAGCGCGAGCGCGTCGTGCTCGAGATCCGCAACACCTGCGCGCCCGAGGCCAACACCGAGCTGTCGGGGCTCTACACCTCGGGCGGGGGCTTCTTCACGCAGTGCGAGGCGCAGGGCTTTCGGCGCATCACCTACTTCCTCGACCGGCCCGACGTGATGGCGGTCTACAAGGTGACGCTGCGCGCCGACCAGCGGCGCTATCCGCGACTGCTGTGCAACGGCAACCTGGTGGCCGAAGGCACGCTCGACAACGGCCGCCACTTCGCCACCTGGCACGATCCGCACCCCAAGCCGCCGTACCTGTTCGCGCTGGTGGCCGCCGACCTCGCCTGCCGCGAGCGGCGCGTGCGCTCGCGCGCCGGCCGTGACCACCTGCTGCAGGTGTACGTGCGCCGCGGCGACATGGCCAAGACCGAGCACGCGCTGAATTCGCTGATGGCGTCGATCGCCTGGGACGAGGCGCGCTTCGGCCTCAGCCTCGACCTCGAGCGCTTCATGGTGGTGGCGGTCGACGACTTCAACATGGGCGCGATGGAGAACAAGGGCCTGAACCTGTTCAACACCAAGTACGTGCTGGCCAGCCCCGCCACCGCCACCGACGGCGACTTCTTCGACATCGAGAGCGTGATCGGCCACGAGTACTTCCACAACTGGACCGGCAACCGCGTCACCTGCCGCGACTGGTTCCAGCTCTCGCTGAAGGAAGGCCTCACGGTGTTCCGCGACCAGGAGTTCAGCATGGACATGCTGGCCACGCCGGGCGCGCGCGCGATCAAGCGCATCCACGACGTGCAGGCTCTGCGCGAGGTGCAGTTCGCCGAGGACGCCGGCCCGATGGCGCACCCGGTGCGCCCCGAGGCGTACACCGCGATCGACAACTTCTACACCGCCACCGTCTACGAGAAGGGCGCCGAGGTGGTGCGCATGATGCACACGCTGGTCGGCCGCGAGGGCTTCCGCCGCGGCATGGACCTCTACTTCCAGCGCCACGACGGCCAGGCCGTCACCTGCGACGACTTCGCGCAGGCGATCGCCGATGCCAACCCCGGAAGCTGGCTGGCCGAGCACCTGGAGGCGTTCAAGCGCTGGTACGCGCAGGCCGGCACCCCGGCGCTGCTGGCGCACGGCCACCACGACCCGGCCGCGCGCACCTACACGCTGCGCCTGGGCCAGCGCTGCGCGCCGACCCCGGGCCAGGGCGAGAAGCTGCCGTTCGTGATTCCGGTGGCGCTCGCGCTGCTGCGGCGCGACGGCACGCCGCTGCCGCTGAAGCTGCAGGGCGAGCCGATCGCCGGCGGCACCGAGCGGGTGCTGGTGCTGTCGGACGTGAGCCACACCTTCACTTTCGTCGACATCGACGACGAGCCGGTGCCTTCGCTGCTGCGCGGCTTCTCGGCGCCGGTGCAGCTCGACGACGCACTCGACGACGCCGACCTGCGCGTGCTGCTGCAGCACGACAGCGACGCCTTCAACCGCTGGGAGGCCGGTCACCGACTGCTGATGCGCGCGATGGCGGGCGCGCTGCATGCGGGCACGCCATTGCAGCTGACACCCGACACCGTCGAGGCGCTGCGCGCGGCGCTGCGCGACCCCTCGATCGATCCCGCCCTCAGAGAGCTGCTGCTGACGCCGCCGTCGGAGGCCACCGTCGGCGAACGCGTGACGCCGGCCGACCCGGTGCGCATCCATGCGCTGCACGAACAGGCGCTCGACGAGCTGGCGCGGCAGCTCCACGCCGACTGGGTGTGGGCGTTCGAATCGCACGCGGTGCGCGAGGGCTACCGCCCGGAGCACGGCCAGGCCGGCCGCCGCGCGCTGGCCAACCTGGCGCTGGCGATGCTGGTGCGCCACGCGGTGCGCAGCGGCGACCCGGTGTGGCCGGGGCGCGCGCTGCAGCGCTTCAAGGATGCCACCAACATGACTGACCGGCTGGGCGCGCTGAGTGCCCTGGTCGATGCGCACAGCGAGCTGGCGGGCCCCGCGCTGCAACGGCTGTACGAGCAGTTCGCGCACGAGCCGCTGGTGATCGACAAGTGGTTCGCGCTGCAGGCCACCGCCAGCGAGCGCGAGGGCCGGGTGTTCGCGCGCGTGCGCGAGCTGCTGCAGCACCGCGCGTTCACGCTCAAGAACCCCAACCGCGCGCGCAGCCTGGTGAGCGCGTTCTGCCTGCGCAACCCCGGCGCGTTCCACCGCGCCGACGCCGCCGGCTACGTGTTCTGGGCCGAGCGCGTGATCGAGCTCGACGCGCTCAACCCGCAGCTCGCGTCGCGCGTGGCGCGCGCGCTCGACCGCTGGATGCACCTGGCCGAGCCGTACCGCAGCGCGGCGCGCGAGGCGATCGCGCGCGTGGCGATGCGCACCGACCTCAGCGCCGACACGCGCGAGATCGTCACCAAGGCGCTGCAGGCCGCACCGGCAGACCAGCCGGCGCGCGAGGCGGCGGCGTCGGCGATGTGAGGTTTCCTGCGTAGTCGGCCTGTCACGCACCTGCTGGCGCGGCGCGCTGGGCGGTACCCGGTGGGGGCTCCTACTGTGGCGGTCGGCCTTGCGGGCCGACTCCGCTGTGCTTCTCGCAGCGCGCTCGCGCGGCGAAACTCGCTTCACTCCCTGCGGTCGTTGCGCTCGAACAGTCGCCGCGAGTCAGATCACGAAGCACGCGCTGCGCGCGTGCCGAGCGCGCTGCTGCGATGCTCGCCGCCCCACAAGTCGCCCCCACCGGGTACCGCCCACCGCGCTGAGACGCTCGTGGTCTTCGGTTGGATGTGCCAGCGTCGCGCCGGCAATGCGAGACCGAGGGGCAGAGCCGCCCTGGGGCCGCGAGCAGCACAGGGGATCCCGACCCGAAGGGCCGAGGCGCCCGTGGTAGCGCGCCCCGGCCTGCTCACCCGCAGCCTTGCACGCTCGGTCACACGCAAAGTTCTGCGCAACCCTGAACACGACGCCTATGGGCCACACTCCCCGCCACCGCCACAATAGCGGCGGCAACCCTGGAGCCTTCGAGATGAGCCGTGTCTCCCTGACCCAGTACCTCGTCGAGCAGCAGCGCGAGCACGGCCACATCCCGGGCGAGCTGCGGCTGCTGATCGAGGTGGTGGCGCGCACCTGCAAGCGCATCGCGATCTCGGTCAACAAGGGCGCGCTCGGCGACGTGCTCGGCAGCGCCGGCACCGCCAACGTGCAGGGCGAGGTGCAGAAGAAGCTCGACGTGATCGCCAACGAACTGCTGCTCGAGGCCAACGAATGGGGCGGCAACCTGGCGGCGATGGCCAGCGAGGAAATGGACACGATCCACCTGGTGCCCAACCGCTACCCGCAGGGCGAATACCTGCTGCTGTACGACCCGCTCGACGGCAGCTCCAACATCGACGTCAACGTGTCGATCGGCACCATCTTCTCGGTGCTGAAGAAGCGCGGCAACCAGCAGGGCGTGTCGGAGGCCGACTTCCTGCAGCCCGGCAACACGCAGGTCGCCGCCGGCTACTGCGTCTACGGCCCGCAGACGATGCTGGTGCTGACGGTGGGCGACGGCGTCGCGATGTTCACGCTCGACCGCGAGATGGGCTCGTGGTCGCTCACCGCCGAGAACGTGCGCATCCCCGAGGACACCAAGGAATTCGCGATCAACATGAGCAACATGCGCCACTGGGCGCCACCGGTGAGGCGCTACATCGACGAATGCCTGGCCGGCTCCACCGGAGTGCGCAAGAAGGACTTCAACATGCGCTGGGTCGCCAGCATGGTGGCCGACGTGCACCGCATCCTCACCCGCGGCGGCATCTTCATGTACCCGTGGGATCAGCGCGAGCCCGACAAGCCCGGCAAGCTGCGGCTGATGTACGAGGCCAACCCGATGGCCTTCCTGGTCGAGCAGGCGGGGGGCGCCGCGACCAACGGCAGACAGCGCATCCTCGATCTGCAGCCGGGCAAGCTGCATGAACGCGTCAGCGTGATCCTCGGATCGAAGAACGAGGTCGAGCGCGTCACCGGCTATCACGCGCAGGGCTGAACCCCGAGCGCCGGCGCGTCACCTCGCCGCCAGCGGCGGCGACAATGCGTCATGGGCACCCTCTACCTCGTCCGCCACGGCCAGGCATCGTTCGGCAGCGACGACTACGACCGCCTGAGCGAGCTCGGCGCGCGCCAGTGCGAGCGGCTCGGCGAGTACTTCCGCGCTCGAGGCATCGCCTTCGACGCCGTGATCACCGGCACGCTGCGGCGGCACACGCAGTCTTACCAGGCGCTGGCGCGCGGGCTGCAGGTCGAGCGCGAGGCGCTCGCGCTGCCGAGGCTCGACGAGTACGACAGCGCCGCAATCGTGCACACCGTCCACCCCCAGGCGCTGCCGCGCGCGCGCAGCGCGGAGGAGGTGCGGCAGCACTTTCGCCTGCTGCGCGAGGGGCTCCTGGCGTGGATGGACGGCCGCACGCAGCCCGCAGGCATGCCGAGCTTCGCCGACTTCCGCGCGGGCGTCGTGGCGGCGCTCGACCACGTGCGCGCGCACCACGACGGGCATGTGCTCGTCGTCTCCAGCGGCGGGCCGATCGCCACCGCGGTAGCGCACGTGCTCGGCGCGCCGCCGGCGGCGATCGTCGAGCTGAACATGCGCATGCGCAACAGCGCGGTGAGCGAGATGGCGTTCACGCCCAAGCGCCACGCGCTGGTCACGTTCAACACGCTGCCGCACCTCGCAGACGCCGACGCGAGCTGGGTGACGCATACATAAGATTCGCAGCGCGTTGCTTCGCGACGCCCCACTGATCAGACTCGCTGAAGAATTGCGCCAGCAATTTCTTCAGCGATGCCGGCGCAGCAGCTCGGCGAACTCGTCGGCCGGAACCGGCTTGCTGAAGAAGAAGCCCTGCATCTGGTCGCACGCGCGCTCGCGCAGGAACTGCTGCTGCTCGAGCGTCTCCACGCCTTCGGCCACCACCGTGAGGCCGAGCGTCCGGCCCATCGCGATGATCGCCTCGGCGATCGCCTTGTCTTCGCTGTCGTCCGGCAGCTCGCGGACGAACGAGCGGTCGACCTTCAGGGTGTCGATCGGAAAGCGCTTGAGCTGCGCCAGCGACGAATAGCCGGTGCCGAAGTCGTCGATCGCCAGCCGCGCGCCCATCGCCTTGAGCGCGCCCAGCACCTCGAGCGCGCGCTCGACGTTGTGCATCACCGAACTCTCGGTGACTTCCAGCTCGAGCAGGTCGGGCGCGAGGCCGGTCTCGGCCAGCACGTTGCGCACCGCGGGCACGAGTTCCGGGTCGAGCAGCTGGCGCGGCGACAGGTTGACGGACACCCGCACCGGCGGCAGCCCCGCGCGCTGCCACGCCACGCCCTGCGCGCAGGCGTTGCGCAACACCCAGCGGCCGATCGTCAGAATGAGCCCCGTCTCCTCGGCCAGCGGGATGAACTTGGCCGGCGACACCGGGCCCAGCTCGGTGCTGGTCCAGCGCAGCAGCGCCTCGACGCCGGCGATGGTGTCGTCGGCCAGGTCGAGCTTGGCCTGGTAGTGCAGCGACAGCTCGTTGCGCTCGATCGCGCGGCGAAGCTGCGTCTCGAGCGTCAGCCGCTCGAGCGACATCGTCTCGAGCCGACCGTCGTAGAACTGGAAGTTGTTCTTGCCCTCTTCCTTGGCGTGGTACATCGCCAGATCGGCGTGCGTCATCAGCAGCATCTCGTCGCGCGCATCGTCGGGGTACAGCGAGATGCCGATGCTCGCGGTGACGCGGCACTCCTGGCCGTTGAGCTCGATCGGCCTGATCACCGCCGACAGCAGCTTGCGCGCGATCGCCGCGGCCTCGTCGGCGCCGTGCAGATCCTGCAGCAGCATCACGAACTCGTCGCCGCCCAGGCGCGCGACGATGTCGCTGGCGCGCAGGCTCTCCTTCAGCCGCCGCGCCACCTCGCGCAGCAGGGCGTCGCCGGCGTCGTGGCCCAGGCTGTCGTTGATGAACTTGAAGCGGTCGAGGTCGATGAACAGCACGGCGAAGCGGCGCTCGTTGCGCCGCGCCGACGCCAGCACATGGTTCAGCAGTTCGGTGAACATCACCCGGTTGGGCAGCCCGGTCAGGCTGTCGTGCGTGGCCAGGTACTCGATGCGCGCCTCGGCCTGCTTGCGCGCCGTGATGTCGCGCGAGACGCCGCGGTAGCCGACGAAACGGCCTTCGGCATCGTGCAGCGGCTCGCCGCTGCCGCTGATGTGACGACGCCTGCCGCGCTTGTCGGTGTACGCGTACTCGAAGTCGCGGAAGGCCTCGCGGCGCTCCAGGCGCGCGCGCAGATCGGCCCAGCCGAGGTCGCTGTCGGCGCCGGGCAGGTCCCACGCCAGGCGGCCGCGCAGGCGCTGAGCGGACTCTCCCATGCCCGCTCCGCCGAACGCCGTGTAGCGCAGCTCGGCGTCGAGCTCCCAGTACCAGTCCGACGACAGCTCCACCAGGCTCTTGAAGCGCTGCTCGCTGCGCTGCAGCGCGAACTCGGCGAGCTTGCGCGCGGTGATGTCCTGCGTCACCGAGATGTCGTGCAGCGCGCGGCCGGCGCCATCGCGCTGCAGCGACACGGTGAGCTGCACCCAGACGGTGGCGCCGCCCTTGTGCAGGTAGCGCTTCTCGAGCTGGAACGACTCGATCTCGCCGGCGCGCAGGCGCGCGCGCAGCGAGTCGGTCGCGTTGCGGTCGTCGGGATGCGAGATCTGCTTGACGGTCTTGGCCAGCAACTCCTCGCGCGTGTAGCCGAGCATCTCGCACAGCGCGCGGTTGACCTGGACGTAACGGCCGCCTTCGTCGACATGCGAGATGCCGGTCGCCGCCAGCTCGATGGTGTCGGCATAGCGCTTCTCGCTCTCGCGCAGTTCTGCCTGCGCCTGCGCGCGCAGGCAGAACTGGCCGATCTGGCTGCCGATGTAGCGTGTGCACTCGAGCAGATCGGCGTCGAGTTCGGCGACGTCCTGGCTGTAGAACTCGACCACGCCGAGCACGCGGCCCGCGGCCATGATCGGAAACGCGAACGCGCTGCGCAGCCCGGCGCGCGCGGCGTGCGGCGCGCGCCCGAAGGTGGGCTCGGCGGTCACGTCGCGCATCCACACCGGCGCCCCGGCAAGCCAGCTGCGGCGCACCAGGCCGCCGTGCACGGCCACCTGGCGCTGCCCCGCGGTCAACCGCACGAACGCCTGCACCGGCGCCTCGTCGATGCCCCAGCCGCCGATGCAGCGCATCGTGTCGTCGTGCGCCTCGTCGAGCCAGACGGCACCGCACGCCCAGCCCAGCTCCTCGCACACCGCGCGCACCACCAGCGGCGCCGCCTCGCGCAGGTCGAACGAGCGCGACAGCGCACCGGTAACGCCGTGCTCGATCACCAGCCGCTGCGCGGTGCGCGAGCGGCGCAACTGGTCGGGCGTCATGCGCAGCGTCGGCTCGTAGCTGCCGAGTTCGGCCAGAACCGATTCGCTGGGAGTTAATTCACGCATGGCTTGCCGGGTCGGACAACGGGATATCGGCCCCGCCGCGCGCGACTTGAGGCGCGCGCCCGGGCGCTCCGAGCGGTCGGATGTGGCACCCGCCGCGGGCCCGGCCACAGGGGCGCTGGCTATAATCCGCGCCCCCGCCGGTGTAGCTCAGTTGGTAGAGCAGCGCATTCGTAATGCGAAGGTCGACAGTTCGAGTCCGTCCATCGGCACCAGTGAACAGGACACCGCCCACCGGAGCCAGCGCATGTTCAGCCACGTCATGGTCGGGTCGAACGACATCGAGAGGTCAAAGCGGTTCTACGACGCCGTGCTGGGGGTTCTCGGCGCGGGCGAGCCGGTGCGAAACCAGAACACCACGGGGCAGACCCGGCTGTTCTACCGGCACGACGGCGGTACCTTCTGCGTCAGCGAGCCGATCGATGGCGGGCCGGCCACGCACTCCAACGGCGGAACCATCGGGTTCCGGTGCACCTCGCCCGATCAAGTCAAGCAGTTCCACGACGTGGCGGTCGGGCACGGCGGCACGTCGATCGAGGATCCGCCAGGTCTGCGGCAGGGCAAGCTGGGCGCCATGCACCTGGCCTACGTGCGCGACCCCGACGGCAACAAGCTCTGCGCGCTCCATCGGCCCAAGTAGATCCTCTGATCGGGCCATCGGCACTCCATGGCCGCAGCGGATCCCGAATCGGTTGATGCGCTGATCGTCGGAGCCGGCCACAACGGCCTGGTCTGCGCCTGCTACCTGGCGGCCGCGGGTTTGCGCGTGCGCGTGCTCGAAAAGCGCGGCGTCGTCGGCGGCGCCGCGGTCACCGAGGAGTTCATCGCCGGCTTTCGCAATTCGACCGCGAGCTACACGGTCAGCCTGCTCAACCCGAAAGTGATCCGCGACCTGCGCCTGGCCGAACGTGGGCTGGTCATCGTCGAGCGTCCGTTCTCGAACTTCGTGCCGCTGGCCGACGGCCGCTGCCTGCGCTTCGGCGGCGACGCCGACGCCACGCGGCGCGAGGTCGCCAAGTTCTCGGCGCGTGACGCGGAGGCGCTCGGCGCGTACCACGCACGGCTCGAACGGCTGGCCAATCAGTTGAGGAAATGGCTGCTGCGCGCACCGCCGAACCTGGGCGGGCCGCTGGTGGTGCAGGGGCTGCGCGACGCCGCGGCGGCGGCGCGGCTGCTGCTCGACTTCGGCGCACTGCCCGCTGCGGCCAAGCGCGACCTGATCGACGTGTTCACCAAGAGCGCCGGGCACTGGCTCGACGCCACCTTCGAATCGGATCCGCTGAAGGCGGTGCTCGGCTGGGACTCGGTGGTCGGCAACTACGCCAGCCCGTACGCGGCCGGGTCGGCGTATGTGCTGCTGCACCATTGCTTCGGCGAGGTCAACGGCAAGGCGGGCCGCTGGGGCCACGCGATCGGCGGCATGGGCCGCATCACCGAGCTGATGGCCGACGAAGCGCGCTCGCGCGGTGTGCAGATCGACCTCGGGCACGGCGTGCAGCGCGTGCTGGTCGAGCGCGGCGCGGCGGTCGGTGTGCTGACCGATCGCGGGCACGAGATCCGCGCGCGCGCCGTGGTGTCGAACGTGCACCCGCAGATCCTGTACCGGCGCCTGATCGACGCCGGCGCGCTGACGGCGGAGTTTCGCGAGGCGATCGACCGCTACCGCAGCGGTTCGGGCTCGCTGCGCATCAACGTCGCGCTGTCGGCGCTGCCCGATTTCGCGTGCGCGCCGGGCACGGCGCCGCAGCCGCACCATGCGAGCGGCATCGTCTTCGCGCCGTCGCTCGCCTACATGGACCGCGCGTGGCTCGACGCGCAGACGCAGGGCTTCTCGACCCGGCCGATCGTCGAGATGCTGATCCCGAGCGTGGTCGACGACACGCTGGCCCCGAAAGGCGCGCACGTGGCGAGCCTGTTCTGCCAGCAGTTCAGGCCCGACGCCGACTGGGACGCGCTGAAGGAGCGCGCCGTGCAGGCGGTGTTCGACGTGGTGCAGGCCCACTGCCCGAACTTTCGCGCGTCGCTGCTCGGCTACCGCGCGCTGACGCCGCTCGATCTGGAGCGCGAGTTCGGCCTCGTCGGCGGCGACATCTTCCACGGGCAACTTTCGCTCGACCAGTTGTTCTCGTTGCGCCCCCTGCTCGGCTACGCGCGCTACCGCGGGCCGTTGCGCGGGCTCTACCACTGCGGCTCGGGCGCGCACCCCGGGGGCGGCGTCACCGGGGCACCGGGCCACAATGCCGCCACCGAAATCGGGCGCGACTTGAAGTGAAGCGGCGCTGGTCGGCGCTGGCCTCGACGCTCTCGACAGCACCGGACTGACGCGAACGACGGGGCCGAGTTCACGTGCGCCACCCGATCGCACGACGTGAACGGCCGATGAACGCGCCCTTCAGCATCGATGCATCGCCGGCATCGCAGACTGTGCGCACAGTCAACGTCGACTGATTCGCACCTCTGGAGGAATCATCATGAAATCGACCCTGGTCTTGGCGGCAATCGGCCTGCTGGCGGCCGCGGCGAGCGCAACGCCCTTGTCCGGGCCGCGCGCGGGCTCTTTGCCGGGCGATCGCGCGCACGGCGCGGCGACTTCGATGCCCTGCGCGAGCGACGAGCTTGCCCATCGGCACCGCGACCGCGATCGCCGTCGCGACCCTGCGCACGGCGTGCACGACCGCAACGACGGGAAATCGAATCACGGCATGCAGGCCGTCCCCACCAGGGCCGGCCCGGGCGAGTCGGCGTACGGCTGGCGCTATTTCACCGAGCCGTCGGCACACCGCGCGGTTGTGATCAGTCCGCAAGGCGAGTACTACTACAGCCACGGCGAGGGCCTGCGCCTGGTCGCGGTGACGCAGCCCGCGTCCTGAAGCCGGGTCGCACCGACGAGACCTTCGCCGCACGCGCGGCGGTGGCGCTCAGCCGCCGCCGCGCGGCAGCACCAGGGTCGCCCGCAGACCGCCGAGCGGCGACGCGTCGAGCGCGAGCGAGCCCTCGTAGAGCGCGGCCAGATCCCGCACGATCGCCAGGCCCAGCCCGCTGCCGGGCACGGTTTCGTCGAGCCGCGCGCCGCGCTCGAGCGCGCGCTCGCGCGAGGGCGCGTCGATGCCCGGCCCGTCGTCGTCGACGACGATCGCCACCGTGCGCGCAGCCGGGTCTCCCGCCGTGGCCGACACCCGAACCTGGCTGCGCGCCCACTTGCAGGCGTTGTCGAGCAGGTTGCCGATCATCTCCTGCGCGTCCTGCCGCTCGCTGCTCGCCGCCAGCCTGGCCGGAATGCGCGCATCGAGGCGCAGCTTGCGCTCGGCGTACAACCGTCGCATCACTTCGAGCAGCGCGTCGACGACCGGGCCCAGCTCGGTGCGCATGCCGGGCATGCCGAGGCCACCGGCGGCCCGCGCACGCGCCAGGTGACGGTCGACCTGCCGGCGCGCCAGTTCGACCTGCTCGGCCACCGTGCGCGCCAGCAGGCGGGTGCTCGGCGCAGACTCGTCGCGCCCGGCCTGCGCCACCTGCGACATCACGGCCAGCGGCGTCTTGATCGCGTGCGCCAGATCGCCCGCCTGCGTGCGCGAGCGCTCGACGACCACCTCGCGCCGCTGCAGCACCGCGTTGAAGTCGTCGACCAGCGGCTGCACCTCGGCCGGAAAGCGGCCTTCGAGCCGCGCGCTGCGGCCGGCGTGCAGCCCCTGCAGCGAGGCCCTCAGCCCGCGCAGCGGCGCCAGCCCGATCGCCACCTGCGCCACCGCAGCGGCCACCAGCAACAGCGTGAGCCCCAGCAGCGACAGCGCGAGCACGCGGTCGAAGGCATCGATCGCCGCACGCATCGCCGCGGTGTCGCCGGCGACCAGCACGCGCCAGGTCGCGGCGTCGTCGCCGCCGAGCCGCACCGTGCGCTCGACGGCCAGCAGCGTCGCGGCGCCCGGGCCCGCGATCGTGTGCTGGTGCACCTGGTTGTCGACCAGCGCGTCGGGCGGCGCCGACAGCTCCGTATCCCACAGCGAACGCGAGCGCAGCACCGCGCGATGGATGCCGCTGCGCTCCACGCGGTCGAGCTGCCAGTACAGCCCCGAGTACGGGCGCGACCAGCGCGGGTCGCTCAGCCCCGCCGTGTCGACCGCGGGCTGCCCCTGCGCGTCGAGGTCCAGGCGCGCCGTCACCTGGTCGAGCTGCGCGACCAGCGAGTCGGCGAACTGGCGCTGCACGTGATCGCGAAACAGCGTCGACAGCGCCCAGCCTGCCGCCAGCGCGGCGAGCACCACCGCCACCGCGGTGGCGAGCAGCAGCCGCCAGCGCAGCGACAGCGGTGCGCGCGGCACTCGGTTCACGCGGGGCAGTCGAGCCGGTAGCCCAGCCCGCGGACGGTCTCGATGCTCGCCGCGGGGAGCTTGCGGCGCAACCGCCCGATGAAGACCTCGATCGTGTTGGAGTCGCGGTCGAAGTCCTGCGCATAGAGATGCTCGGTCAGCTCGGTGCGGGAAACCACCCGCCCCGGCCGATGCATCAGGTAAGCCAGCAGCCGGTATTCGTGCGCGGTCAGCGCCACGGCCTGACCGTCGGCGCTGACGCGCCCGCTGCGCGTGTCGAGCGCGATGCCGCCGCAGCGCAGCAGCGGCGAAGCGATTCCCTGCGCGCGGCGGATCAGCGCGCGCAGCCGCGCCAGCAGCTCCTCGACGTGGAACGGCTTGGCGAGGTAGTCGTCGGCGCCGGCGTCGATGCCGGCGACCTTGTCGGTCCAGCTGTCGCGCGCGGTGAGGATCAGCACCGGCATCGCCAGCCCCGCGGCGCGCCAGCGCTGCAGCACGCTCAGCCCGTCGAGCTGCGGCAGCCCGAGGTCGAGCACCACGGCGTCGAACGGCTCGGTCTGCCCCAGGTGCTGGGCGTCGCGGCCGTTGTCGGCCTCGTCGACGGCATAACCCGCGCCCTGCAGGGACAGACGCAACTGGGCCCGAAGCGTCGGTTCGTCCTCGACCAGCAGCACGCGCACGGCGGCGATCTTGCCACGCCGGGTCAGTGCCGGCGCTTGCTCGGGCGTTCGCGCAAGACCTCGCCGCTGCGCGCGTCGAGCTCGAGCTTGACGATGCGCCCGTCGGGCTGCAGCAGCTTGACCTCGTAGATCCAGCGCCCTCGCTCGCGCTCGAGCTCGAGCTCGAGCACGTCGCCGGGGTGACTCTTGCGCAGGCGCTCGCGCAGCGCGTCGAACGGCATCACCTCGCCGGCGCGCACCGCGTCGCGCACGCGGTCCTGGTCGTGGTCGTGCGCCCAGGCGCGCGGCAGCGCGACCAGCGCGGCGACGAGGCAGACCGGGGCGAGGTAGCGCCACGGAGCGCGGGCGAGGCCGATCGGGGGCGAGGCATCGAGCGACATGACGCGAGCATGCCTGCCGCCGTCTGAACGCCGGATGAACGCGCGGTTCACGGCGCCTTCAACGGCTGACCCGGATCATGCCGCTCGCCACATCGACGCCATGCCGACCATGAGTCCACCCAACCGTACGGTGCTGTCGCACAGCACGCGCGCCGCGCTCGCTGCCGGCCTCGCCGCCCCGCTGATCGCCGCTGCGGGCGGCACCACGCCTGCGCAACAGTTGGCGCGTTTCGCCACCGCGGCCGGCATCCAGGGGCAGGCCGAGCGCGGCCGCGCCTTCTTCATCGGCCACCACGGCGGTCAGTGGTCGTGCGCATCGTGCCACGGCAACCCGCCGACGGCCGCCGGCAGGCACGCGAGCACGGGCAAGTCGATCGACCCCTTGGCCCCGGGCGCCAACGCCGCCTCGTTCTCCGAAGCCGCCAAGGTCGACAAGTGGTTCCGCCGCAACTGCAAGGACGTGCTGCAGCGCGAGTGCAGCGCCGCCGAGAAGGCCGACGTGCTGGCCTATCTGATTTCGCTCGATCGCTGATGCCCCTGGAAGGACCCCGCCGATGACCACCCGTGCCAATCCGACCATCGCCTGGCGCGCGACGAGCGCGCTGTCTGCCGCACTGCTGTGGACGCTGTCGATCGCGCCTGCGCGTGCCGACGACAAGGCGCGCATGCCCGCGCTCGTGCCCCAGGCCTACACGCAGGAGTGCGGCTCGTGCCATCTCGCCTACCCGCCGGGGTTGCTGCCCGCACGCTCGTGGCAGCGGCTGATGACGGGGCTCGACTCGCACTTCGGCAGCGACGCCTCGCTCGACGCCGCGACGGCGCAGCCCTTGTCGCAGTGGCTGCAGGCCCACGCTGCCACATCGCGCAAGCTGCGCGCCGAGCCGCCGCACGACCGCATCACGCAGGCCGACTGGTTCGTGCGCAAACACCGCCGCGTCGATCGCGCCGTGTGGGCGCATCCGAGCGTCAAGAGCGCGGCCAACTGCGCGGCGTGCCACCCCGGCGCCGGGCGCGGCGATTTCGACGACGACGACCTGCGCACGCCGCCCGGCATCGACCCGAGCGTGGCCCGCCGCTGGCGCGACTGAACACCGACCCACCGAGGAACCTGCGATGGATACCACCCCCGGACTGCCTGGCCAACCAGGGTCTGCGCCTGGCGCCGTGACGCGCCCTGCCCGGCGCGTGACCGATGCGCCCATGCGGATGTTTCACGCGCTGTTCGCACTGAGCTTCGCGCTCGCGTGGCTCACCGGCGACTTCGAGCACTGGCGTGCCCTGCACGTGACGCTCGGCTACACGATGGCCGGGCTGCTCGCGTTTCGCATCGTCTATGGCTTCGTCGGCCCCCGGCCGGCGCGCTGGTCGTCGCTGGCCTCGCGCCTTGCCGGCGCTCCGGCGTGGTGGCGCGCCGCTGCCGCCGGGTTGCGCGCAGGCGCCGTACCGTGGCGCCAGGGCCAGAACCTGCTGATGGCCGCGGTGGTGGTCGCTTTGCTGGCGGGTTTGGTGCCGCTCGCGCTCAGCGGCTACGCCACCTACGCCGAGTGGGGCGGCGACTGGCTCGAGGAAGTGCACGAGGCCCTTGCCAACGCGATGTTGGCGATCGTGCTGACCCACCTCGGTCTGATCGCGCTGCTGAGCGTCCTGCGGCGACAGAACCTGACGCTGCCGATGCTCACGGGTGCAGTCTCCGGCGCGGGGCCCGATCTCGTGGCCTCGCAACGGCCATGGCTCGCCGGCCTGATGCTGGTGGCGGTGATCGGCTTGGGCGCCTGGCAGTGGAGCGAGTCGCCGCACGGCCTGCTGCCCTCGCACGGCGACGTCGCAGCGGCGGTCGACCCCGACGACGACTGAGCGCCGGCGCGGCGGCGCGAGCTGCGCCGCGCGGGGGCAGGCACCGGTGGATAGCCGCCGGCGCCGGAGCACGCGCGGCCGGGTTCGATTCGCGCCGCCAGTCCGGTACCATCGAGCGACCGGCGTTGCCCGGGCTCAATTCCAGGCCGCGCGGCTGCCCCAGCCACCGGCACGCGCTCGCCGAGCGAAGACGCCGCCGCTCATCGCCTCGAGATGCACCTGCCAGGTTCGATCAGCCAGCGCGCATCGGCGCACGCCGCCCAGCGCTGCCTGCTTCCGCTGACGATCGCGCTCGCCGGGTGCACGCACGTGGCGCCGGCGCCGCGCGAGGCCGCACCGGTCGCGCAGGTATGCCCCGACGGGGTGCCGGCCGGCGCGAGGTGTCTGCGCGGCACCGATTCGGCGCGCGCGCCGTACCTGATCGTCGTGCCCGCACGATGGAACGGCGTGCTGGTGATGCATGCGCACGGCGGGCCGACGCTGGGCGAGCCCAAGCCCGCGCGCGCCGATGCCGACATCCAGCGTTGGGCCGTCGTCGTGAAGGCCGGCTACGCGTGGGCGGGTTCGGTGTTCCACCAGGGCGGCGTGGCGGTGCGCAGCGCAGCCGAGGACACCGAGCGCCTGCGTCGCATCTTCGTCGCGTACGTCGCCAAGCCGCGGCGCACCTTGCTGCACGGCCAATCTTGGGGCGCATCGGTCGCCGTGAAGACGGCGCAGATGTTCCCCGGCTCGCCCTACGACGGCCTGCTGCTGTCCAGCGGCGTGCTGGCCGGCGGCACGCGCTCGTACGACTTCCGGCTCGACCTGCGCGTGGTCTACCAGGCCCTGTGCCACAACCACCCCGCGCCCGACGAGCCGCAGTACCCGCTGTGGATGGGGCTGCCCGAGGGCAGCACGCTGACCCGCAGTGCGCTGGCCGCACGCGTCGACGCCTGCCTCGGCGTGCGCAAGCCGGCCGCGCAGCGCAGCGCCGAGCAGGCGCGCAAGTTGAAGACGATCGTCGACGTGGTGCGCATCCCCGAGGCCTCGGTGCTCGCACACCTCGCCTGGGGCACCTGGCACTTTCAGGACATCGTGCACAACCGCACCGGTGGCCTCAACCCGTTCGATAACGCCGGTGTGCACTACAGCGGATCGAGCGACGACACCGCGCTCAACGCCGGCGTGCTGCGCTACCGCAGCGATCCGCGCGCGGTGGCGCTCTTGCATGCCGACACCGACCTCGACGGCGGCGTCGCGCTGCCGGTGCTCACGGTGCACGCCATCGACGACCCGACCGCGTTCGTCGAGCTGGAGTCGGCGTTCCGCGAGACGATGCAGCGCTCGGGCAACGCCGACCGGCTGGTGCAGACCTACACCAGCGATCACACGCACAGCTACCTGAGCGATCCGGTCTACGCGACGCTGTTCGCGGCGCTGCTGCAGTGGATCGACCATGGCGACAAGCCGTCGCCGGCGGGCATCGCGCGCCGCTGCGCGGACTTCGAGGCGCAGTTCGGAGCAGGCTGCCGCTTCGTGCCCGACTACCAGCCGCAGCCGCTGGCGTCTCGCATGGCGCCGCGCTGACGGCTCAGAAGCTGTGAATGAACCCGGCGCATCCGAGCGGGGCGCGCAAGCGGGCCCGATCTAGGCGCAAAGCGCAGCCGTAGCTCGGGCTACGGCGAGCAATTGCAACGACGAGCGGGGCCACTTGCGCGTCACGAGCGGGCGTGGTGGGTTCGTTCACAGCTTCTCAGGCGGGCCTCGGGCTCGTTCCGCCGAGCGCGGCGCAGGCGCGCCGCAGGCGCGACTCGGCCTCGTCGGCGACGACCTTGACGTCGGGCTTGCCGACCAGACC
This sequence comes from Burkholderiaceae bacterium, assembly GCA_022072045.1. Taxonomy (GTDB): domain Bacteria; phylum Pseudomonadota; class Gammaproteobacteria; order Burkholderiales; family Burkholderiaceae_C; genus JAEUPI01. The sequence continues at coordinate 4,584 of JAJVIL010000008.1, read as the reverse complement.
GACCATGGTCTGCGGGTCGAGAAAGCCGATCACCACGCGGCCGGGCGCTTCTTCGCGAACGATCACGTTGCACGGCAGCAGCAGGCCGATGTCGGGTTCGGTCTCCAGCGCGCGGTGCGCCAGCGGCGGGTTGCAGGCACCCAGAATGCGATACGGCGGGCGATCGGCGCCCAGCTTTTCCTTCATGGCGCGCTGAACGTCGATGTCGCTCAGCACGCCGAAGCCTTCGGCCTTGAGCGCGGCCGTCGTCTTGTCGATCGCCTCGTCGAACGACAGGCCGGTGAGCGTGGTGGTGAATCCGTACATGTGAAACCTCGCGTGCGATGCAGCGTTTGGCGAATGCGAAACGAGCGGCCCTGCCGCGCTCGAGCGAGCGGGCCGCAAGCGCCAGTGTCGCGCGCCGCAGCCGGACGCGCTGCGCCCGCGGCAGGTCTCCGTACGCCGAAAGCGGGAATCGGGGCCGGGAGCTTGCAGTCCGGACGCGAGGTGCGAGCGCCCAAACACCGAGTTCAGATGAACAGGCAGACGTCGGTGCCGCCGGCGAAGCCGAGGAAGGTCGCCGCGCCGCCGTAATCGATGCCGTCGATGAAGTCTTCCTTCTTGAACTCGAACAGGTCGACGGTCATCTGGCAGGCGATGAACTTGACGCCGGCCTCGAGGCACAGCTCGCGCAGCTCGGTCAGCGAGGCGACGCCCTTCTTCTTCATCTTGTCCTTCATCATCATCGTGGCCATCGACTCCATGCCCGGCAGCATCTGCACCACCACGGGCATCGGCACCGGCATCGGCATCGCCGGGTTGGCCAGCGGGCTGATCTTGATGCCGCTCAGATCCTTGCGCAGCAGCTGCAGGCCGTAGAAGGTGAAGAACACCTGCACGTCCCAGCCGAGCGCGGCGGCCGTCGACGACAGGATCAGCGGCGGGTACGCCATGTCGAGCGCGCCCTTGGTGGCGATGATCGCCATCTTCTTTGCAGTCATGGGTTCTCCTGCGGTCTGCCGCAATGCCGCAGGGCGCTCACGCCTTGCGAATCAGGAACACGTACTTCTTGTTCTCGGTGGTCGACGACAGCAGCGCGTGCCCGGTCTGCTCGGCGAACGCCTGCATGTCGCCCACCGAGCCGGGGTCGGTCGCCACCACGCGCAGCACCTGGCCCGAGGCCATGTCGGCCAGCGCCTTCTTGGTCTTGACCACCGGCAGCGGGCACGACAGCCCCGATGCATCGAACTCCTTGTCATAGCTCATCGTGTTCTCCATCGGCCTGCGCGGCCCCTGGCCGCAGATTGCACCGCACCTCTGGCCGGGTTGCGCCGCTGTCCATTACGTGGGAGCCCCGCAGGGGCGTCCATTCCCGTTTCGGGTAATCCGCGGTAGCCCGTTTGGGTAGGAGGGTGATCGACGCGCATCGCTCGCGGCCCTGGTCAGAACTTGCGGCCCCATGCCAAACCGATCTGCGACTGCCGCATGCGGATCGTCTCGTTGCCGCCGGCGCCGGCGCCGAGCACCGAGTTGAAGAACGAGCTGCCGGTCACGCTCTGGCGCGGCGCGAACATCAGCGCGCCGGTCAGTTCGCTGTCCTTGCCGATCGCATAGGTGAAGCCGGCGGTGTAGTGCTCTTTCATCACACCGGGGGCCAGGATGTTGAAGCTGACGTCGGCGGGCTCGATCGGGTTGCCGCCGCGGTTGTAGCCGGCGCGCACGGTCCAGGCGTCGCTCGCCCGCCAGGCCACGCCGATCTTGACGACACCGATGTTCTTCCAGCCGAAGCCGGGGCCGTTGTCGGCGCCCAGCGGGGCGGCGTTCGAGCTCGGGTTGCCGACCGACGGCACGCCCGCGTAGTTGATGCGGCCGTAGTCGAGCGCCACGGTCCACGCCGGGTTCGGCGAGAAGGCAACGCCGATGCTGTAGTGCTCGGGGATGTCGAAGTCGCCGTGGCCGGCGAACAGCCCCTGGTACTTGTCGAAGCGGCCCATGTTCATCTTCGGCGCGTACGCCGCACCGATCGCGAATTGATCGCTCAGACGGCCCTGGTAGCCCACGCGCACGCCGACCCCGGTGGACGAGTCGTAGCCGTTGTTGGTGACGCTGCCGGGGGCGCCGGTGAACGGCGGGAAGCCCGGCGCGTTGTCGAACGCCTGCAGGCCGCGCACCTTGAATCGCTGGTACCCCAGCAGCAACGCCAGCCCGACTGCGTGCTGCTCGTTGATCTTGTAGGCCACCGTCGGCGCGACGATCAACTGCGCCAGGTCGACGCCGAGCGTGCCGCTGCCGCACAGCATGTTGGCCGGCCCTGCGCCGCAGTTGAAGTTGCCCTGCGGGTAGGTGGTGTTCATGCCGCCGTTGCCGTAGACGGTGACCCCGAGCGACAGGTCGCTGCGCAGCATGCGGTTGTAGCCGAACTCCGGCATCAGGAACACGTTGCTGTCGCTCTCGACCTTGCCGTTGAGGGTGGGGAAGCCCGCGCCGCTGCGCTCGGCGTCGCGCTGCGGCATGAACAGGTCGGCCCCGACGTCGAGGCGCGCGCCCGCGAACACCATCGCCGCCGGGTTGGTCGCGCCGCCCATGCTGTCTTGCGCCATCGCCGTCGATGCGCCGGCCATGCCCTTGGCCTTCATGCCGTAGCCGTGCGGGAAATAGCCGTTGGTCGCCAGCGCCGAGCCGGCCATGCAAGCCGCGGCCAACGGCAGGAAGCGAAACGATCGTGAGCGTGTCATCGTCTGTCTCCTCTGCGGTGTCTCGTCGGTGAAACCGATCAGGTGGGTGGCCGCGCGCATGGCTCTCACCAGCGCGCGAGAACGCGCCCGTCGACGACCTTGCTGTCCCACTGCACGAGCGGGCGGTCGCCTTTGGCGATGCATTGGCCGCTGCGCACGTCGAACACCCACTGGTGCTTCGGGCAGGTGAGCGTCGTGCCTTGCAGCGCGAGCTGCGCGATATCGGTGTTCTGGTGCGGGCAGCGGCTGTCGAACACCTTCCAGCCGTCGTCGGCGCGGTGCACGAACAGGCCGCGCCCGTCGCACTCGACGCGGGTGACGCCACCGGGGGCGAGGTCGGCCTCGGCCATCACGTCGTGCCACGAACCCTCGCCGCCGAGCGCGGCGCTCTGGAACGCCGGCAGGTCCATCGCCAGGATGATGTCGACGGCCCACACGATCTTGGCCAGCCCGAGCGCGGGGAACGCCATCAGCAGCGCATCGAGCACCTCGGCCGACGAACAGCCCTCGTTCAGAGCGCGAACGAGGTACTGGCGAAAGCCGCGCTCGGTGCGCGCGTGCACCTTGGTGATCAGCGAGATCAGCGCGCGCGTCTTCGGATCGAGGTGCTTGCCGCAGTCTTTGAGGAACGCGAAGTAGTGGCCCATCGCCTCGGGCCGGGCCTTGACGAGGAAGCTCAGGGCGTCGCTCATGGCTGGGTCTCCGGTCGTTCGCCTCAGTGTGCCCGGCTCAGCCAGCCCGAGGCCGCCAGCACGACCACCGCGACCTCGGCCACGCACACGGCGGCGAAAGCCCGTTCGCCGCGCGCCAGGTAGATCGGCACCAGCGCGAGCAGACACCACACCGACGCGCCCGCCAGGATCGCGATGCCCAGCAGGCCGGCGATGTCGCCGCGATGCAGCAGCGCCACCCAGCCCCAGCCGACGGGCGACTCGGTCAGTTCGAGAAAGCGGCCCACCGGATGCACCCACAGCTCGGGCAGCCGCGACACCGGCACGTGCGACTCGGCCAGGCCCAGCACGTAGGCCGCGAAGGAGAGCAGCAGCACGGCCATGCCGACACGGGCGCTCCATTGCAGCCAGCTCGCGTAGCGCAATTGCTCGGGCGGTTGCATCGCCGCTGGCGCCGGCTCGTTCATGGCCACACGCCGGCGCCCTTGAGCAGCGCGCGCAAGCCCGCGAACAGCAGCACGGCGATGACCAGTCGGCGCACCGTCGCCGCGGCGAACGCGTGCAGCAGGCGCGCCCCGATGCGCGCGCCGAGCATCATGCCGATCACCGACGGCACCGCGATCATCGGCAGCACCGCACCCTGGTTGAGGTAGACCCAAGCCGCCGACGAATCGACCAGCGACAGCACCACGCCCGAGGTGCCGGCGGCCACTTTCAGCGGCGCGCCCATCAGCAGGTTCAACGCAGGGACGTTGGCCCAACCGGCGCCGAGCCCGAACATGCCGGCCAGAACACCGATCCCGACGAAGCACAGCAGCCCGGCCGGCGTGCGGTGCACCCGCCACTGCACCACGCGCTGCGTCGCACCGTCGACGAACACGCCGTTGAGCGCCAGCGCCTGCGCCAGCGCGTCGGGACGCTCGACGTGCGGGTATTCCGAGCGCTTGGAGACGAACATCAGCGCCACGATGCCGAGCACGACGATGCCCAGCAGCATCTGCACCAAGTGCGCCGGCATCGCCAGGCCCACCGTGGCGCCGAAGATCGACGAGGCCGACGCCAGCACGGCCATCGGCAGCGCCAGGCGCAGGCTGCCCAGCCCGCTGCGCAGCAGCATCGGCCCGGCCGCCAGCGCGCTGGCCAGCGCCACCAGCAGCCCGGCACCGCGAACGAAATCGAGGTGGAACGGAAAGAAGCCG
>JAJVIL010000109.1 GCA_022072045.1 Burkholderiaceae bacterium | reverse complement strand
GGGCGGCAATGGCCAGGTAGACGTGCTTGAGCTTCATGTCGACTCCTTGGTGAGGTCGGGTGGAACGGGGACGGGGCCGCCGGGTTGGACGTTGACGGGCGAGCGAGCGGCACCCGGCTGCCAGCGCGCCCACAGCTTGCGCACCAGGCCCATCACGCCGGTGGGCATCAGGTACATCAGCAGGATCAACAGCACGCCGTAGATCGCCTGCGGCGCGGACTTCGACAACTCGTCGGCGATGTTGGGCACGTACTGGATGAACGCGGCGCCGACGAACGCGCCGGGAATCGACGCCAGCCCGCCGACTACCACGCCCACCAGCAGGAAGATCGAGAGTGTGAGCGTGAAGCTGTCGGGCGACACGAACGCGATCGCGATCGCGCCGAGCGCGCCCGCCACGCCGGTAAACGCCGCCGAGACGCCGAAGGTGATCGACTTGAACAGCGGCAGATTGATGCCCATCGTCGCCGCGGCGATCGGATGGTCGCGGATCGCGATCAACGCGCGGCCGACGCGGCCGCGCAGCAGGTTCCACGCCAGCACGAACATCAGCACCGTCACCGCCAGCGTGAAGTAGAACAGCCAGCGGTCGGCGTTGAACGGCTGGCCGAGAAAGCGGAAGGTGAACGGCGGATCGGGCTTGACCAGCACGATGCCCTGCACGCCGCCGGTGTAGTGCTCGAACAGCTTGTACTTCAGCAGTTGCGGCACGGCCAGCGCCAGCGCCAGCGTGGCCACTGCGAGGTAGTGGCCGGTCAGGCGCAGCGCCGGAAAGCCCACCAGGAAGCCGAACACGAAGCACACTGCGCCCGACAGCGGCAGCGTCGCCCAGTAGGGTAGCCCGAAGCGGTCCATCAGGATCGCCGCGCCGTAGGCGCCCACCGCATAGAACGCACCGTGGCCGAGCGAGAACTGGCCGTTGTAGCCGGTGAGGATGTTCAGCCCGAGAATCGCGATCGCATAGACCAGCACCAGGTTGAGCTGGAAGACGCGGTAGTTCTTGATCAGGAACGGCACGACCGCCAGCGCCACCACCAGCAGCGCCCAGCCGGCCCAGACCCAGGCTCGGCTGGTCATGCCGGCCCCTCGTCCGACGAGTACGTCGGCCGATCCCCCGAGGGGATGGCGGGCCGGCTTGGGAGCGGCCCGGCGCTCGGCCCGCCCTCGCAGGTTGGCACGAGGTGGTTCATACCCGCGTCACCACGCGCTTGCCGAACAGGCCACTGGGCATCAGCGTCAGCGTGCCGACGATCAGCACCAGCGCCACGGTGAGCTTGAGTTCGGTGCCGATCACGTAGGCGCCCAGCAGGTTCTCCAGCACGCCGACGATCAAGCCGCCGACCACCGCGCCGAACGGGTTGTCGATGCCGCCGAGCAGCGCGGCGGCAAAGCCGTACAACAGGATGCCCGACATCATGTTGGGGTCGAGGAAGACGATCGGCGCCACCATCATCCCGGCGACGGCGCCGATCGCCGCCGCCAGCCCCCAGCCCACCGCGAGCATCCACGACACGCGGATGCCCACCAGCCGCGCCGACTCGGGGTTGAGCGCCGCCGCGCGCATCGCCAGGCCGATCGGCGTGAAGCGGAAGAATGAGTACAGCGCGAGCAGCACGACCATCATCACGAGGAAGGTGCCGGCCTCGTGCGCCGAGAAGTAGCCGGTCTTGAGGAACGACTCCTGCGGGAACGGGCTCGCGAACGCCTTGACCGTGTGGTCGAAGATCCAGCCTGACAGTGCGTTGAAGATCAGCAGCAGGCCGATGAAGACGTTGACGTTGGTCAGCACCGGCGCCTTCTCCACCGGGCGCAGGATGATGCGCTGGATCAGCAGGCCGCCGGCGAACGACACCGCCAGCGTGATCGCGAACGCCGCCCAGTACGGCGTGCCGCGCTGGATCAGCGCCCACGCGATGTAGGTGCTGAAGGTGGCCATCTCGCCCTGCGCGAAATTGAGGTGGTGCGTGGCCTGGTAGATCATCACCAGCGCCAGCGCCACCGAGCCGTAGATGCAGCCGTTGGCCAGGCCCGCGAAGATCTGATGCGCGAAAGCGTCCATCGTGGCTACACCCCCAGGTACGCGCGGCGCACCGATTCGTCGGCCATCAGTTGGCGGCTGCTGCCGGCGAGCGCGACGCGGCCGGTCTCGAGCAGGTACGCATGGTCGGCGAGTTCGAGTGCCAGGTGCGCGTTCTGTTCCACCAGCAGCATGGCGACGCCGTCGTCGGTGTTGATGCCGCGCAGGATGCGGAAGATCTCGGCCACGATCATCGGCGCCAACCCGAACGACGGTTCGTCCAGCAGCAGCAGCCGGGGCCGCAGCATCAGCGCGCGGCTGATCGCCAGCATCTGCTGCTCGCCGCCCGACAGCGTGCCCGCCTGCTGGTGGCGCCGCTCGCCCAGGCGCGGAAAGCGCGCGTAGGTCTTCTCGAGGTCTTCGACCACGCGGTGCCTGTCGCGCCGCACGTAGGCGCCCAGGCGCAGGTTCTCCTCGACCGACAGCGCAGTGAAGGTGCCGCGGCCGTCGGGCACGTGCGCCACGCCCAGCCGCGCCACGTCTTCGGTGGCCCTGCCCACGAGCTGCTGGCCGGCGAAGACGGCGCTGCCGCTGGTGCGCACCATCTGGCAGATGGCGCGCAGCGTGGTCGTCTTGCCGGCGCCGTTGGCGCCGAGGATGGTGGTGATGCGCCCGCTTGCCAGGCTGAAGCTGATGCCGTGCAGCACCTGCGTCGCGCCGTAGGCGGCGTGCAGGCCCTTGACCTCGAGCAGGGCCTCAGGCATGGGTGCCGGCTCCCAGGTAGGCCTCGATCACGTCGGGGTGGCGCTGGATGTGCTCGGGCGTGCCTTCGGCGATCTTGCGGCCGAAGTTGAGCACCACGATGTGATCCGACAGGCTCATCACCAGGCTCATGTGGTGCTCGACCAGCAGGATCGTGATGCGCAGCCGGTCGCGGATGTCGCGGATCACGTCGTCGAGCGCAGCCAGCTCCTCGTGGTTGAGGCCGGCGGCCGGCTCGTCGAGCATCAGCAGCTTGGGCTCGGCGGCCAGCGCACGGCCCAGTTCGATGCGCTTCTGCGTCGCGAACGGCAGATCGCCCGCCAGGCGGCGCGCGACCGGCAGCAGGCCGAGGTACGCCATGATCTCGTGCGCACGCTCGCGCAGGCGCTTCTCCTCGGCGCCCACCATTGGAAGCCGCAGCGCGCTGGCCACGAAGCCGGCACCCGAGCGCGCGTGCGCGCCGACCATCACGTTGTCGATCACCGACATGCGGTGGAACATCGCCAGGTTCTGGAAGGTGCGGCCCAGACCGAGCGCCGCGATGCGGTGCACCGGCACGTCGGTGATCGAGCGGCCCTCGAGCACGATGTCGCCCGACTGGTACTGGTAGAGCCGGCTCATGCAGTTGAACAGCGTGGTCTTGCCCGCGCCGTTGGGCCCGATCAGCCCGCAGATGTCGCCGCGCGCGACGTCGAAGCCGACGTTGTCGAGTGCCACAATGCCGCCAAAGCGCACCGACACGCCGCGCACGCTGAGCAGCGGCTCGCCAGCAGGCGCCGGGCGTGAGGGTGATGCCATCGTTTCGCGTGGGCTGCAGGCCTGTCTCTGGAGTCCGTGAAGGGCGCTCGCGTTATAGGGGCGCATACTCGATCTGACAATGCGCGCTTGCACTGTCCGCTGCGCGACAGCGGTGCGGCGGCAGGGCTTGGTTCTCGAAGGGAAGGGCGGCCATGAACATCTACCAGCACGGCCTCGATCGCTGCGCGGCCAACTACGCGGCGCTGAGCCCGGTGAGCTTCGTCGAGCGCAGCGCCGAGGCGTTCGGCGACCTGCCCGCGGTGGTGCACGGCGCACGCCGCTACACCTGGGGTCAAACCCGTACCCGCGCCGCTCGCCTGGCGGCGGCGCTGCGTGCGGCGGGTGTGGGCAGTGGCGACACGGTCAGCACGATGCTCGCCAACACGCCGGAGATGGTCGAGGCGCACTACGCGGTGCCGGCGCTCGGCGCGGTGCTCAACACGCTCAACACGCGGCTCGATGCATCGCTGCTGGCGTGGCAGCTCGACCACTGCGAATCCAAGGTGTTGATCACCGACACCGAGTTCTCGCCGGTGATCGACAAGGCACTGAGCATTCTGAAGGCCGAGCACCGCCGCACGCTGGCGGTGATCGACGTGGCCGACAGCGAGTACGCCGGCCCCGGCGCGCGGCTGGGCGGCCAGGAGTACGAGGCGCTGCTGGCGGCGCACGAGCCGCTGCCACGGCTCGAGGGCCCAGCCGACGAGTGGGACGCGATCGCCGTCAGCTACACCAGCGGCACCACCGGCGACCCCAAGGGCGTGGTCACGCACCACCGCGGTGCCTACCTCAACGCGGTGTGCAACGCCACCACCTGGACGATGCCGCACTTCCCGAAGTACCTGTGGACGCTGCCGATGTTCCACTGCAACGGCTGGTGCTTCCCGTGGACGGTGGCGCTGCTCGGCGGCACGCACGTGTGCCTGCGCCGCGTCGAGGCCAAGGCGATCCTCGACGCGATGCGCGAGCACGGCGCCGACCACTACTGCGCCGCGCCGATCGTGCACAACCTGATCGTCAACGCGCCGCAGGCCATGCGCGAAGGCATCGCGCAGCGCGTGCGCGGCATGGTCGCGGGGGCCGCGCCGCCGGCGGCGATGATCGAAGGCATGGCGAAGATCGGCTTCGACATCACGCACGTCTACGGCCTCACCGAGACCTACGGGCCGGCGGCGGTGTGCGTGCAGCGCCCGGCCTGGAAGCAGCAGAGCCTGTCGGAACAAACGCGGCTCAACGGCCGCCAGGGCGTGCGCTATGCGCTGCAAGAGGGCATGACCGTGCTCGACGCCGAGACGATGGCCGAAACCCCCGCCGACGGCCAGACGATGGGCGAGATCATGTTCCGCGGCAACATCGTGATGAAGGGCTACCTGAAGAACCCCGAGGCGACGCGCAAGGCGTTCGCCGGCGGCTGGTTCCACAGCGGCGACCTCGGCGTGATCGAGGCCGACCGCTACCTGAAGATCAAGGACCGCAGCAAGGACGTCATCATCTCGGGCGGCGAGAACATCAGCTCGATCGAGGTCGAGGATGCGCTGTACCGCCACGCCGCGGTGCTGGCGTGTGCGGTGGTGGCCCGGCCCGACCCCAAGTGGGGCGAGTCGCCGGTGGCCTACGTGGAGTTGAAGCCGGGCTCGTCGGTCACGGCGGCCGAGCTGATCGCGCACTGCAAATCACTGCTCGCGGGCTACAAGGTGCCCAAGGAGATCCGCTTCGAGGAGATCCCCAAGACCTCGACCGGCAAGATCCAGAAGTTCGCGCTGCGCGAGCGCGCCAGGAGCGCGTCGGCGATCGAGTAGGTGGTGGTGCGCATGAAGAAGTCGCAGCGCGATCTCGCTTGGGTCGAGGGCCGGCTTTGCCGGTCCTCGGCCCACTGATCAGACTCGCTGAAGAATCGCGTCAGCGATTCTTCAGCGTTGCCCTACAGCGACTTCTTGAGCCAGGCGCCGAGTTCGCCGACGATGCCGCGGCGGAACGCGAGGACGCAGAAAACGAAGATCACCCCCTGCACCACGGTGACCCAGGCGCCGAGCTGCGCCAGGTAGTTCTGCATCGTGATGACCAGCGCCGCGCCGACCACCGGGCCGAACACCGTGCCCATGCCGCCGACCAGCGCCATCAGCACCACCTCGCCCGACATCGTCCAGTAGACGTCGGTCAGCGACGCGAGCTGGAACACCAGCGCCTTGGTCGCGCCGGCCAGCCCCGACAGCGTGGCCGACAGCACGAAGGCCAGCAGCTTGTAGCGGTCGGTGTCGTAGCCGAGCGAGATGGCGCGCGGCTCGTTCTCGCGGATCGCCTTCAGCACCTGGCCGAACGGCGAGTGGATCGTCCGGTAGATCAGCAGGAAGCCGCCGAGGAACACCACCAGTACCAGCGAATACATCGCCAGCGGCTGCGACAGGTCGACCAGGCCGAACAGGCGGCCGCGCGGCACCGACTGGATGCCGTCTTCGCCGCCGGTGAACTTGGCCTGCAGGCAGAAGAAGTACACCATCTGCGCCAGCGCCAGCGTGATCATCGCGAAGTAAATGCCCTGGCGCCGGATCGCCAGCAGGCCCGACAGCCAGCCGAGCAGCGCGGCGCAGCCGGTGGCGAACAAGATCGCCAGCTCGGGCGGGAAACCCCACACCTTGGCCGAGTGCGCCGACGCGTAGCCGGCCGCGCCGATGAACATTGCGTGGCCGAACGACAGGAGGCCGCCGAAGCCGATCAGCAGGTTGAAGGCGCACGCGAACAGCGCGAAGCACATCACCTTCATCATGAAGACCGGGTAGATCACTGCCGGCGCCACCGCCAGCAGCAGCGCCATCGCGATGAACACGATCCACTGCGTGCGCTGCTCGTCGGACGCCGCAGGCGTGTCGGGTGCAGACCGGGTGCCGACGCTGCTCATCGATGCACCATCACTTCTGCACGCCGAACAGGCCGGCCGGCCGCAGCAGCAGCACGATGGCCATGATGATGAAGATCACGGTGGCCGAGGCCTCGGGGTAGAAGACCTTGGTCAGGCCCTCGATCACGCCGAGGCCGAAGCCGGTGACGATGGCACCCAGGATCGACCCCATGCCGCCGATGACGACCACTGCGAACACTACGATGATCAGGTCGGCGCCCATCTGCGGGCTCACCTGGTAAACCGGTGCGGCCATCACGCCGGCCAGCGCCGCCAGCGCGACGCCGAAGCCGTAGGTGAGCGTGATCATGCGCGGCACGTTGATGCCGAAGGCCTGCACGAGTTGCGGGTTCTCGGTGGCCGCTCGCAGGTAGCTGCCGAGCTTGGTGCGCTCGATCACGAACCAGGTGGCCAGGCACACCGCCAGCGAGGCCACGATGATCCAGGCGCGGTAGTTGGGCAGGAACATGAAACCCAGGTTCGTGCCGCCCACCAGTTGTTCGGGGATGTCGTACGGCTCGCCCGAACTGCCGTAGGCATTGCGGAACAACCCCTGGATGATCAGCGCCAGGCCGAAGGTCAGCAGCAGGCCGTAGAGGTGGTCGAGCTTGTACAGCCGCGCCAGCATCAGGCGCTCGATCACGACGCCGCTGGCGCCGACGACGATGGGGGTGATCAGCAGCGCCCACCAGTAGCCGACGCCGAGCTTGGCCAGCAGCAGGTAGGCGACGAAGGCGCCCAGCATGTACTGCGCGCCGTGGGCGAAGTTGATGATGTTGAGCAGACCGAAGATCACCGCCAGGCCCAGCGAGAGCATGGCGTAGAACGAGCCGTTGATCAGCCCGATCAGCAATTGCCCGAAGAGCGCCTGCGTTGGAATACCAAACAGCTCGGTCATCGCGGTTCTTCAGAGGGCCGCGCAGCGGCCCGGGCGTCCATCTGACTGGAACCCCCGCCCGGCGGGGGCTGAGCGCCGCGGCTCCAGCCCCGCCTGCGCGGGGCTGGACGGCGCGAAGGGACGGCGCGTCTCGCGCCGTCGCGGCCTGCAAGGCAGGGGTGCTCCATGAACACGGAACGTGGAGTAGACGCGCAGCGTCTACTTCACGAGCGGACAGCCGCCTTCGCTCATCGGCCGGAACGCCTGGTCGGCCGGGATCGTGGCCAGCAGCTTGTAGATGTCACCGGGCCCTTTCGACTCCGACGGCTTCTTCACCTCGAACAGGTACGCCGGGTGGATCTTGCGGCCATCGGCGCGGATCGTGCCCTTGCCGAACAGCGGGTCGTCGGTGGGCAGCTTCTTCATCTCGGCGACCACCTTGGTGCCGTCGTCGGTCTTGATCGCCTCCACCGCCTTCAGGTAGTGCAGCACCGAGGCGTAGACGCCGGCCTGCACCATCGTCGGCACCTTGCCGTTGTTGGCGGCCATGAAGCGCTTGCTCCAGGCGCGCGTCTGGTCGTTGAGGTCCCAGTAGAAGGTCTCGGTCAGCACCAACCCTTGCGCGGTGTTGAGCCCGAGGCTGTTCACGTCGGACGAGAACACCAGCAAACCGCCCAGCTTCTGGCCGCCCTTGACGATGCCGAACTCGGCCGCCTGCTTGATGCTGTTGATGGTGTCGCCGCCGGCGTTGGCCAGCCCGATCACCTTGGCCTTGCTCGCCTGCGCCTGCAGCAGGAACGACGAGAAGTCTTTCGTCGCGAGCGGGTGCCGCACCGCGCCCAGCACCTTGCCGCCGGCCTTGACCACCACCTCGGAGGTGTCGCGCTCGAGCGCGTGGCCGAACGCGTAGTCGGCGGTCAGGAAGAACCAGGTGTCGCCGCCGGCCTTGACCATCGCGCTGCCGGTGCCGTGGGCCAGCATCCAGGTGTCGTAGGTCCAGTGCACGGTATTGGGGCTGCAGGCCTTGCCGGTGAGGTCGGACGACGCGGCGCCGGAATCGACGAACGCCTTGCCCTTGTCGCGCGTGACCTGGCTGACCGCCAGCGCCACCGACGAGGTGGGCACGTCGAAGATCGCGTCGACATGGTCGACGTCGTACCAGGTGCGCGCGATGGTCGAGCCGACGTCGGGCTTGTTCTGGTGGTCGGCGCTGACGATCTCGACCTTCATGCCCTTCTTGGCGGCGCCGAAGTCCTCGACCGCCATCTTGGCGGCCACCACCGAGCCCGGCCCGGCGATGTCGGCATACAGGCCCGACATGTCGTTCATGACGCCGATCTTGATCACGCCATCGGAGATCTGCGCCTGCGCGGCGGCCGTGCCGAGCGCGAAGGCGGCGGCGATCAGGGTGGAAATCAGCTTGCGTTTCATGGTCACTCCTTCTGCGTTGACATTCGCCCCAGGCTTCAGACGCCCAGAACCTCGTGCAGCATGCCGCGCCGCGCTTCGAGCTCGTCGGCGCCAAAGGCCTCGATCACGCGCCCGTGCTCGACCACGTAGAAGCGGTCGGCCAGCGGCGCGGCGAAGCGGAAATTCTGCTCGACCATCACGATGGTCAGCCCCTTGCCGCGCAGCGCGCGGATCGCGCGCCCCAGCGCCTGCACGATGACCGGCGCCAGGCCTTCGCTGATCTCGTCGAGCAGCAGGAGCTTGGCGCCGGTGCGCAGGATACGCGCGACGCTGAGCATCTGCTGCTCGCCGCCCGACAACCGGCCGCCAGGGCTGGTGCGGCGCTCGCGCAGGTTGGGGAACATCGCGTAGATCTCTTCCAGGCTCATGCCGCCGGTGGCCACCGGCGGCGGCAGCAGCAGGTTCTCCTCGCAGCTCAGGCTGGCGAAGATGCCGCGCTCCTCGGGGCAGTAACCGAGCCCGAGGTGGGCGATGCGGTGCGGCGGGAGGTGCACCGTCTCGGTGCCGTGGACGACGATCGAGCCCGAGCGTCGGCCCACCAGGCCGAGGATCGCCTTCAGCGTGGTGGTGCGCCCGGCGCCGTTGCGCCCGAGCAGCGTCACCACCTCGCCGCGGTTCACCGTGAGATCGACGCCGTGCAGGATGTGCGACTCGCCGTACCAGGCGTGCACGTCCTTCAGGGCCAGCAGCAGGTCCGCCCGGCCGCCCGAAGGACCCTGCGCGCCCCCCTGGGGGGCCGCGGACGCAGTGAGCTGGGGGGCCATTTCTTCAGCCATGCGCCCCCTGCAGTTCGACCTCTTCGCTGCCCATGTAGGCCTGCAGCACCTGCGGGTTCTTCGACACCTCGGCGTACGGCCCCTCGGCGATCACCGCGCCCCGCGCCAGCACGGTGATGGTGTCGGCGATCGACGCCACCACGTTCATGTTGTGCTCGACCATCAGCACCGTGCGGTTGGCGGCGACCTTCTTGATCAGTTGGGTGACCCGTTCGACGTCCTCGTGGCCCATGCCCTGCGTGGGCTCGTCGAGCAGCATCAGCCTGGGCTCCATCGCCAGCGTGGTGGCGATCTCGAGCGCGCGCTTGCGCCCATAGGGCAGCTCGACCGTCACCGCGGCCGCCACGTCGCGCAGGCCGACGGTGTCGAGCAGCTCGAATGCGCGCTCGTTGAGGCTGTCGAGCACCCGCTCGTTGCGCCAGAACTGGTACGACAGGCCCTGCTTGGGCTGCAGCGCGATGCGCACGTTCTGCAGCACCGTCAGGTGCGGGAAGGTGGCCGAGATCTGGAACGAGCGCACCACGCCGCGGCGCGCGATCTGCGCCGGCTTCTCGCGCGTGATGTCGTGGCCCTCGAACAGGATCTGGCCGCGCGTGGGGGCCAGGAACTTGGTCAGCAGGTTGAAGCAGGTGGTCTTGCCGGCGCCGTTGGGGCCGATCAGGGCGTGGATCTCGCCGCGGCGCACGCGCAGGTCGACGCCGTCGACGGCGACGAAGCCCTTGAACTCCTTGACGAGTCCACGCGTCTCCAGAACAAGATCCCCAGACATGGCTGCCCGGGTCGCCCCGGTCCGAACCGCGAAAACGGTGCATTATTCGGGCGCGGCGGGGCGCTCCGACGCCGGGTTTGTGCTTACCCGTTTTTGCGTAACCGGAAGCGCGCCCAACCGTGAGAGGACTATCGACCATGAGCGATTCCCCCCTGGTGCTGGTCGAGCGCGACGCGCGCGGCGTGGTCACGCTGACGCTGAACCGGCCGCAGGCGTTCAACGCGCTGTCCGAGGCGATGCTCGAGGCGCTGCAGACCGCGCTCGACGGCGTAGCCGGCGACGCGAACGCCCGCGTGGTGGTGATCGCCGGCGCGGGCAAGGCGTTCTGCGCCGGGCACGACCTCAAGGAGATGCGCGCCGCGCCGTCGCTCGACTACTACCAGCGCCTGTTCGAGCGCTGCTCGCGCGTGATGCTGGCGATCCAGCGGCTGCCGGTGCCGGTGATCGCGCGCGTGCACGGCATCGCCACCGCCGCGGGCTGCCAGCTGGTGGCGATGTGCGACCTGGCGGTGGCCGCGCGCGACGCGCGCTTCGCGGTCAGCGGCATCAACGTCGGTCTGTTCTGCAGCACGCCGAGCGTGGCGCTGTCGCGCAACGTCTCGCGCAAGGCGGCGTTCGAGATGCTGGTCACCGGCGACCTCATCTCGGCCGACGCGGCGCTCGCGCGCGGCCTCGTCAACCGCGTGGTCGACGCGAGCGAACTCGACGCGGCTGTCGAAGCGCTGGCGGCGAGCATCGTCGCCAAGCCGCGCGCGGCCATCGCGATGGGCAAGGCGCTGTTCTATCGGCAGCTCGAGGCCGGCATCGCCGACGCCTATGCCGATGCCGGCCAGACGATGGCGTGCAACATGATGGATGCCAGCGCGCTCGACGGTGTGCAGGCGTTCATCGACCGCAAGGCCAGGCCGCGTTGAACGCTACGATGCCCGGATGACCGCACCGCGCATCCCGGGCCGCCGCTTCCTGCATTCGCCGGGGCCGACGCCGCTGCCCGACGCCGTGCTGCACGCGATGGGCGTGCAGCCGATGGATCTGGCCGACCCGCGGGTCGACGCCAACATCGCCGCCGTCGAGCGCGGCCTGAAGCGGCTGCTGCACAGCGAGGCGGCCGAGATCTTTCTCTACGCCAGCAACGGCCATGGCGTGTGGGAGGCGGCGATCGAGAACCTCGCCGCGCCGGGGCAGGTGTTGCTGATGCCGGGCACCGGGCACTTCTCGGAGTCGTGGGCGCTGCAGGCCGAGGGCTTGGGTCGCCGCGTCGTGCGCACGCCGTGGCGAGAAGGCTGGCCGATCGATGCCGAGGCAGTCGAGCAGGCGCTGCGCGACGACCGCTCGCACGAAGTGCAGGCGGTGCTGGCGGTGCACACCGACACCGCCAGCGGCGTCACCAGCGACATCGCGGCGATCCGCCGTGCCATCGACGCCGCGCGCCACCCGGCGCTGCTGGTGGCCGACGTGGTGGCGTCGCTCGGCGCGGCGCCGTTCGCGATGGACGCGCTCGGCGTCGACGTGGCGCTCGGTGCGTCGCAAAAAGGCCTGATGTGCCCGCCCGGGGTCGGGTTCGTCGCGGTCAACGGCAAGGCGCTCGCCGCCGCCCAGCGCAACCCCGCGCCGCGGTTCTACTGGGACTGGGAGCGCCGCCGCAGCGAGGTGTCGTACCGCAAGTTCTGCGGCACGCCGCCGCAGAACCTGCTGTTCGGCCTCGAGGCCGCGCTCTCGCTGCTCTTCGACGAGGGGCTCGACTCGGCCTGGGCTCGCCACGCGCGGCTGGCCGGCGCCGTGCAGGCGGCGGTCGAGGGCTGGCGCGAGGGCGGCCGGGTCGACTTCTTCGCCCGCGACGCCGCGAGCCGCTCGGTCTCGGTGACGACGATCGCGCTCGGCGAAGGCATCGACGTCGATGCGTTGCGAACCCGGGCGCGCGAGCGCTTCCAGGTGGCGATCGCCGGCGGGCTCGGGCCGCTGGCCGGCCGCGCGTTTCGCATTGGCCACTTGGGCGACAGCAATGCGGCGGTGATCCTCGGCGCGCTGGCCGGCGTCGAGGCGGCCCTGCGCTCGCTCGGCGTCGCGGTGGGCGAGGGCGGCGTGCAGCGCGCGGTGCGCTTCCTGGCTGCCGACTGAAATCGCGGCTCAGCCCTTGGGCTTGGTCGAGACCTTGTGTCTCATGAGCCGCGCCTTCTCCCGCTCCCAGTCGCGCTTCTTCTCGGTTTCGCGCTTGTCGTGCTGCGCCTTGCCCTTGGCCAGCGTGATCTCGACCTTGACGCGGCCGCCCCTGTAGTGCAGGTTCAGCGGCACCAGCGTATAGCCGCGCTGCTCGACCTTGCCGATCAACCGGCGGATCTCGTCCTTGTGCATCAGCAGCTTCTTGGTGCGGTCGGCCTCGGGGTGCACGTGGGTGGAGGCCGAGCGCAGCGCGTTGATGCGGCAGCCGATCATGAACAGCTCGCCGTCGCGGATCACCACGTAGCCGTCGGTGAGCTGCACCTGGCCGGCGCGGATGGCCTTGATCTCCCAGCCCTCGAGCACCAGGCCGGCTTCGAATCGTTCTTCGATCGTGTAGTCGAAGCGGGCACGCCGGTTCTCGGCGATCGGTGCGGTCATTCGTCTGGGCCGGCGCTTTTCTAGAATCGGCCCATAGTATGAAGCGAGTACACAAGTCGGTCCTGCTGTGGTACTCGCCGCGCGAGATGTACGACCTGGTCGTTGCGGTCGAGCAGTATCCGAAGTTCCTGCCGTGGTGCGAGCGCGCCGAGGTGCTGCAGCGCGAGGCCGACTCGATGGTCGCCCGGCTGACGCTGGCCTATGCCGGCGTGCGCCACGCCTTTACCACGCGCAACGTGAACCAGCCCGCGCGCTCGGTGCTGGTGCAACTGGTCGACGGCCCGTTCTCCAAGCTCGACGGGCTGTGGCAGTTCGAGCCGATCGGCGACGCTGAGCCGGCGTGCCGCATCGAATTCGATCTCGACTACGCGTTCTCGAGCAAGCCGCTCGAGACGGTGCTCAGCCCCGTGTTCGACAAGGTCGCCAACACGCTGGTCGACCGCTTCGTGCAGCGCGCGCAGGCGGTGTATGGCGAGCGCTGAGCTGAGCATCGACGTGGTGCTCGCGGCCGCGCCGCACGACGTGCGTCAGGTCACGCTGCGTCTGCCCGCAGGCAGCACCGTGGCCGACGCGCTGCGCGCCAGCGGGTTGCTCGACGCCCTGTCGGCCGCGCAGGCCGACTCGCTGCAGACAGGCATCTGGAGCCGTGCCGCTGCGCTCGACGCGTTGCTGCGCGACGGCGACCGGGTCGAACTGACGCGCGCGTTGCAGGTGGATCCGAGAGAGGCCAGGCGGTTGCGCGTCCGGCGCTCGCGCGCTGCGAAGACGTAGCCCTAGCGGCAGTCGGCCTCGATCGCCTGGCGCGCGCGCTGCATCTCGGCGGCGCGCTGCTGGTCGTCGAGGATCTCGCGCTCGCCCTTGTCGTTGACGCGGGTCAGACGCATGCCGGAGTTCAGCGAGTCGGCGTAGGCACGCGCGCGCTTGCAGTTGTCGGCGCGCTGCGCGGCGATCTGCGCTTCTTCGGCCTTGTGCTTCTCCTGCTGCTCGGCTTCGGCCTTCTTGCGCCGCGCCTCGAGTTCGGGATCGACCTTGGGCTTGGCTGCGGTCTCCACGGCCGGCGCGCTGGCTGCCGGCGCAGCGCTCTGGCGCTGCAGCACCAGCGTGGGCTTCTGCAGCACGTCGCGCTCGGGAACGTCGCGCGGCGGCGGCATGTCGCTGATCACCACCACCCCGCGTGCGTCGCGCCACTTCCACTGCGCGGCTGCCGGCAAGGCGGCCACGCACAGGCTGAATCCGACGCAGAACCAGGCAGACAAGCGCATCGCGCACCCCGAGCAACCGGCAGATCGAGAGCGACCGGTGCCGGCAGTTTAGCGGTGGCTCCGCGGTGTGCCCGGCGCGCCACTCACCGAGGGGTGCGCGCGTGTGGGCAATACCGCACGGCCCGCTCCGTATAATCCTTCTTTGTCTGCGGGAGCCTTTCCCATGCGCCACCTCGGCAAAGCGCTCACCTTCGACGACGTGTTGTTGGTGCCGGCGTTTTCGCAGGTGCTGCCGCGCGATGCGAACCTCGCCACCCGGCTGTCGCGCAACATCGGGCTGAACCTGCCGCTGGTGTCGGCGGCGATGGACACCGTGACCGAGGCGCGGCTGGCGATCGCCATCGCGCAGGAGGGCGGCATCGGCATCGTGCACAAGAACCTGCCGCCCAAGGCGCAGGCCGCCGAAGTGGCGCGCGTCAAGCGCTACGAGTCGGGCGTGCTGCGCGACCCGATCACGATCGGGCCCGATCTGCCGGTGCGCGAGGTGATCGCCCTCTCGAAGCAGCACGGCATCTCGGGTTTCCCGGTGCTGCAGGGCAAGACGGTGGTGGGCATCGTCACCGGGCGCGACCTGCGCTTCGAAACGCGCATGGACGCGCCGGTGCGCCAGATCATGACGCCGCGCGAGCGGCTCGTCACCGTCGGCGAGGGCGCCACCATCGACGACGGCAAGGCGCTGATGCACAAGCACAAGCTCGAGCGCGTGCTGGTGGTCAACGCCGCCTTCGAGCTGCGCGGGCTGATGACGGTGAAGGACATCACCAAGCAGACCGACTTCCCCAACGCCGCGCGCGACGCCCACGGCAAGCTGCGCGTCGGCGCTGCGGTGGGCGTCGGCGAAGGCACCGAAGAGCGGGTGGAGTTGCTCGTCAAGGCCGGCGTCGACGCGATCGTGGTCGACACCGCGCACGGCCACAGCGCCGGCGTGATCGAGCGCGTGCGCTGGGTCAAGCGCCACTATCCGCAGGTCGACGTGATCGGCGGCAACATCGCCACCGGCGCAGCCGCGCAGGCGCTGGTCGAGGCCGGCGCCGACGCGGTGAAGGTCGGCATCGGTCCGGGCTCGATCTGCACCACGCGCATCGTCACCGGCGTCGGCGTGCCGCAGATCTATGCCATCGAAGCGGTCGCTGCCGCGATCAAGGCCAGCGGCGTGCCGCTGATCGCCGACGGCGGCGTGCGCTTCTCGGGCGACCTCGCCAAGGCGATCGCCGCCGGTGCGCACAGCGTGATGATGGGCGGGATGTTCGCCGGCACCGAAGAGGCCCCCGGCGAAACCATCCTCTACCAGGGCCGAACCTACAAGAGCTACCGCGGCATGGGCTCGCTCGGCGCCATGCAGAGCGGCAGTGCCGACCGCTACTTCCAGGAAGACAACGCCCACAACCCCAACACCGCCAAGCTGGTGCCCGAGGGCATCGAGGGGCAGGTGCCGTACAAGGGCTCGGTGGTGGCGGTGATCATGCAGCTCGCCGGCGGCCTGCGCGCATCGATGCACTACTGCGGCTGCGCGACGATCGAGGAGATGCAGCGCAAGGCCGAGTTCGTCGAGATCACCACGGCCGGTGTGCGCGAGAGCCACGTGCACGACGTGCAGATCACCAAGGAAGCGCCGAACTACCGCATGGAATGAGTTTGGCCGATTCCCGTCTCGAACCCGACGGCGTGGCGCAGGGCTCCGGGGTGCCGGCCGAAGGCTCGGCGCCGGTGCACGGGCCACCCCAGGCTGCGATGCCGTTCATCCTGGTGGCGGTGCTGATCGACATGATCAGCATCGGCCTGATGGTGCCGGTGCTGCCGCACCTCGTCGGCCAGTTCACGCACAGCAACGACCAGCAGGCGCTCGCGTTCCTCGCGGTGACGCTCGCCTTCGGCGTCGCCAACTTCGTCAGCTCGCCGATCCTCGGCGCGCTGTCCGATCGCTTCGGCCGCCGCCCGGTGCTGCTGCTGGGCTTCTGCGGGCTGGCGCTGAGCTTCTTCGTCACCGCGGTGGCCACCGCGCTGTGGATGCTGGTGGCGGTGCGGCTGTTCTCCGGCGCGATGCAGAGCAACATCTCGATCGCCAACGCCTACGTGGCCGACATCTCGCCGCCGGGCGAGCGCGCGCGCCGCTACGGCCTGCTGGGCGCGATGTTCGGCATCGGCTTCATCCTGGGGCCGGTGATCGGCGGCATCCTCGGCGATGTCGACGTGCGGCTGCCGTTCGTGGTGGCCGGCTGCATGGCGGTCGTCAACTGGTGCTACGGCTTCTTCGTGTTGCCCGAGTCGTTGCCCAGGGAGCGCCGCCGCGCGTTCGACTGGCGGCGCGCCAACCCGGTGGCCGCGCTCAAGGGGCTCGCCGCGCTCAAGGGCGTGGGCGCGCTGGTGTGGGTGATCGCGATGGCGAGCCTGGCGCAGTTCATGCTGCACATGAGCTGGGTGCTGTACACCAAGTTCAAGTTCGGCTGGGGTCCAGGGCAGGTGGGCTGGTCGCTGTTCGCGGTGGGCGTGGTGTCGGCGTTCAGCCAGGGCGTGCTGCTCAAGCCGCTGCTGGCGCGCTTCACGCCGCAGCAGCTCGCGGTGGTGGGGCTGTCGGTGGGCGCGCTGTCGTACCTGGGCTTCGGCCTCGCAACGCAGGGCTGGATGATCTATGCGGTGATCCTGCTCGGTCTCGTCGGTGCCGCGGCGCAGGCGGCGATGCAGAGCATCGTCGCCAACGCGGCCGACCCGACGCGCCAGGGCCAGACGATGGGCGCGGTGGCGTCGCTGAACAGCCTGATGGCGGTGCTGGCGCCGGTGATCGCGCTCGAGCTGCTGCGCTGGGTGGCCGACCGGCCGCCGGGCGACATCGCGATCGGCCTGCCGTTCTTCGTCTGCACCGCGCTGCAGGCGGGCGCCGCGTTCACCGCCTGGCGCTTCTTCCGCACGCACCGCAACCTGCGCGCGCAACCGGCCTGAGATGAACCCTTCGCACGACCGCATCCTGATCCTCGACTTCGGCTCGCAGCTCACGCAGCTCATCGCGCGCCGGGTGCGCGAGGCGCACGTGTACTGCGAGATTCATCCGAACGACGTGTCGGAGGCGTTCGTGCGTGAGTTCGCGCCCAAGGGCGTGATCCTCTCGGGCAGCCACGCCAGCACCTACGAGGCGCAGGAGCTGCGCGCGCCCGAGGCGGTGTACCGGCTCGGCGTGCCGGTGCTCGGCATCTGCTACGGCATGTTCACGATGACGGTGCAGCTCGGCGGCGAAGTCGAGGCGAGCAGCCATCGCGAGTTCGGCTACGCGCAGGTGCGCGCGCGCGGCCACACCCGGCTGCTCGACGGCATCGAGGACTTCCGCACCGCCGAGGGCCACGGCATGCTCGACGTGTGGATGAGCCACGGCGACAAGGTGACCGCGCTGCCGGCGGGCTTCAAGCTGATGGCGAGCACGCCGAGCTGCCCGATCGCCGGCATCGCCGACGAGCAGCGGCGCTTCTACGGCGTGCAGTTCCACCCCGAGGTGACGCACACGCGGCAGGGGCGCGCCATGCTCGAGCGCTTCGTGCTCGACCTGTGCGGCGCGAAGCCCGACTGGGTGATGCGCGATCACGTCGCCGAGGCGGTGGCGCGCGTCCGCGAGCAGGTGGGCGACGAGGAGGTGATCCTCGGCCTGTCGGGTGGCGTCGATTCGAGCGTGGCCGCGGCGCTGATCCACCGCGCGATCGGCGAGCAGCTCACCTGCGTGTTCGTCGACCACGGCCTGCTGCGCCTGAACGAAGGCGCGCTGGTGATGGAGATGTTCGCCGGCGCATCGTCGAGCATTCACGCCAAGGTGGTGCACGTCGACGCCAGCGAGCAGTTCCTCGGCGCGCTGAAAGGCGTGGCCGACCCCGAGGCCAAGCGCAAGGTCATCGGCCGCGAGTTCGTCGAGGTGTTCCAGCGCGAGGCGAAGAAGCTGTCGCGCGCGAAGTGGCTCGCTCAGGGCACGATCTACCCCGACGTGATCGAGTCCGGCGCTGCCAGGACCAAGAAGGCGACCACGATCAAGAGCCACCACAACGTCGGCGGGCTGCCGCAGACGTTGGGGCTGAAGCTGCTCGAGCCGCTGCGCGACCTGTTCAAGGACGAGGTGCGCGAGCTCGGAATCGCGCTCGGCCTGCCGCACGAGATGGTGTATCGCCATCCGTTCCCCGGACCCGGGCTGGGCGTGCGGATCCTCGGCGAAGCGAAGCGCGAGTACGCCGACCTGCTGCGGCGCGCCGACCACATCTTCATCGAGGAGCTGCGCAACAGCTTCGACGAAGCCAGCGGCAAGAGCTGGTACGAACTGACGAGCCAGGCGTTCGCGGTGTTCCTGCCGGTGCGCAGCGTCGGCGTGATGGGCGACGGCCGCACCTACGAGCACGTGGTGGCGCTGCGCGCGGTGCAGACGAGCGACTTCATGACCGCCGACTGGGCCGAGCTGCCCTATGCGCTGCTCAAGCGCGTGTCCAACCGCATCATCAACGAGGTGCGCGGCATCAACCGCGTGACCTACGACGTGAGCAGCAAGCCGCCGGCGACGATCGAGTGGGAGTGATTCGGCGTCTTCTCGTGGGCCGGATCGTCCGAACGCATCGACACCCGCTCGGTCTGGCCGATCGAACGTGAGAATTCATCGGCCGAGGGGAGCCGCCGCAACGTCCCGCGCGCAGCCGCCGACAGATTCGCCGAATAGTTGCGCGTGCTCACCGTGCCGCCGTCGCCGATCCGGATGTACTGGACTGAAGCGCGGCGTCCCGACATCATGCGCCACGCGTTGTTCGACGTTGCCAGTGAGGTGCCGGCCCGCCACCGGGCACGGCGCACGACGATCGCCTGCGCGCAGGAGCATTCATCATGAACACGAGCGCGAACCCCAGCCTGGGGCGGCCCACTTCGGGTGCCGACATCACCGACTGGCGTCCGGAGGACGACGCATTCTGGGAGTCGACCGGCAAGCGGATCGCGTACCGCAACTTGTGGATTTCGATTCCCGCGCTGTTGTGTGGCTTCGCGGTGTGGGGCATGTGGGGCATCATCACCGTCGAGATGCTCAACCTGGGGTTTCCCTTTACCCAGGCCGAGCTGTTCACGCTGACGGCGATCGCTGGCATCTCCGGCGCGACGATGCGCATCCCGTCGTCGTTCTTCATCCGGTTGGCGGGCGGCCGCAACACGATCTTTCTGACCACTTCGATGCTGCTGGCGCCGGCGATCGGCACCGGCATCGTGCTGCAGCACCCCGAGTGGCCGCTGTGGGCCTTCCAACTGATGGCGCTGTGGTGCGGGGTGGGCGGCGGCAACTTCGCCAGCTCGATGTCGAACATCAGCACCTTCTTCCCCAAGCGCATGAGCGGCACCGCGCTCGGGCTGAACGCGGGGCTGGGCAACTTCGGCGTGACGACGATGCAGGTCGTGATCCCGCTGGTGATGTCGGTGCCGCTGCTGGGCGCGCTCAGCGGGGAGCCGATGACGCTGGTCAAGGACAGCGGCTGGATCTTCGGCAAGATCCACGCCGGCACGCAGATCTGGATCCAGAACGGCGGCCTGGCGTGGGTGATCTCGCTGGTGCCGCTGGGCGTGCTGTGCTGGTTCGGGATGAACAACCTGAAGACGGTGACGCCCGACTCGGATCACCCGATCATCGCGTTCCTGAAGATCACCTGGCTGTACACGCTGGCCTTCATTCCCTCGCTGCTCGGCCTGTACCTGTACCTGCCGGCGCCCACCGGGCTCGGGCTGATCAGCATGTGGGTTGCGATCCCGCTGGACATCGTCGCGGCGCTGACGGTGATGCGCCTGGCCGCGTTCGGGCCGATGAAAGACGCGGTCAAGGCGCAGTTCTCGATCTTCCGCAACAAGCACACCTGGAGCCTGACCGCGCTGTACATCGTCACCTTCGGCTCGTTCATCGGCTTCTCGATGGCGCTGCCGCTGTCGATGAAAGTGATCTTCGGCATCAGCCACGTGCCCGACGCCAGCGGCGTGATGCAGCACACGCTGGCCAATCCGAACGCACCGCCGGTGCTCGCCTACGCCTGGATCGGCCCCTTCGTCGGCGCTGCGGTGCGGCCGATCGGTGGCTGGATCTCCGACAAGTGGGGCGGCTCGATCGTCACGCAGGTCATCTCGGCGGTGATGGTCCTGGCATCGGTCGCGGTGGGCTACGTGATGATGCAGGCGTACCGGTCGCCCACGCCCGAGGTGTACTTTCCCGCGTTTCTCGGGCTGTTCATGCTGTTGTTCTTCGCCAGCGGCATCGGCAACGGCTCGACCTTCCGCACCATCGGCGTCATCTACGGCCCGGGCCAGGCCGGCCCGGTGCTGGGCTGGACGTCGGCGGTCGCCGCCTACGGCGCGTTCGTCGCGCCGATCGTCATCGGCAGCCAGATCAAGGCCGGCACGCCGCAGGTTGCGATGTACGGCTTCGCGGTGTTCTACGCGCTGTGCCTGGTGTTGAACTGGTGGTTCTATCTGCGCCGCGACGCCTACGTGAAGAACCCCTGAGCGGCCGCGGCCGGCAGCCAACCCAGGCCGCAGCGCACCGTGCCTGCCGCCGTTACCTGAACGGCACCTGACTGACAGATCGAGTGGACGGGCGCGCCGAGGGCCGGCGATGCCCGTGCGCGACGTGGGGAACTCCACTTCGGCGCAGGGGTCCATGTCGATCGCATACCCTTGCGGCAGGTCAGCAGGCGGTGCTGGCGAATGCGAAGCAGTATTCCGCACGTTTCGGCAGTACTGCCAAACCAACGGAGGTTCGCTATGTACCGCTCTTTGCTCCTGGCTGCGGCGCTGCTCGCGGCCGGCCCCGCATGGGCCCAGACCATCACGTTCGGCGCGTCGACGCAACTCACCGGCCCGGTGGCCAACACCGGGCGCTACTACAAGGACGCCTACGATTTCGCCGTCGACAAGATCAACGCCGCCGGCGGCGTTCAGGTCGGATCGAAGCACGAGAAGCTCGCCGTCAAGATCCTCGACAACCAATCCGACGTCAACCTGAGCGTGCGCCAGTACGTGCAGCTGCTGTCGCAAGACAAGGTCGACTTCCTGCTCGGCGGCTTTGCGAGCAATTTCATCCTCGCCGATTCGTCGATCGCCGAGAAGAACCAGGTGCCGATGGTGCAAGGCGGCGGCGCGTCCGACCAGATCTACAGCCGCGGCTACAAGTACATCTTCGGCACGCTGGCGGCGGCGAGCGACTATTTCGGCAGCACCATCGACGCGATGACCAAGCTCAACCCCAAGCCGCGCACGGTGGCGCTGCTCTACGCCGACGATTCGTTCGACGTCGCGGTCGCCAAGGGCACGCGCGCTCTGCTCGACAAGGCGGGCTTCAAGACCGTGATCGACGAGCGCTACAGCAGCAACGCGAGCGACTTCTCGTCGCTGCTGTCGCGCATCAAAAGCGGCAAGGTCGACGTGGTGCTGATGGCCTGCCACGAGACCGAGGGGCTCAACTTCATTCGTCAGGCCAAGAGCCTGAACGTCAACCCGAAGCTGTATTCGCTCACCGTGGGCGTGCCCAGTGCCGACTTCCGCAAGGCGCTCGGGCACGACGCCAACGGCGCCTCGGGCATGACTGCGTGGCTGCCGTCGGCGAGCCTGAAAGACACCTGGTTCGGCAACGCCGAGGAGTTCGCCAAGGCGTGGAAGGCGCGCTTCGGCTACGACCCCGACTATCACGCCGCCTCCGGGGTGGCCGTCGTCGAGGCGTTCGTCAAGGCGATCGAGGCTGCCGGCAGCACCGACCACGCGAAGGTGCGCGACGCGCTGGCCAAGGTCGACTTCCAGAGCCTCTACGGGCACATCAAGTTCGGGCCCACCGGGCAGATCAGCCTGCCGCAGACGATGATCCAGATCCAGAACGATCAGGTGGTGCCGATCTTCGCCGGCGGCGAGTTCGTCGGCAAGCTGCAGTACCCGCTCGCGCCCTGGGATCAGCGCTGAGTCGCTGAGTGGATCTGCTCCTCCAGGTCCTGGCCAACGGGATCCTGCTGGGCGGGCTCTACGCGCTGATGGCGCTGGGGCTCGCCCTGGTATGGGGTGTGCTCAACATCGTCAACCTGTCGCACGGCGCCTTCATCATGCTGGGCGGCTACGCGACCTACTACCTGTTCACCGGAGCCGGCATCGACCCCTTCGCGGCGCTGCCGCTCACCGCGGTGATGCTGTTCGCGCTGGGCTACGTCATCCAGCGCGGCATCCTCAACCTGGTGATCCGCGCGCCGATGTTCAACACGCTGCTGATCACCTTCGGCCTCGAGGTCGTGCTGGCGTACCTGGCGCAGTTCTGGTTCACCGCCGACTTCCGGGCCATCAATCCCCCGTACGCCGGCGCGAATTTCGCGCTCGGCGCGGTCACCATTCCGGCGGTGCAGTTGGCCGCCTGCGCGATCGCCATCGGGCTCACGGTGGCGATGTGGCTGTTCCTGCTGCACAGCCGGCTCGGCCGCGGCATCCGCGCCGCAGCGCAGAACCTGGTGGCCGCACGTCTGCACGGCGTCACGCCCAGGAGCATCTACGCGGTGACGTTCGGACTCGGCACCGCGCTGGCCGGCGTCGCCGGAGGCCTCTACGGCATGGTGTCGCAGATCAACCCGTACATCGGCGGGCCGCTCACCGCCAAGTCGTTCGTCATCGCGATCATCGGCGGCCTCGACAACCCGCTCGGAGTCATCGTCGGCGGCCTGGCGCTGGGCATCATCGAATCGCTGACGGCGCTCTACGTCGGCCCGACCTACCGCGACGTGGCGAGCTTCGGCATCCTGGTGCTGGTGCTGATCGTGCGCCCCACCGGGCTGCTGGGCAGGGCGGCATGAAGGCCTGGCTCGCGCTCGCGCTGGTGGTGATCGTCGCCGGGCTCGCCACGGTGCCGTGGATCGGCAATGCCGTGGTGGTGCAGTTCGGCATTAGCGTGCTGCTGCTGGCCGCCGTGGCGCAGGGCTGGAACATCATCGGCGGCTTCACCGGCTATCCGTCGTTCGGCAACTCGGTGTTCTACGGGCTGGGCGCCTACGGAGTGGCCATCGCGATGGCGCAGTTCCAGTTGCCGTTCTGGGTGGGTCTGCTGGTGGGGCTGGCGCTGGGCGTGGTGTTCGCCGGCGTGCTGGGCCTCGCGGTGCTTCGGCTCAAGGGCCACTACTTCGCGATCTGCACGCTCGGCCTGGCGTTCGTGATGACCGCGATCGTCTCCAACCTGGAACTCGCCGGCACCAACATCGGGCTGGTGTTGCCGCTGCTGAAGAGCGAGGTGCTGTTCTACGAACTGGCGCTGGGGCTGGTGGTGCTGGCCACGCTCGTCGTCTACTGGCTGTCGCGCAGCCGCTTCGGCCTCGGGCTGATCGCGATCCGCGAGAACGAGGAGGGTGCGGCGGTGATGGGCGTCAACACCACCTTGTACAAGGTGCTGGCGTTCATGCTCTCGGCGGCGATCACTTCGCTGGCCGGCGGCATCTACGCCTACTACATCACCTTCATCGACCCGGTGAGCGTGTTCGACATCGTGCTCAACGTGAAGATGATCATCATGGCGGTGTTCGGCGGCGCCGGCAGCGTGTTCGGCCCGGTGATCGGTGCCCTGGTGCTGTCGGCGATCTCGGAGGTGCTGGCCACGCGCATCACCAGCCTCGCGAGCATGTTCTTCGGCGTGGTGATCGTGGTGGCGGTGGTCTTCATGCCGCGCGGCATCGCGCACATGACGCGGCACCTGCGCGGCATGGGCTGGCGCTACTTCATCGAGAACGTGCGCTCGCATCGCATCTAGGGCCTGTTCACACTACGGACGCCAGATGCGTTGCCACCGGAATGCCCGCGAGCTAGGCGCAAACCGCAGCCGGGTTGGACACCCGGCGAGGATTTGCAACGACGCGCGCGGGCATTCCGGTCGCAACCCGTTCGGGAGTGGGCCTGGCAAGCCGCATGGCGTCGTTGAACTCCTTGCCCGGGCGTCCAGCCCGGGCTGCGTCGTCCGCCTAGCCCTGGGGCTTGCCAGGCCCACTCGCACTGGCGTCCGTAGTGTGAACAGGCCCTAAATGGACGACATCCTGCAGGTCAGCGGTCTCACCAGGCGCTTTCACGGCCTGGTGGCGGTCGACGACGTGAGCTTCCGGCTCGCGCACGGCGAGATCCTCGGCCTGATCGGCCCCAACGGCGCGGGCAAGACGACGCTGGTGAGCATGGTCAACGGCACGCTCGAGCCGAGCGCCGGCGAGATCGTGTTCGCCGGCCGCTCCCTGCGCCACCTGCCGGCCTACCGGCGCGCGCATCTGGGGATCGGGCGCACCTTCCAGATCATGAAGCCGTTCCCGGGCCTGAGCGTGCTCGAGAACGTCTCGGTGGGCGCGCTGTTCGGCGCCGGCGGCGGCGTGCGCGACCTCGCGCTGGCGCGCGAGCAGGCGCGGCAGGCGCTCGAGTTCGTCGGGCTGGGCCAGCGTATCGCGCAGCGTGCCGACGAACTCGGCGGGCCCGACCGCAAGCGGCTCGAACTGGCCAAGGCGCTGGCGATGAAGCCACGGCTGCTGCTGCTCGACGAGGTGATGGCCGGCCTGAACAGCGTCGAGATCGAAGAGGTGATCGACGTGATCCGCAAGCTGCGCGGGCAGGGCATCAGCATCCTGGTGATCGAGCACGTGATGAAGGCGATCAGGAGCCTGTCGGACCGCGTGCTGGTGCTGCACCACGGCGTGAAGATCGCCGAGGGCGCGACCGAAGACGTGCTGCGCGACCCGCGGGTGGTCGAGGCCTACCTGGGGCGCAAGCGGCAGCTCGAAGGCGCCCGATGAGCCAACCCCTGCTCGAAGTGGTGCAGCTCAACGCTGGCTACGGTGAGATGCCGGTGCTGCGCGACGTGAGCATCGCGATCCACCCCGCTGAAATCGTGGCGATGGTCGGCGGCAACGGCGCCGGCAAGACCACGCTGCTGCGCGCGATCTCGCGCCTGATCGACTCGCGCGGCACGATCCGCTTCGACGGGCGATCGCTCGAGGGCGCGAGCGCCGACGAGGTGTTCTCGCTCGGCCTCGTGCAGGTGCCCGAAGGGCGTCAGCTCTTCGACCGCATGAGCGTCGAGGAGAACCTGCTGATGGGGGCCTACCGGCGGCGCGACCACGCAGGCATACGCGACGACATGGCGCGCGTCTACCGGCTCTTTCCGCGCCTGGCCGAGCGCAGCGGCCAATGGGCCGGCAGCATGTCGGGCGGCGAGCAGCAGATGTGCGCGATCGGGCGCGCGCTGATGGCGCGGCCGCGCCTGGTGATGCTCGACGAGATGAGCCTCGGCCTCGCGCCGGTGGTGGTCGACCTGCTGTGCGACACGATGACGCAGATCCGCGACCAGGGCGTGACCGTGCTGCTGGTCGAGCAGGACGTTCACGCGGCGCTGACGGTGGCCGACCGCGGCTACGTGATGGAGACCGGCGCCATCGTGCGCGAGGGCAGTGCGCGCGAGCTGGAGAACGACCCCGAAGTGCAGCGCGCGTACTTGGGCATTTGAGCGCCGGGTCCGCTCGTCGCCGCCGGCCGTGCCCGGCCGTGCCATGGTGACGCCGGACGCCGCCCGCGCGGTGCGCCGCGTCGAGCGCAATGCCGCGGCTATAGTGGCCCGTTCCGCCGATTGCAGTCGCCTGACCGCCGCCGCATGCAACGACCCCCTGATCTGCGGGCGCCGCTAGCCGCCACGCCGTATTCCGGCCAGCTGCAGGCGGGGTTTCGCTGGCTGCGTTTCTCGCCGGCGCTCGAAGGCGAGTACCGCGACGCCGGGATGCAGACGCTGCGCACGCGCATGCGCTGGGCCAGCGTGCTGGCGCTGGCGATCTGGGCAGGTTTTTCGCTCTTCGACTTGTGGCGCATCCCGACGTTCGCCGCGGGCACGCCGGAGCAGGCGGTGGCGATGTCGTTGCGCGCCGTGCGCGTGGCGGTCACCGTGGCACTGCTGGCGGCGGTACTGTGCTCGCACGCGCGCTGGCGCTTTGCCGTGCTGCATACGGCGTTCACGGTCGTGGTGGCGGCGCTGGCTTGCGGCTCGGCGTACTCGGTCTATGCCTACAAGCTGATGGCTCTGCCCGACGAGACCAGCGTGCTGGTGCTCGTGATGCTTGCGATCTTCATGCCGCTCGGCCTGAGCGTGTACAGCCAGCTCGCCGTTGCCGTGTTGTACGTCGCGGCTGTCGAAGTCATGGCGCTGAGCGCACCGCTGGCCCCGGTGGGGGAGGCCATGTTGCGCATCGGCGTCGTGCTGACGCTCTCGCTGGTCGTGCTCGCCTTCGGGGCCTACTGGCGTGAGTACCTGCAGCGCGAGCAGTTCTTGCTGCGCGGCGACATGCACTGGATGGCCATGCGCGATGCGCTCACCGGCCTGTTCAACCGCCGCATGTTCACGTACCACCTGGAGCGTGCGATGCGCCAGGCGCAGCGCGATGCCAGGTCGCTCGCGCTGCTGCTGATCGACATCGACCACTTCAAGCGCTACAACGACCACCACGGCCACCCGGCGGGCGACATGGTGCTGCAGCAGGTGGCCGCGGCGGTTGCGCGCTCGGCTGCACGGCCGCTCGACATGGCGGTGCGCCTCGGAGGCGAGGAGTTTGCCTTGGTGCTGTACGACTGCGACGCCGCCCACGCGCACCACGCGGGAGGCGCGCTGGTCGACGCGGTGGCGCAGCTTGCGCTGGCGCACCCGAACTCGCCGGTGGCGCCGTTCGTCACGGTGAGCACCGGGTGCGCCATGCTGCGGCCCGGCGAGCGACCCGAAGACCTGTACACGCGCGCCGACGAGGCGCTCTACGGCGCCAAGACGGCGGGGCGCAACCGTTGCCACGGGCCGCAGCGCGTGCCGAGCGCGGAGGTTTCCCTATGAGCGGATTCAAGCTGACCTACTCGACGATGTTCGCGCCGCCGCGCGAGCTGCACCAGCGTTTCGACGCCGCGGTGCAGCGCACGCAGGCGCGGCTCGGGGAGGCGCACGGCTTTCGCATC
>JAJVIL010000072.1 GCA_022072045.1 Burkholderiaceae bacterium | reverse complement strand
CAGCACTGCGCGCCCCGCACGCCCCGGCGAGGCCGGCGCGCGCCACCACGCGCCGCGCGCGCGAATAATCTCGGCATGCTTCGCTCTGAGCGCTCGATCGCCGGTTTCACGCTGATCGAACTGATGGTGGCGGTCGCCGTGCTGGCGATCCTGGCCACGTTGGCGCTGCCGAGCTTTCAGGGCCCGATGGTGCGCCAGCAGATCGTCGATTCGTCGGCGCTGATCAACGTCGCCAAGAATGCAGTCAGCACCCAATGGTCGGCCACGCACAAGCTGCCGCTCGACAACGCCGAGGCCGGGCTGCCCGAGGCCGACAAGCTGGTCGGCAACTACGTGTCATCGGTCCGCGTCGAAGCCGGCGCCGTGCACGTGGTGTTCGGCAACCAGGCCAACGGCGCGATCAGGGGCCGCACGCTGAGCTTCCGGCCGGCAGTGGTCGACGCGGCGCCGATGGTGCCGATCGCCTGGGTCTGCGGCGGCGCGCCGGTGCCGGGCAACATGATCGCCAAGGGCACCGACCGCACCGATGTCGCGGTGAAGTACCTGCCACTGAACTGCCGCGCCGGCTGACGGCTCGGGCCGATCAGCCTCCGCGCCCGCGCGGGCAACGATCCCAGAGCTTCGCTGCGACCGCTTCGCCCCAGAGATCGACTGTGACCGGGGTGCCCGTGTGTCGGCGCTGCGCGATGGCACCGCGGACGTAGCCCATAGCCGCGCACGCGCCGGCCACGAGGCTCCAGCCCGCCGACGACAGCTCGCCCACGGGCTCGCCGTCGATCGACACCGCCTCGCCGCCCCAGGCGTAGAGCGACGGATCGTCGAAGACGACACAGACGAGCTTCTTGCGCAGCGGCCGCTCGCGCGCGGCCAGCAGCGCGTCGCGGCCGATGAACGGTAAGGGCTTGTCGAGCTTCACCGCGAACTCGAGTCCGGCTTCCCACGGCGTCTCGTCGGGCCCCAGTTCGGCGCCCCAGGCGCGGCGGCCGGCCTCGATGCGAAGCGCGTCGATCGCGTAGTAGCCGGCATCGGTCAAGCCGAGGTCGGCGCCCGCCTCGTGCAGCGTCAGGTAGACGTGGCGCGCCATCTCGATCGGCACGTACAGCTCATACCCCGGACCTCCGACGTAGCTCATGCGCGCGGCGCGCACGCGCGCCAGCCCGACGTCGACCTCGCGCGTATGGGAGAACTTCAGCCCCGGCGGGTCATCGGGGCAGACGCGGCCCAGCAGCTCGGCTGCGCGCGGGCCCATCACCGACAGCACCGCGGTCATCGCGCTGACGTCGGTGACCACCGCGTGCTGGTGCGCGTCGATGTGGCGCTCGATCCAGTCGAGGTCGCGCTGCGGCTGCGCCGAGCCGGTGACGAGCTGGAAGCGATCGTCGGTCAGGCGTATCACCGTGAGATCGCTCTCGAAGCCGCCGCGCGCGTTGAGCATCGCGGTGTAGACCATGCGGCCGACCGGCACGTCGACGTCGTTGGCGCACAGGCGTGGCAGCAGCGCGAGCGCATCGCGCCCCTGCACCAGCAGCTTGCCGAACGAGGTCTGGTCGTAGATCGCCACGCCCTCGCGCGTGGCGCGCTGCTCGGCCTGCACCCACGGCAGCCAGCCGGGCGCGCCGAGGGTGTGCGGGGGTGCCAACGCCGCGCGCGGCTTGAAGTAGTTGACCCGCTCCCAGCCGTTCTTGCTGCCCCACTGCGCGCCCTTGGCGTCGAGCAGGTCGTACAGCGGCGAGGTGCGCAGTGGTCGCGCGGTCTGCAACTCCTGCCGCGGCCAGCGCATCGCGTAGTGCAGGCCCAGCGTCTCGGCGGTGCGTTCGGCCAGCGCCTTGCGGTTGGCGGTGAACGAGCCGAAGCGGCGCACGTCGACGTCCCACAGGTCGCCCGGCGCCTCGCCGTCGGCGATCCACTGCGCGATCAGCCGGCCTGCGCCGCCGGAGTTGGCGATCCCAGCCGAGTTGAAGCCCGCACAGACGAAGTAGCGGCGCAGCCCCGGCGCCTCGCCGACGATGAAGTTGCCGTCGGGCGTAAAGCTCTCGGGTCCGTTGAGCAGCATCTTGATCTGCGCGCTCTCCAGGCACGGCGTGCGGTGGATCGCGTTGGTCATCAAGGGCTCGAACTGGTCCCAGTCTTCGTCGAGCAGCCGGAACTGGAACGTGCTCGGGATCGGGTCGACCCGCCACGGCTTGGCCTTGGGCTCGAAGCCGCCCATCAGCAGGCCACCGACCTCCTCTTTGTAGTAGATGAAGCCGTCGGGGTCGCGCACCACCGGCAGCATCGGGTGCACGCCATCGATCCTGCCGGTGACGATGTAGAAGTGCTCGGCCGAATACAGCGGCACGTTGACGCCGGCCATCGCGCCGAACTGCCGTGCCCACTGGCCCGCGCAGTTGACCAGCACCTCGCAGCGCAAGTCGCCCTCGCTCGTGCGAACGCCCGCGACGCGCCGGCTGCTGCCGTCGCGCTCGGTGATGACGCCCGTCACTTCGACGCCTTCGACGATGCGCACGCCGCGGTTGCGCGCACCCTTGGCCAGGCTCATGCACAGGTCGGCCGGATTGGCCTTGCCGTCGCCGGGGATCCACAGCGCGCCGTGCAGATCGTCGGTGCGCAGCGGCGGGACCAGCGCACCCGCTTCGCGCGGCGTGATCAACTGCACCTCGACGCCGAAGCCGCGCGCGAGCGCCGCCTGCTTCTTCAGCACCTGCCAACGCTCGGGGGTGGCCGCGACGTTGACGCTGCCGCAGCGTTTCCAGCCGGTGGCCAGCCCGGTTTCGGCTTCGAGCGTCGCGTACAGCTCGATGCCGTACTTGCTCATCGCAGTCATGTTGCGGTTGGGCCGCATCTGACCCACCAGCCCGGCGGCGTGCCAGGTGGTGCCGCAAGTGAGCTTGCCCTGCTCGAGCAGCAGCACGTCGGCGATGCCGAGCCTGGCGAGGTGGTAGGCGGTCGAGCAGCCGGCGATGCCGCCGCCGACGATGACGACGCGCGCGTGCGACGGCAGACTCATCGCTGGTGTGCGCTCCTGCGTGTGCAAGGTCGAATTGGCCCCACCGGCGCCACTGCCCCAGTCGAGCCGGCAAGAACCCAAACAAAACGGCCCGGGTGACCGGGCCGCCTCCTGTGGAGCGAGTCTACCTTGCTGCGGACATCACGCGCGCTTGCGCAGGCGCCCCACCAGACCGGCTACACCAAGCGCCAGCCCTGCCAGGACCAGGCTCGCCGGCTCCGGCACGCGCTGGCTCGGCGGAGTGGTCGTGGACGGGCCGACATTGCTGAAATCACCCTGGTGATGGCCCGAGCGATCGTTTGCCGAAAAGCGCAGATTGGTCGTCAGCGCACCGACGCCCGGGTTGGCCCCGGCAAGTACCTCGGCGTTGGTCGTGTCAAAGCGACCGATGCCGAGCCAATAGTCGCCCGCACTGCCGTCATACGACAGCAACGACTCCAAACCAGGACCGCCATCGTCGTTGTTGCGGAGCACCACCGTGCCGGCCGAGTTCAACAGGAAAAGCTCGGGGTCTGCGCTGCTGCCGAACGTGCCGATGTGGAAACCATCGTCGTCGCCGTTCCAGGAAAACGGTACGTAGGTGATGTCGCCTGCGCCGACTCCGACGCCGTTGAGCGTCTCGACCGGCGCCGCATTC
Source organism: Burkholderiaceae bacterium (assembly GCA_022072045.1). Taxonomy (GTDB): domain Bacteria; phylum Pseudomonadota; class Gammaproteobacteria; order Burkholderiales; family Burkholderiaceae_C; genus JAEUPI01. The sequence continues at coordinate 24,324 of JAJVIL010000072.1, read as the reverse complement.
ACGAGGCCCATTGCTGCCATCAAGGCTGCGGCACTTGCTAGCTTCGTCAGGGTTGTCATCGCGCGCTCCACAGGGGTTGACCCTAATGAAGCACGAACCGGGCCAGGGCCAGCGATAGAACGCCGCCCCAGCCAGAAAACTCAGTCGCATCAAACAGATAGCTGCACGTGCGCATGGCTCGCTGGCGCCTGTACGCGCCCGCTCTCGAGCAAGTCGTAAAGAATGCCGACACTGCGAGTTCGCCGCGCTGCCGCGAAACCAGGTCGGAAGCTCCTACCACGGCAGCGAATACGTCTTCACGTTGGTGAAGCTCTTGCAGGCTTCCTGCACGCCTTCTTTGACGCCGAGACCCGAGTCCTTGATGCCGCCGAACGGCGTCACTTCGAGCCGGTAGCCCGGCACCTCCCAGACGTTGACCGAGCCCACCTGCAGTTCGCGCACGAAGCGCATGATGTCGTCGAGCCGGTTGGTGCAGACGCCCGACGACAGGCCGAAGGCGGTGGAGTTGACCTGCCTGATCGCGTCGTCGACGTCCTTGAACGTCATCACCGGCGACACCGGGCCGAAGGTCTCCTGCTGCACCACTTCCATTTCGCCGCGCACGCGGTCGATCAGCGTCGGCGAGTACAGCGCGCCGCTGCGCTGGTTGCCGTGCAGCAGGCGCGCGCCCTGCGCCACCGCGTCATCGACGCGGCGCTCGAACAGCATCGCCGCGCGCTCGTCGATCACCGTGCCCATGTCGACCTTCGGGTCGAGCGGGTCGCCGTGGCGCCAGGCCTTGGTGCGCTCGAGCAAGGCCTGCGTGAAGTCGTCGGCGAGCCGCTCGTGCACGAAGATGCGCTTGACGGCGGTGCAGCGCTGGCCGCTGTTCTTGTACGAGCCGTTGGCGGCGAGGTCGGCCGCCTTGTTGACGTCGGCGTCGTCCATCACGATCAGCGGGTCGTTGCCGCCGAGCTCGAGCACCTGCCGCTTGTAGACCGCACGCGCTGCGATGTGCTTGCCGATCGTCACGCCGCCGGTGAAGCTGACGAGATCGATGCCGGGGTGCGTCAGCATCTCGTCGGCGATCTCGCCCGGCTCGCCGGTCAGCACCGAAAGCATCGGCGGCGGCAGACCGGCCTCGTACAGGATGTCGGCCAACGTCAGCGCGGCCAGCGGCGTCTTCTCGCTCGGTTTGAGCACCATGCGGTTGTTGGTGGCCACCGCCGGCGCGACCTTGTGGATCACCTGGTTCAGCGGGTGGTTGAACGGCGTGATGGCGCTGATCACGCCCTGCAGCGGCTCGCGCATCGTGTGCACGCGGCGCTGCTTGCCGTGGTGCGTGAGGTCGCACGAGAAGCTCTGCCCGTCATCGACCAGCGCCTGCTGCGCGGCGAACAGCAGCACATCGCTGGCGCGGCCGACCTCGTAGGTCGAATCCTTCAGGCACAGGCCCGATTCGAGCGTGATCTGGCGCGCGATCGCGTCCCTGCGCTGCGCGATCAGCTCGCCGGCGCGCGTGAGGATGCGATAGCGCTCATGGCGGGTCAGCTTCGGTCTGTAGTCGCGCGCGATGCGGATCGCTCGGCGCACGTCGTCGACACCCGCGCGCGGCACAGTGGCGACGATCTCGCCGGTGTACGGGTAGTGCACCGCGATCACGCGCTCGGCGTGCACCGCTTCGCCGGCGATGCGCATCGGCTCGCGGCGCACGTCGTCGCCAATCTCCTTGGCTGCTGGGGGGGGCGCGAGTTTCATGATGCGCTCAGGCCGTGCCGTTGATCGCGAAATCGAAAATCTGCCAGCTCTTCAGCCGCTGCCCCGCCGCCTTGAGCTTGTAGACGTCGGCAAGCGGCCGGTTGACGATGAACGGCACCGCGGTCTCCGACACACCGCCGTGCGTGCGCAACCGGTGGCCTTTCAGCCCCGACAGATCGTGCGCCTTCGCCGAGCTGCCGATGCAGACATCGTGCCGCGCCACCACCGCGACGTCGCCTTCGCGGTCGGCCGGCAGGTCGAAGCGCGCGCACGCCGCCTCGCGGTCGAGTGCCATCTCGATGCCGTCGATGCCCGCGATGTGCTCGACGATCTGGCGCGCGCTGACGGTGCCGCGGATCCACACCCGCACGAAGCCGCCGAGCGCCCCGTGGTGGCCGACGAAAGCGTCGGTGATCGGGCAGATCACGGTGGTGGTGCCGGCGCCGAACCTGGCGTCGAGGATGTCCTGCAGCCAGATCACGTTGGGCTCGCCGGCGGCGTTGCTCTTGTCGCTCATGCCGTGGTCGGCCGTCAGCGCCACCGTCGCGTCGAGCGCGGCCAGGCGGCCGAAGGCATCGTCGAGCGCCTGGTAGAAGCGCAGCGCCTCGGCTTCGTCGGGCGCGTACTTGTGCTGCACCCAGTCGGTCAGCGACAGGTACAGCAGGTCGGGCCGGGTTTCGGCGAGCAGCCGGACCCCGGCCTCGAGCACGAACAGCGACAACTCCATCGAGTACATGTCGGGCTGCGGCATGCCGACGAACTCGAGCACGTTCTCGATGCCGTTGTCGGCCAGCGTGCAGCGGCTCGCGTACTCCGACGAGAACGACACGTGGCCCTTGGACACGTCGAGGCCCTTGCCGAGCTGCCTGCGCAGCTTGTCCTTGGCGGTGATCGACACCACCTTGGCGCCGGCGTCGGCGAACTTCGCGAGGATCGTGTCGCCGCGCAGCAGCTCGGGGCCGGTCATCACCACCGGTTGCCAGGTGGCGGTGTCGAGGTAGAAGTTGCCCGAGATGCCGTGCCTGGAAGTCGGCGTGCCGGTGATGATCGACATGTTGTTCGGACAGGTGAACGACGGCATCGAGCCGTCGGCCACGGTGCCGAAGCCCTCGGCGATGAAGCGCGCGGTGTGCGGCAGCGCGCCGTCGTCGAGAAAGCGCCTCAGGTACGCCGGATCGCCGCCGTCGATGCACACCACCACCACCGGCCGGTGCGGCCAGCGGTAGGCGATGCCGTTGACGTTGACCGAAGAGGGTTCGCCTGCCATCTCGTAGGTTCCGTAGGGTTGATTGCGCTCACGGCGCTTCGACGCGCGCCGAGCGCGCCGGCTTGGCCGCCATGGCGCCGTGCAGGCGCTCGCGGCTGAGCAGCACGTGTTCCACCAGCAGCCGCTCGGCCTGCCGCTCGTCGCCCTTGGCCAGCGCGGCGACGATCGACTCGTGCTCGCGGGTCGAGACGCCGATGATGTCGCTGTTGCGCGCCAGCGTCTCGCGGCGGTACAGGCCCAGCTCGTTGACCACGCGCCGGTAGTGCCGCAGCAGCGACGCGTTGCGCGCCGAGCGCGCCACCACCTCGTGGAACTCGAGATTCAGCGCGAAGTACGCCTCGGCCTTGCGCGCCTTGTCGAGCGCGGCCATCTTCTTGACGATCGCACGCAGTTGCTCCAGCTCGTCGGCGTCGATGCGCTGCGCCGCCAGCCGGCCGATCAGGCCCTCGAGCGCGGCGCGCACCTCGTAGATCTCGTTGGCCTCCTGCAGCGACACCTCGCGCACGAACACGCCGCGGTTCTTCTCCACCCGCACCAGGCCGGCTTGTTCGAGCGCGCGAAACGCCTCGCGCACCGGGCCGCGCGACACCCCGAGCGCCTGCGCGATCTCGGCTTCGTTGAGCTTGGCACCGATCGCCAGCTCGCCGGCGACGATGCGCCGCTCCAGTTCGCGCTGCGCCAGCATCGCCAGCGAGTTCTCGCGCAGCAGTTCGATCGCCGCCGCCGCGGGCGCGCGCTTGCTGGGGTCGGCAGGGCTGGGCATCGTCGGTCGCGAGAAGGCAACGCCGCCGCAGCGTACGGGGCAGTTTGCAGATTGTCAACAATATACCCGGCCGATCCCCGGCGCGCGACCGCTGCACAACCCCTCAACCAAAGCGCAGCGCCACGATGCCGCCCACGATGACCAGCGCCCCGACCAGCCGCTGCGCGGCCAGGCGCTCTTTCAGCAGCCAGGCCCCGAGCAGCGTCGCGAACAGCACCGAGGTCTCGCGCAGTGCCGACACCGCGGCCACCGGCGCACGCGTCATCGCCCACAGCGCGATCGCATACGAGCCGATCGACGCCGCGCCGCCCAGCGCCGCCAGCGGCCAGCGCTGCCGCGCGTAAGCGAGGATCGCGCGCCGGCCGGCGGCATCGCGCCGCAGCACCACCATCGCCGGATACGGAACGCCGTCGAGCACGAACAGCAGCAGCACGTAGCTCGCGGCGCTGCCGCCGCTGGCCACCGAGGTGCGCACGCCGCTGCCGTCGACGAAGGTGTAGGTCATGATGACCACCGCGTTGGTGAGCGCATAGCCGAGCGCGCGGCGGTGGTGCAGCGCCGCGCCCGGGTGTGCCAGGCCGACCATCGCCACCCCGAGCGTGACCCCGGCCACACCGGCCCAGGCCAGCGGCGACAGCGACTCGCCGAGCACCACCGAACTGCCCAGCGCCACCAGCAGCGGCGCGCTGCCGCGCATGATCGGATACGTCAGGCCGAGGTCGCCGTGCTTGTAGGCCCCGGCCAGCGTCACGTAGTAGGCGATGTGCACCAGCAGCGACGCGCCGATGAACGGCCACGTGGCCGCCGGCGGTGCGCCCACCAGCAGCAAGGGCGGCAACGCCACCACCGCGCCGAGGAAGTGCACCAGTGCGGTGTCGAGTTCCTTGTCGCCGCTGGACTTCACCAGCGCGTTCCAGCCGGCGTGCAGCACGGCCCCGAACAGCACGGCGACGACGATGGGCCAGGTGAGCGTCATCGAACGATCGCGGCCGGGCCGGCCGGCCCGCCGCGCGCACAACACCGCCGGGCCGCCGGAGCACGCATCGGAACCCGCCGGCCGCGCCGCGCCATCGCCTCGCGCGTCAGCCGTCGCCCAGCTTCTGCAGGTCGGACTCGGTGGCCGACAGCACCGACGGGCGGATGCGCGTGGCGGTGAGCGCGCCGGCCGATTCGAGGATCGGGTAGGCGATCGAGCAGATGTGCGAGTTGATGCGCTTCAAGTCGCTGATCAGATCGAGGTGCAGCGAGCTGGTCTCGATGCTCTGCGGCGTGTTGTCCTGCAGGCGCGCGATGTGGCTGGCCGCGTACTCGTGCTGCAGGTCGCGAAAGCGCGCCTTCTCCTCGAGCAGCTTGCGCGCGTCGCGCACATGGCCGTCGAGAAACACGCTCATCGCCAGCCGGAGGTTGGCTACCAGCCGCTCGTGCAGATGGCAGATCTCGCCCATGCCGGCCTCCGACAACCGGCGGTTCGGGCGGATCTTCTTGTCTTCGATGTCCTGCAGCACGCGCTCGATGATGTCGCCGATCTGCTCCATGTTGATGGTGAACGACATCACGTCGGTCCAGCGCCGGCCCTCGCGCTCGGACAGCGCCTGGCGCGAGATCTGCGTCAGGTACAGCTTGATCGACGTGTACGCCTCGTCGACCGTGTCGTCCATCTGGCGCAACTGCTCGGCCAGCGCGAGGTCGTTGCTGCGCAGCACCGGCACGATGCCGCGCAGCATCGTCTCCACCACGTCGGCCTGGTACAGCGCCTCGCGCGCCGCGCAACTGATCGCCAGGCTCGGCGTGGCCAGCGCCGACGGGTCGAGGTGCCGCGGCCGCTGCGCCACCGAGCCCGCGCGCGGCTCGGGCAACACCTTCAGCAGCAGGCGGCCGGCGACCCCGGTCAGACCGATGAACACCAGCGACAGCACGACGTTGAACAGCAGGTGGAACAGCACCACCTGCTGGTGCACCTGGCCGGTGGCCATGCGCATCAGTTCCTCCGACAGCGGCAGCAGCGGGATCGCGCACAGCGCGCCCACCAGCTTGAACAGCAGGTTGCCCATCGGCAGCCGCCGCTCGACGACCGATGTCTTGGACGTCAGCATCACCGCCAGCAGCGCGCTGCCGAGGTTGGCGCCCAGCACCAGGCCGAGGGCCACCGAAACCGGGATGACGCCCGTCACTGCCAGCGTCGCCACCAGCAGCACGATCGCCAGGCTCGAGTACGACGCCACCGCGAGCACTGCACCCATCAGCATGTCGAGCATCACGTCCTGCGGCAGCGCCTCCAGCAGCGCGCGCACCGCCGGCGATTGCACCAGCGGCCTCGTCGCCGCGCCGATCAGTTGCAGCGACAGCAGGATCAGTCCGAGCCCGATCGCCACGCGACCGAGTTGCCCCAGCACCGACTTCTCGCGCGAGATGTAGGCCACCACCCCGCCGAAGATCATCAGCGGCGACAGCCACGACAGGTCGAACGAGAACACCACCGTCATCGCCGCGCTGCCGACGTCGGCGCCCAGCATCACCGCCAGCGCGGCCGGCAGCGTGACCAGCGCGCGACCGAGGAACGACGTGGCGATCAGGCAGGTCGCAGTGGCGCTCTGCACCAGGCTGGTCACGCCCACGCCGGCCAGCAACGCCTGCACGCGCGTGGCCATGCCCACGGCGAGCACGTGACGCAGGCTCTCTCCGAAGACGCGCAGGATGCCGGTGCGCACGATCTGCGTCCCCCACACCAGCAGGGCGATCGCAGCCATCAAATTGAGCAGGTGAACCATGAATTCCGGTGATCGCCCGTCGTGACGGCGCGCTCGCAGCGCCGACCCAGGCGGCAGCCATTGTGCGCGCTGCGCGACGCGCCCTCGCCGCCGGCTGCGCCAACTGCGTCGCGGCGCCAGCGGGCGGGCGCACCGCCGCGGCGCGGTGGGCGATTGAAGCCCCGATTTTGCCAATTGTCAACAATCGGCAAAATACCGTTGACACCACGAAACGCGAAGCGCTAGCGTGGTGGCCTGAGGCAAACGGGCGTCGAACATCGGGTTGTCATGCCTTGCGTGGCGCCACCGCATCCGTAACCTGCCTGTCCACCGCCATACCGAGGAGAAGATCCATGCGCATTCCGGGCCTCGCCCCCCTGCTGGCCGCCACCGCCCTGGCTTTCGGCGGCAGCGCGTTCGCACAGAAGACCAGCCTGCTCGTCTACACCGCGCTCGAGACCGACCAGATCAAGGCCTACGAGGACGGCTTCGCCAAGGTCGAGCCGAACATCGAGCTCAAGTTCGTGCGCGACTCCACCGGCGTGGTGATCGCGAAGCTGCTGGCCGAGAAGTCCAACCCGCAGGCCGACGTCATCTGGGGCGTGGCCGCGTCGGGCCTGGCACTGTTCGATCAGCAGGGCATGCTCGAGCCGTACGCGCCGCTGAACCTCGACGCGATCATGGGCCAGTACCGCGACAAGAAGAACCCGCCGGCGTGGTGGGGCATGGACGTCTACGGCGCGGTGGTGTGCTTCAACACCATCGAAGCCAAGAAGCGCAACATTCCCAAGCCCGAGGGCTGGAAGGATCTGCTCAAGCCGGTCTACAAGGGTCAGGTCGTGATGCCCAACCCGGCCAGTTCGGGCACCGGCTACTTCGACGTCGTGGCGTGGCTGCAGATGTGGGGCGACGACGGCGGCAAGGGCGGCGGCTGGAAGTACATGGACGGCCTGCACGAGAACATCGCGCAGTACACCCACTCGGGCTCCAAGCCGTGCAACATGGCTGCCGCCGGCGAGTACGTGGCGGGCGTGTCGTTCGAATACCGCGGCCACAGCAACAAGGCCAAGGGCGCACCGATCGACCTCGTCTTCCCCAAGGAGGGCCTGGGCTGGGACCTCGAAGCATTCGCGATCCACAAGGGCACCAAGAAGCTCGCGGCCGCCAAGAAGCTCGCCGACTGGGCCAGCAGCAAGGACGCGATGGTGCTGTACGGCAAGAACTTCGCGATCACCGCGCAGCCCGGCGTGGCACCAAAGCTGGCCAACATCCCGGCCGACTACGAGTCGCGGCTGATCAAGATGGACTTCAACTATTCGGCCAGCAACCGCGATCGCATCCTCGCCGAATGGAACAAGCGCTACAGCGCCAAGTCCGAAAAGAAGCGCTGACCCACCCGGCGGCCCTTGTGCCGTGGCGCCGGCGGCGCCCGGCTGGCGGGCGCCGCCGTGGCCCCATGCATGAGCCCTGACCACTCGATCGAGCTGCACGGCGTCCACAAGGCGTTCGGCAGCTTCGTCGCGCTGCGGCACATCGAGCTCGGTGTGCGCAAGGGCGAGTTCATGTGCTTCCTCGGCCCCTCGGGCTGCGGCAAGACCACGCTGCTGCGCGTGATCGCCGGGCTCGAAGTGCAGACCAGCGGCCAGATCTGGCAGAACGAGCGCGACATCTCGCGCCTGCCGCCGGCACAGCGCGACTACGGCATCGTGTTCCAGAGCTACGCGCTGTTTCCCAACCTGAGCGTGGCCGACAACGTCGCCTACGGGCTCGTCAATCGCAGGATGCCCAAGGCGCAGATTACGCAGCGCGTGACCGAGCTGCTGCGGCTGGTGGGGCTGCCAGGCAGCGAGCGCAAGTATCCGGCGCAGTTGTCGGGCGGCCAGCAGCAGCGCATCGCCCTGGCGCGCGCGCTGGCCACCTCGCCCGGCCTGCTGCTGCTCGACGAGCCGCTGTCGGCGCTCGACGCGCTCGAGCGCGTGCGCCTGCGGCAGGAGATCCGCTCGCTGCAGCGCAAGCTCGGCGTCACCACCATCATGGTCACCCACGACCAGGAAGAGGCGCTGTCGGTGGCCGATCGCATCGTAGTGATGAACCACGGCGTGATCGAACAGATCGGCACGCCGCTCGAGGTGTACCGCGAGCCGGCGTCGCCGTTCGTGGCCGACTTCGTCGGCAAGGTCAACGTGCTGCCCGGCCAGGTGCGCGCCGGCCGCCTGCATGCCGGTTCGCTCGCCTGGGGTGCCGACGGCGCCGACCGCGAGGTGCGCGTCTATCTGCGCCCCGAAGACGTGCTGGCACGGCCGATCGCCGACGACGACCCGCTGGGTTTCGACGCGGCGATCGAGAAGATCGAATTCCTCGGCTCCTACTGCCACGTGCACGTCGCGTCGCCGGCGTTCGCGCCGCACCGCCTGACGGTGTACCTGTCGTTGAACTACCTCGCCGAGCAATCGCTCGAGGTGGGCTCGAACCTGCGCCTGCGCCTGCTGCAAGAACGCGTGCGCGTGTTCTAGGATGAAGCGACCCCGCCCCCCGCAGCCCGCGTCGGCGCCTCGATGCGCCTGCGCGCGCCGCGCCACGACGGAGCGCTGAGATGTCGGCCATCCTGCGCCCCGGCGTCGCACCGCTGCGGCTGAAGCTGCACTGGAGCGACCGCGCCGCGCAGGCGGCCATCGCGGCCATCGTGCTGGTGCTGGTGGCGTTCCTGGCGTTGCCGCTGCTGGCGATCCTGCGCCAGGCGGTCGAGGACGACGCAGGCCACTTCGTGGGCGTAGCCAACTTCGTGAGCTACGCGCGCACGCCGGCGCTGCTGCAAAGCGTGTGGAACAGCCTGTGGGTGTCGGCCGCGGTGACCGCCGTCACCGTGCCGCTGGCGTTCGGCTTCGCGTATGCGCTGACGCGCTCGTGCATGCCGGCCAAGGCGCTGTTTCGCGGCATCGCGCTGGTGCCGCTGCTGGCGCCCTCGTTGCTGTCGGCGCTGTCGCTGCTGTATTGGTTCGGCAACCAGGGGGTGCTGAAGGAGCTGATGCAGGATCTGGGCGTCGAGCAGATCTACGGCGCGCCGGGCATCCTGCTGGCCGAGTGCCTGGCCACGTTCCCGCACACGCTGATGATCCTGATCTCGGCGCTGGCGCTGGCCGACGCGCGGCTCTACGAGGCGGCCGACGCGATGGGCACCACGCGCTGGCGCAAATTCTTCACCATCACGCTGCCCGGCGCGCGCTACGGGCTGATCTCAGCGGCGCTGGTGACGTTTACGCTGGCGATCACCGACTTCGGCATCCCGAAGGTGATCGGCGGCAACTTCAACGTGCTGGCCACCGATGTCTTCAAGCTGGTGATCGGCCAGCAGGATTTCTCGGGCGGCGCGGTGGTCGCGATCCTGCTGCTGGCGCCGGCGGCGCTGACCTTCGGCCTCGACTACGCGGTGCAGCGCCGCCAGACCGCGATGCTGACCGCGCGCGCCGTGCCCTACGTGCCGCGCCCGTCGCGCGGTTTCGACTTCGCGATGACCGCGTTCTGCAGCGTGATCGCGCTGCTGATGCTGGCGATGCTGGCGATGGCGGTGTTCGCGTCGCTGGTCACCTTCTGGCCGTACAACCTCGCGCCGAGCTTGAAGCACTACGTCTACGGGCTGGTCGACAACGACGTCGCCACCGGCTTCCTCAACAGCCTGAAGATGGCCGCCGGCACCGCGCTGGCGGGTACCGCGCTGGTCTTCGTCGGCGCCTACCTGCAGGAGAAGTCGCGCGGCCTCGAGGCCCTGCGCGGCGCGCTGCGCATGCTGGCCATCACGCCGATGGCGGTGCCCGGGCTGGTGCTCGGCCTGGGCTACATCTTCTTCTTCAACGCGCCGGCCAACCCGCTGAACGGGCTGTACCACACGCTGACGCTGATGACGCTGTGCACTGCGGTGCACTTCTACACCACCGGCCACCTCACCGCGGTGACCGCGCTCAAGGCGCTCGACGCGGAGTTCGAGGCAGTTTCGTCGTCGCTGAAGGTGCCCTGGTACACCACGTTCCGGCGCGTGACACTGCCGATCTGCACGCCGGCGCTGGTCGACATCGCGCGCTACTTCTTCATCAACGCGATGACGACGATCTCGGCGGTGGTGTTCCTGTATTCGCCCGAGACACGGCTGGCGTCGATCGCGATCCTCAACATGGACGAGGCCGGCGAGCTGAGCCCCGCCGCCGCGATGGCGGTGCTGATCGCCGCCGCGTCGGCGGTGGCCACCGTGCTGTTCGCGTTGCTGGGGCGCTGGATCGACCGCCGCACGCAAGCCTGGCGCCAGCGCTGAACCGATCCACCGAACCCAGGAGGGACCCCCGCATGGACCGCGACCGCATCCTGCTGACCCCCGGCCCGCTGACCACCACGCTGCGCACCAAGCTCGCGATGCTGAAGGACTGGGGCTCGTGGGACGCCGACTTCAACGCCGTCACCGCCGGCCTGCGCGAGCGCCTGCTCGACATCGTGCACGGCCGCGACACGCACGTGCTGGTGCCGCTGCAGGGCAGCGGCACCTTCAGCGTCGAGGCCGCGGTGGCGACGCTGGTGCCGGGCAACGGCCACGTGCTGGTGCCCGACAACGGCGCGTACTGCAAGCGCGCCGCCAAGCTCACGCAGATGATGGGCCGTAAGGCCACCGTGATGCCGTTTGCCGAGGATGCCCCGGTTTCGGCCGCCGCGCTGGACGACAAGCTGAACGCCGACGCGTCGATCACGCACGTGGTGCTGGTGCACTGCGAAACCGGCACCGGCGTCGAGAACCCGCTGGCCGAGATCGCGCAGGTCTGCGCGCGCCATGGCAAGGGGCTGATCGTCGACGCGATGTCGAGCTTCGGCGCGCTGCCGATCGACGCGCGCGCCATCCGCTTCGACGCGCTCATCGCCGCCAGCGGCAAGTGCCTCGAAGGCGTGCCTGGCATGGGTTTCGTGTTCGTGCGCAAGGCCGTGCTCGACGCCTGCGCCGGCAACAGCCAGAGCCTGGCGATGGACCTGCACGACCAGCACGTCTACATGGAGAAGACCGGCCAGTGGCGCTTCACGCCGCCCACCCACGTGGTGGTGGCGCTGGCCGAGGCGGTGGCGCAGTTCGTCGAGGAAGGCGGCCAGCCCGCGCGGCTGGCGCGCTACAGCGACAACTGCCGCACGCTGGTCGATGGCATGCGCACGCTCGGCTTCAAGTGCTTTCTGAAGCCCGAGATCCAGGCGCCGATCATCGTGACCTTCCACGCGCCGGCGCACGCGGCGTACGAATTCAAGCGCTTCTACGCCGCGGCCAAGCAGCGCGGCTTCATCCTCTACCCCGGCAAGCTGACGCAGCTCGAGACCTTCCGCGTCGGCTGCATCGGCGCGATCGGTCGCAACGAGATGACGCAGGCCGTCGCCGCAGTGGCCGACACGCTGCGCGAGATGGGCATCCCCAATGGCGCACCCGCGCTCTGAGAAAATCGCACGATCGACCATGGCCACCCGACAAGAACATCCTGCCGTCGCCGCGCTGCGCAAGTCCGGCGCACAGAAAGTCAAGGTCGCGGTGAGCGACATCGACGGCATCCTGCGCGGCAAGCTGCTGCACGTCGACAAGTTTCTCGGCGCCGCCGAGCCGCACCCCAGGGGCGGCTTCGGCTTCTGCGACGTGGTGTTCGGCTGGGACTCGCACGACCAGTGCTACGACAACACGCAGGTCACCGGCTGGCAGCACGGCTTCCCCGACGCGCTGGCGCGGCTCGACCTCGACACCGCGCGCACGGTGCCGTGGGACGGCCAGGTGCCGTTCTTCCTCGGCGAGTTCGTCAATGCCGACGGCACGCCGTACCCGGTGTGCCCGCGGCAGACGCTCAAGCGCGTGCTGCAGCGCGCCCGCAAGCTCGGCTTCGAAGTCATGGCCGGCGTCGAGTTCGAGTGGTTCAACTTCGCCGAGACGCCCGCCACCTGGGCCGCCAAGCAGGGCGTCGATCCGACTACGCTGACGCCGGGCATGTTCGGCTACTCGCTGCTGCGCATGGGCGACAGCCGCGAGTTCTTCAACGCGCTGATGGACGAGATGCTCGCGTTCAGGGTGCCGATCGAAGGGCTGCACACCGAGACCGGCCCCGGCGTCTACGAGGCGGCCATCGCCTTCAGCGAAGCGCTCGAAGCGGCCGACCGCGCGATCCTCTTCAAGACCGGCACCAAGGAGATCGGCAAGCGCTTCGGCATCATGCCGAGCTTCATGGCCAAGTGGAGCCAGCGCTTCCCGGGCTGCTCGGGGCACATCCACCAGAGCCTCACCGACAAGGACGGCGACGGCAAGCGCAACCTGTTCTTCGACGACAAGAGCAAGCGGCGCATGAGCAGGCTGTTCGAGAGCTACCTCGCCGGTCAGGTGGCATGCCTGATGGAATTCGCGCCGATGTTCTGGCCCACCGTCAACAGCTACAAGCGGCTGGTCGACGGCTTCTGGGCGCCGGTCAAGCCGACCTGGGGCCTGGACAACCGCACGGCGAGCTTCCGCGTCATCGCCGGCAGCCCGAAGAGCACGCGACTCGAGACTCGCTGCCCCGGCGCCGACATCAACCCGTACCTGGCGATGGCTGCGGTGGTCGCCGCCGGCATGCACGGCGTCGAGAAGGGCTTGAAGCTCACCGCGCCGCCGATCACCGGCACCAACCAGGGCGCCGAGGGCATCCCGCGCGCGCCGCGCTCGCTGCTGCGCACCACCCACGCCTTCAAAGAGTCGGCGATCGCGCGCGACTGGCTCGGCGACACCTTCGTCGACCACTTCGCGGCCACCCGATACTGGGAGCACCGGCAGTGGCAGGACGCGGTGACCGACTGGGAGCTGAAGCGGTATTTCGAGATCATTTGAGGAGTCCGCTCCTTCGTCCTGCCGAACTGAGCCATGCCCATCACCCGATTCGCCTTCCCCACCCCGATCCACTTCGGCGCCGGCGCGCGCAGGCTCGTGGCTGCGCACCTGCTCGAGCAGGGCCTGAGGCGCCCGCTGATCGTCACCGACCGCGCACTCGCCGCCTTGCCCGTGCTGGCCGAGTTCAGGAGCCACCTGCGCGAGCTGAACGTCGCGGTGTTCGACGGCATCCACGGCAACCCGACTTGCGCGATGGTGATGGCCGGGGCAGCGGCATTCAAGGCGCACGGCGCCGACTGCGTCATCGGCTTCGGCGGCGGCGCCGCGCTCGACGTGGCCAAGGTGGTCGGCGTGATGGCCACGCACGAGGGCGACGTGCTCGAGTACGTGTGGGATCACCCGAACGTGCGGCCGATTCGCAACGCGCTGCCGTACTTCGTCGCGCTGCCCACCACCTCAGGCACCGGCTCCGAGGTCGGCCGCTCGGCGGTGGTGTCGGAGAACGACACCCACCACAAGCGCACCGTGTTCGACCCGAAGATCCTCGCCAAGGCGGTGTTCGCCGACCCGGAACTCACGCTCGCGCTGCCCGCCACGGTCACCGCGGCCACCGGCATGGACGCGCTGACGCACAACATCGAGAGCTACCTGTCGCCGGCTTACCACCCGTTGTGCGACGGCATCGCGCTCGAAGGTCTGCGCATCGGTGCGCGCGCGCTTGCCGTTGCGGTGCAAGAGCCCACCAACCTGGCCGCGCGCGCCGACATGATGATGTGCTCGATGATGGGCGCCGTCGCGTTCCAGAAAGACCTCGGCTCGGTGCACGCGTGCGCGCACGCGCTCGGCGCGGTGTGCGACCTGCACCACGGCCTGGCCAACGCGCTGATGATCGACACCGTGCTCGACTGGAACCGCGAGGCGGTGCCTGCGAAGTTCGTCGAGCTGTCGCACGCCGCCGGCGTCGGGCCCGACACCGGCGGCGCCGCGTTCATCGGCTGGCTGCGCGCGCTCAAGGGCCGCATCGGCATCGCCGGCGGGTTGGCCCGGTACGGCGTCACGCGCGCGCACCTGCCGAAGCTGGTACCGCTGGCCGCGAAGGATTTCACCGCGCAGACCAACCCGCGGCCGACGGTCGAGGCAGACTACGAGCGCTTCTTTCTCGCCGCAATGTAGGCATGGCTGAACGACTCAAGATCGCCATCTCGGCGTGCTTCTTTCACGCCGACGCGCAGCGGCCGATCTTCACCGGCAAGACGCTGCAGTACATCGAGCAGTCGATGGCGCACTGGGTGGCATCGCAAGGCGCGCTGCCGGTGATGGTGCCGTCGCCGCGGGGCGATACCTCGCGCGGCACGGTCGGCTTCGACGACTACGCGGCGTGGCTCGACGGCCTGGTGCTGATGGGCGGCTCCGACATGTGGCCGGGCCACTACGGGCAAGAGCCCCTGAAGCCGCAGTGGAGCGGCGATCGCGTGCGCGACGAGTACGAGACCGCGCTGGCGCGTGCCTTCATCGCGCGTGCCAAGCCGGTGTTCGGCGTCTGCCGCGGGCTGCAGGTGCTCAACGTCGCGTTCGGCGGCACGCTGCTGCAAGACATCGGTCTGCTGCGGCCGCAGGCGCTGGCCCATCGCGACGCGGCGCTGTACGACCGGCAGTTCCATGATGTGGAGTTCGTGCCCGGCACGCGTCTGGCGAGGCTGTACCCCGGCACCACACGGGCCAAGGTCAACAGCGTGCATCACCAGGGCATCGATTCGCTGGCCGGCGATTTCATGGTCGAGGCGCTGTGCCCCGACGATCAGATGATCGAGGCGGTGCGCTGGCGAGGCCCCAGCTACGTGGCAGCCGTGCAGTGGCACCCGGAGTTCCACCAGCCGGCCGAGCACGGCGTGATCGACGATGCGCCGATCCTGAACGACTTCCTCGACGCGGCGCACGCCGCGCGTGCGGCACCATGAAAGGCCAGCCCGAGCGGCCGCTGCTGATCGGCGTGTCGGCGCGCATCTACATGCCGGGCATCGCGGGCATCCAGATCAGCGGCATCTGGGCCAAGAACCTGCACTACCTGGAGCAATCGGTGGCGCATTGGGTGCTGTCGGGCCATGCGATGGCGGTGATGATCCCGGCGGTCACCAAAGACAGCATCGTCACCCGCAGCGACCTCGACCTCGACGACTACGCGCACACGCTCGACGGCCTGCTGCTGCAAGGCGGCAACGACGTCGCCCCCGAAACCTACGGCGAGACGCCGCTGCACCCCGACTGGGCGGGCGACCGCGTTCGCGATCGTTACGAGATCGAGCTGATCGACGCCTTCGTCCGCGCCGGCAAGCCCGTGTTCGGCATCTGTCGCGGGCTGCAGTTGCTCAACGTGATGTTCGGCGGCACGCTGCTGCAGGACATCGCGACGCAGCGACCGACCTCGCGCGCGCACCGCGACGGCTCGCGCTTCGAGCGCCACTTCCACGACATCGAGCTGCTGCCGCACTCGCAGCTGGCGCAGATCTACCCCGGGGTACGCCACGGCGTCGTCAACTCGATCCATCACCAGGCGATCAAGGAGCTCGCACCGGGCTTCGCTGTCGAGGCCTGCTGCCCCGACGACGGCCTGATCGAAGCGGTGCGCCGCACCGGGCCTCCCTACGTGGCCGCGGTGCAGTGGCACCCCGAGTTCCACATCCCGGGCGACCCCGCCACCTTCAACGACGCGCCGCTGCTGCGCGAATTCCTGCACGCCGCCCACCAGACGCGCGCGGCACACGCCGCCTGAACCGATGCCGATCCTGACCGTCCGCAACCCCGCCACCGGCGCCGCCGTCGCCGAACTCCCCGTCGACGACGCCGCCTCGACGGCACGCAAGGCGCAGGCCGCACGCGCCGCTCAACCCGCGTGGGCCGCGACGCCGCTGCGCGAGCGGCTGGCCGCGATCGAGCGCTTTCGCGCCGCGCTGGTGGCGCAGACCGACACCCTTGCCGCCACGCTGACCAACGAAGTCGGCAAGCCGATCACACAAGCACGCAACGAGCTGAACGGCCTGCTACCGCGCATCGACTTCTTCGCCGCGCATGCGGCCGACGCCATCGCCGAGCAGACGGTGTTCGACGACGCCGGCATGCGCGAGCGCATCGGCCACGCGCCGCTCGGCGTGGTGGCCAACATCTCGGCGTGGAACTATCCGTACTTCGTCGGCTGCAACGTGATCGTGCCGGCGCTGCTCACCGGCAACGCGGTGCTCTACAAGCCCTCGGAGTTCGCCGCGCTGACCGGGCTGCACATCGCACGGCTGCTGCACGAGGCCGGCGTGCCGGGCGACGTGATGGTGCCGCTGGTCGGTGGCGGCGAGACCGGCGCGGCGCTGCTGGCGCAACGCATCGACGGCCTGTTCTTCACCGGCAGCCACGCCACCGGCGTGCGGATCGCGCAGGCGCTCGCGGCCAGGCTCGTGAAGCTGCAGCTCGAGCTCGGCGGCAAAGACCCCACCTACGTGCGCGCCGACGCCGACGCCAAGGCCGCCGCCGAGAGCCTGGCCGACGGCGCGATGTACAACACCGGCCAGAGCTGCTGCTCGGTCGAGCGCATCTACGTGCACGAGTCGCTGCACGATGCCTTCGTCGAGCGCTTCGTTGCCACGGTCGAGGGCTTCAAGGTCGGCGACCCGACGGCCGCCGACACTTACATCGGCGCGATCACGCGAGCGCCGCAGCTCGCGGTGCTCGACGCGCAGGTTGCCGACGCCGTGGCCAAAGGCGCCCGGCTGCTCACCGGTGGTCGGCGCCTGCCGGGCCCCGGCAACTGGTACGCGCCCACCGTGTTCACGCAGGTCGACCACACGATGGAGCTGATGCGCGAAGAGAGCTTCGGCCCGATCATCGGCATCCAGAAGGTGCGCAGCGACGACGAAGCGGTTGCACTGATGAACGACACGCGCTACGGCCTCACCGCTGGCGTCTACACCCGGAGCGAGGCCACGGCGCGCGAGCTGCTGGCGCGCGTCAACGCCGGCAGCGTGTACTGGAACTGCTGCGATCGCGTCAGCCCGCGCCTGCCGTGGTCGGGCGTCGGCGACTCGGGGATCGGCCTGACGCTGTCGGTCGACGGCATCCGCACGTTCACCCGGCCCAAGGCCTGGCACCTGCGGCAGCCCTGATGCCCCGCCCGCTCGCGCTGTTCGACCTCGATCACACGCTGCTCGACGGCGACAGCGACGTCCTGTGGTGCGACTTCCTGCTGCAACGCGGCGTGCTCGACCGCGCCGTGTTCGAGCCGCGCAACCGGCGCATGGACCGTGAGTACCGCGCAGGCACGGTGAGCGTGCAGGCTTTCTGCGAGTTCTACGTCGGCACGCTGGCCGGCCGCACGGCGGCACAGTGGGATCCGTTGCGCCGCGAGTTTCTGCACAGCGTGATCGCGCCGCGCATCGGCGAAGCGGCGCGTGCGCTGATCGCTCGCCACCGCGGCGCCGGCGACCTGCTGGTGCTGACCACCGCCACCAACCGCCACATCACCGAGCTGACTGCCGCCCACCTCGACCTGCCGCACCTGATCGCCACTGAGTGCGAAACAGCGGCTGACGGCCGCTTCACCGGCCGCGTCGCCGGCACGCTGAACATGCGCGAAGGCAAGGTGACGCGGCTGCACGAGTGGCTGGCCGCGCGAGGGCTGGCGCTGGCCGATTGCGACAGCACTTTCTACAGCGACTCGATCAACGACCTGCCGCTGCTGCAGACAGTGCGGCGCCCGGTGGCGGTGAACCCCGATGAGCGGCTCGCAGCAATCGCGGCCGAGCGCGGCTGGCCGGTGCTGAACCTGCGCGAACGCGCCGGCTGACGCCAGTGGCGCCCGGCCGGGCCGCCTATCATGCCCGGCCATGGCTGCACAGACGACACCGCCCAAACCGTCGGCCAGCGAAGGCGACACCAACGCCTCGCCACTGCGCTCGCAATGGCAGGCCGAGCACCTCGACGCGGCCAGCCGGTCACTGCTGGCGCGCGATGCGGCGGCATTTCTGCACCAGTCGGTGTCGACGCCGTGCCTGAATGCGATCGCCAAGGCCGAGGGCATCTGGATCGAAGACGTCGCCGGCCGGCGCTACATGGATTTTCACGGCAACAACGTGCACCACGTCGGCTATGCGCACCCGAGCGTGCTGGCGGCGATCAAGCAACAGCTCGACGAGCTGAGCTTCGCGCCGCGGCGCTTCGCCAGCGAGCGTGCGGTCGAACTCGCCGAGGCGCTGGGCAACAAGTTCCGCGCGCTCACGGGTCACGACGCGAAGCTGCTGTTCACCACCGGCGGTTCCGACGCGGTCGAGGTGGCGATCAAGCTGGCACGCGCCGCCACCGGACGCTTCAAGACGCTGAGTTTCTGGGACGCGTTCCACGGCGCCGGCTTGGGCGCTTCCAGCGTCGGCGGCGAATCGCTGTTCCGCAGCGGGCCGATCGGCCCGCTGCTGCCCGGCACCGAGCACGTGGCGCCGTTCGGCTGCTACCGCTGCCCCTACGGGCACCGTGTCGACGCCGACAACCAGCCCGTGCTCGACGAATGCCGGCTCGCGTGCGCGTCGATGGTGAGCTACGTGTTGCAGCGCGAGCGCGATGTCGCCGCGGTGATCGCCGAGCCCGCGCGGGCCGTGCCCTACATACCACCGCCCGGTTACTGGCGAGCGGTGCACGAGGCGTGCCGCGCACACGGCACGCTGCTGATCTTCGACGAGATCCCCACCGGCCTGGGCAAGACCGGCCGCTTCTTCGCTGCCGAGCACGACGCGGTGGCACCCGACATCGTCGTGCTCGGCAAGGCGCTCGGCGGTGGCGTGCTGCCGATCGCGGCCTGCATCGCGCGCGCCGACCTCGACGTCGCGGGCGACTACGCGTTCGGCCACTACACGCACGAAAAGAGCCCCGTCACCGCGGCGGCCGCGCTGGCGACGCTGCAGGTGATCGAGCGCGAAGGCCTGGTCGAGCACGCGGCACAGGTCGGCGCGCATGCGCTGCAGCGGCTGCGCGAGCTGCAGCGGCGCCACGCGCCGATCGGCGACGTGCGCGGGCGCGGCCTGCTGCTGGGCATCGAGCTGGTGCGCGATCGCGCCGACAAGACCCCCGCACCCGACGCGGCCGACCGCGTGCTCTACCGCGCGCTGTCGCGCGGGTTGTCGTTCAAGACCACGATGGGCCACGTGCTGACGCTGACGCCCCCGCTGGTCACCACCCGCACGCAGATCGACGCGGCGATCGACATCCTCGACGCCTGCCTGGCCGACGAGCGCTGAGCGCGCCGCGGCATCGCTTCAGCGCCAGGCCAGTTGCGCCGGGTCGTAGAAGAACTGCTCCTGCGCGATGCGCTCGCCGCGCCAGCGCTGGTAGGCCAGCTCCTCGAGCTCGCGCACGCGGCCGTCGTGCCCCTCGAAGCGGAAGACCCAGCGCACCACCACCGTATCGCCATCGATGAACACCGGCCGCACGCAGCGCGAGCGCACCGAGCGCGCGCGTGCCAGCACGGCCCGCTCGTTGGCCACCAGCGCGTCGCGCCCGACGCGCGGCGGATTCATGTTCTCGCGCATCGAAGCGTCCTCGGTGTAGAAGTCCTCGATCGCCTCGGCGTGGGCGTTGCTCTCGACGCGCGCGATGAAGCGCTCCAGCGTGGCTGCGTTCGGCATGGCGGCTCCGGGGCTAAGGCACCACGCCGGACTCCGACGCACGCAGCGCGGCACGCGCAAGCAGGCCGGTGGAGTCCAGCGTCGGCAGGCTCGAGTTGGCATCGCCGATCACCAACGGCAGCTCGGTGCAACCGAGCACCACCGCGTCGCAGCCGCGCTGGCGCAGGCCATCGATCGCGCGCAGCAGCGCGGCCACCGATGCCCCCGCGGGTTCGTGCTCATCGGGCTCGCTCGCGAGTTGGACGACGCTCGGGTTCGGCCGGCTCGGCGCCCGCTCAGCGCGGCGTCTCGGCGTCGGCCGGCGCGGTGTCGCGTGCGCCGAAGCGCAGCGCCGCGCGAGCGCGCGCCTTGGCGGCTTCGTCATCACGGTTGCGTGGCGGCGCATGAGTGACCAGCAAGCCGATCAGCTCGCGCGCCGCGGCGGCTACCTTCTGCACCGCCTCGTCGAACGCCTGCTCGTTGGCCTTCGATGGCACCGTGAACCCGCTCAGCTTGCGCACGAACTGCAGCGACGCGTCGCGGATCTCCAGCTCGGTGGCCGGTGGTTCGAAGTTGAACAGGGTCTTGATGCTCCTGCACATGCGCCCTACTCCGTCAGTTCGACTTCGGCCTCGATCTCCACCGGAATGTCGAATGGCAGTTCGGCCATGCCCACCGCGCTGCGTGCATGCGCGCCGCGCTGCGGCCCCCACAACTCGAGAATCAGCTCCGAGAAGCCGTTGATCACCGCGGGCTGCCGGTTGAAGCCGGGCGCGGAGTTGACCATGCCGAACACGCGGCACCACTGGCGCACGCGATCGAGGTCGCCGAGCGTGCGCTGCAGGCTGCCGAGGATGCTGAGCGCGACGACGCGCGCCTGCGCGTGGCCCTGCTCGAGCGTCAGCTCGCGGCCCACCTTGCCCAGCGGCTCGGCGATCGTGCCGTCGACAGCCTGCGGCCCGTGGCCCGAGATGAATGCACGGCCGCCCACCACGTGCACAAACGCAAACGGCAGCTTCGCACCCTTGGGCGCCTGCAGCGGCGCGGGCAGCCGCAGCCCCAGCGCGGCAAGTCGGGCCTCGATGATCGACATGGGCACCTTCAGAGATTGCCGAACGAGGTGTCGCTCGGCGCACGCGCGTCACCGACGAGCAGGCGCAGCACGGGCGCCTGCCCGTCGTGCTCCCATACGCGTACTCGGATCACGAACTGCCGACCGCCGAAGCGCACGACGTCGCCCACCACCGGCATCGCACCGTGGCCGTGCCAGAAGCGCGGCACCACGATGCCTTCGCGCCGGATCCAGGCCTGGTCGTCGGCGTCGAAGACCAGGCGCACCTGCAAGCCCTGCTCTGCCATCGTCTGCACCTCCTGAGCATGGATGATCGCTCATTCATCGCTGCGGTTCGAGTGCGATCGCGCAGCCTCAGTTCGATGGCGACAGCACCGCCATCGTGATGCGCGACACGCAGACGAGCTGACCCTTGTCGTTGCTGAGGTCGATGTGCCAGACGTGCGTGCTGCGCCCTCGGTGAATGGGGCGGCAGACGCCCGTGACCCAGCCGTCGGTCACGCTGCGCAGGTGGTTCGCGTTGATGTCGAGACCGACCGTGCCGTACGGCGCCGGCATCGAGAACGCTGCGCCGCACGAACCCAGCGACTCGGCCAGCAGCACCGAGATTCCGCCGTGCAGGATGCCCATCGGCTGAAGCGTGCGCGCGTCGACCGGCGCGCGCGCGCGGATGAAGTCGTCGCCGACCTCGAGGAACTCGATGCCCAGATGGGACACCGTGGTTCCGACGTGCAGCGAGTTGAGCAGTTCGACCGAGATCGGTCGCTTCCAGATCGAGGCCATGGGCTCCTTGTCCGCCTGGTTCGGCAGCGCGCAGTGTGACAGACGAACGCCAGCAGCCCGCTGCGCACCCAAGCGGTGCGATTCCCGTATCGCGGGACGAGCTGGCCCATCATTGCATGCGATCGAATGACCGCGCGAGCGTGCGCGTATTGCACCGGTGGCCGACCTGCGTGACACTGCACTCCCAACCAGGCGCAACGCAGGACCGAATCATGCGCTCTGTCGAGTTCTTCACCTACCTGCTGCCGAGCGATCGCGTCGGCGGCGAGCCGCGACCCTCGCGCTCCAAGCTCACCGCCTGGCAAGCGGTGGCGTACCCCGGCGCCAAACGCATCGACGCGTCGCGCGAGGTGCGCATGGTCCCCGAGTCTCCCGCCGAGCGTACGCTGCTGGGCGTACCAGGGATCGACGACGAGGTGCACGCGAAAGCCTGAGCCGCGGCGGCCAGGCGAACCCGCCTTCAGCGGGCGGCGCTGATGGCGGAGACGGTGGGATTCGAACCCACGATGCAGGTTTTGCCCGCATACTCCCTTAGCAGGGGAGCACCTTCGGCCTCTCGGTCACGTCTCCAATGCCAGCGCGCAGATTCTACGCTGCGCTGCCGAGAGCACCTTCTTCAGGCCGCCTGCGGCTGCTCGAGCTCGAACGCCTTGTGCAGCGCGCGCACCGCGAGCTCCATGTACTTCTCGTCGATCACCACCGAGGTCTTGATTTCGCTGGTGGTGATCATCTGGATGTTGATGCCCTCGTCGGCCAGCGTGCGGAACATCTTGGCGGCGACACCGACATGGCTCTTCATGCCGATGCCGACGATCGACACTTTGCAGATGCGCGCATCGCCGAACACCTCGCCGGCGCCGAGCGCCGGCGCCACCTGGGACTTCAGCAGGTCGACCGCGCGCGCAAAGTCGTTGCGGTGCACGGTGAACGAGAAGTCGGTCTTGCCGTCGTGGCTGACGTTCTGCACGATGACGTCGACGTCGATGTTGGCCTCGGCCACAGCACTGAGGATCTGATAGGCGATGCCCGGTCGGTCGGGCACGCGCATGATCGTGACCTTGGCTTCGTCGCGGTTGAACGCGATGCCCGATACGACGGCCTGTTCCATCTTTTCGTCTTCCTCGAAGGTGATCAGCGTGCCCGAAACCGCCTCTTCGGCGATCGGAATGTCCCACGGCGTGAAGCTCGACAGCACGCGCAGCGGCACGTGGTACTTGCCGGCGAACTCCACCGAGCGGATCTGCAGCACCTTGGAGCCGAGGCTCGCCATCTCGAGCATCTCCTCGAAGCTGACGGTGGCAAGCCTGCGCGCCTCGGGCACGATGCGCGGGTCGGTGGTGTAGACGCCGTCGACGTCGGTGTAGATCAGGCACTCGGCCGCCTTCATCGCCGCGGCCACCGCCACCGCGCTGGTGTCGGAGCCGCCGCGGCCGAGCGTGGTGACGTGGCCTTCACCGTCGATGCCCTGGAAGCCCGTGATGATGACCACCTTGCCGGCGGCAAGGTCGGCGCGCACGCGCGCGTCGTCGATGTGCTCGATGCGCGCCTTGGTATACGCACTGTCGGTCTCGATCGGCACCTGCCAGCCGGCGTAGCTCCTTGCCTGCAGGCCTTCGGCCTGCAGCGCCAGCGACAGCAGCCCGACCGACACCTGCTCGCCGGTGGCGGCGATCATGTCGAGCTCGCGCATCGCCTCGGTGGTCATTTTCTCGGGCGAGACTTCCTTGGCCAGGGCGAGCAGCCGGTTGGTCTCGCCGCTCATCGCCGAGGGCACCACCACCATCTGGTGCCCCGCGCGCGCCCATTTCGCGACGCGCCGGGCGACGTTCCGGATGCGCTCGGTCGAGCCCATCGAGGTGCCGCCGTACTTGTGAACGATGAGTGTCATGACCATTGCGCCGCGCGCGGGCGCGAAGGCGGCCCGGGAGTTGTGAACCTCAGCGCCTCGGGCGCTCGGGAGCCGGCGATTTTATCCGCCGGGATCGCGCTACCGCCCCGGCGGCGAAGGGTCGTCGGGGCGCCAGCGCAGCCACAGCGTCCCCGAGCGGCGGGCCACGCGCACGCGCGCATCCAGTCCGAGCCCCGGCACGAACACCAGCCGATCGCCGGCGTACACCAGCGGCCCTTCGCGCTGCATGGGCGCAATGGCTGCCGCCTGGTATTGCTTCTTCAGGCTGCGCGGCGTGCTGCGCGGCTGCGCCTGCCAGCGCTCGCCACCCTGGCGCGCGATCAGACGGCACGAGACCAGCAGCGCGGCCGGCGCGCCGTCGGCGCCGCGAGTGACTTCCAACGTGCCGCGCCAGGCGGGCAACGCGTGTCGACCCGGGCGCGACAGATCGAGAATCTGCTCGCCCGGCGGCCCTTGGTCGCGGCGCGTGCCCGCGGGCAGCACCGTCAGCTTGCCGCGATACAGCGCCAACTCGCGCCCCCCGTCGGCCGGCCAGCGCGCCTGGCGCGCGCG
>JAJVIL010000047.1 GCA_022072045.1 Burkholderiaceae bacterium | reverse complement strand
CGGCGCGCCGGTGCGCGGACGCCGGACGCTCGAGCAACACCGTCCACTGCACGAGGTTCGCGCGCGCGCCGACCTGCGCCACGTCGTCGCCGAGGTCGCGCGCGCCGATGCGCGCGACCTCGGTGCCGCGGTCGTCGCGCACGATCAGCGACCAATCGCCGGGAATCATCACGCCGCGCAGCGCGGCGACCACAGGCTCCAGCGGCATCGTGGTGCGAACGACCCGGTTGGCCAGCCCGTCGGCGCCCACCGGCACCGCGATGGCCAGCGTCGACGGCGACCCGGGGGTGTCGGGCACGACCGCGACGGCCGGACGCTTGGACTCGGCGGCAACCTGCACCACGTCGGGTGCGGCATCGCGCCCGGCCCGCGATGCCGGCGTGCCGGCATCGACCAGGGTCAGCTCGCCGCCGAACGCCGAACGGAAGCTCTGCGCCCGCCTGGCGAACCGCTGCTCGTCGTCGACCACATCGGGAAACGCGATCAGCTGCATCGCGCCGATGTGTCCCCCCAGTTCGCGCTCGACCGCATCGGCCGCGCTGCGCGCCGACAGCCAGGCGTTGCGCTCCGCGGCCGCCTGTTCGTTGCGCACGTTCTCCACCAGCAGCGCGAGCGCCAGCAGCAGCAGCGGGAGCACGCACAGCCAGACCAGACCGACGATGAAGGTCTTCAGCTTCAACCGACGCCCTCGCGCCTACGGGCCGCCTTTCGCGCGCGGCGTCGCGCCGACGCGCCGATCGCGCTGCGCCCGAACGTCGATCGCGACATCGGCGGCATCCTGCTGTCGATCGCCCACGGCGCATTGTGGCCAGTGCATCGCCGGCCCGCCTTGCGATCGCTCAAGCGATTCAGGCGGCCGCGGCACCCTCGGTGTGGTCGGCGAACCAGCGTGCGGCCATCTGGGCCATGGCATCGAGCGCCCCGGGTTCCTCGAACCGGCGACCCGCGCCGGGCACCAGTTCCAGGCGCTTCTCGCCGTGAAGCTGGCGCAGCAGCTCGCGGTTGCGCGGCAACAGCTCGTCGTCGCGCCCGCCCACGATCAGCAGTGTCGGCGCGCGCACCCGCAGCCGCCGTGCGGCAGCCGGGTCGATGTCGGCTGCGCCGAGCACGATCGCGCCGGCGCACGCCGGTCGCAGCGCCACCGCCTGCAGCGCCGTGTGCGCCGCGGTGCCGCCCGCCAGCAAGCCCGTGCGCTCCCAGCGCTCGTGCCGCTGCAGCCACTCCAGCGCGTCGAGCAGCCGATCGGGCGCCGGCTCGGTGTGCTTGCGATCGGGCGCAGCGGCCGAATGCACGAAGCGCAGCGTGGCCAGACCGTGCCGGTGCATCACCGCATGAACGAACCGCTGCGACGGCCGCGCCACGGCGGCACCCGAGGCGAACACCACCACCCCCTTGGCCGCTGCGGGAACCGCCAGCTCGACCGCGATGCGATCGCCGCCGATCTGCAAACGAAACGACTCGATGGCTGGAGGGCTCATGCGCAACGCCGCACGCGGGCGGCTCGGGCACTCTAGGAGCATGATCGAGCAGTGCGTTGACCCGGCTCACGCGGCGCGCAGGCGAGGCGGCCGCAGCCCCGCGTTCAGGCTGCCCGGGCCCAGGGCGCCGCCGAGGCGGCTTCGTCGCCGTAGGCGCGCGTGCAGCGGGCGAGCTGCTTCAGCGCTTCGAGGTCGACGATCTCGAGCTCGCGCTGCGTCAGGCGCATGCAGCCTCGCCGCGCCAGCACGCCGAACGAGCGGCTGATCGTCTCGTGCGCCAGCCCGAGGTACTTGGCGATATCGCGCCGGGTCATGCGCATCACGATCCGCCGCGGCGACAAGCCGCGCTCGGCCATGCGCGCCGAGAGCTGCAGCACGAAGCGCGCCACTCGCGTCTCGGCCGACAGCGCCGCCATCACCTCGGCCAGCTCGCCGGCATGCACCAGCTGGTGGGCCACCCGCTTGTGCAGCGCTGCGTCGAGCGCGGGCACGCGGCGGCGCAGCTCGGCCAGCTCGCGCAGCGGCAACATCACGGCACGGCTGTCTTCGAGCGCCACCGCCGAGAACGCGTAGCTGCCGCTGGCGAGCGACTCGAGCCCGATGACGTCGCGCTTCCAGGCGAAGCCGATCACGTTCTCGTAGCCGTCCTCCGACGATCGGTAGTACTTCAGGCTGCCCGCCTGCACCACGTAGACGAACGCCGCGCGGCCGCCTTCGTGGGTCAGCGTCGTGCCGCGCGGCAGGCGGTGCACCGACAGCACGTCGGGCATCGACAGCGACGCTGCATCGGGCTGCCCGCCGAGCAGCTCGACCAACGAGGCCAGCGGCATCCTCGCGGTGGGCTCCGGCATCTCGAGCGGCCGCCTCTCGCCCGGCTCGCGCCAGGCGACGACATGCTGTGCATGCCACTGCGCCGCACGCGGCACCACCGACTCGAGGACGCTACTCATGCCATGCTCCCGCACCCAGCCGACCTGCGCGAGGATTGCGCCGTGGCCGGCGCAGCGCAATCGGCGACCCGGACGACGCACGGACGGAGATTGCCGCGACGCGCACTAGGAATTGTCCGAACGCGCGGCGGCGCACCCGAGGCGACCGCGCCCTTGAGCTGGAACAATTGAGCCGCGCCGCACGGGCCCTCAAAATGCCGCGATGGACGCGCAGCACCGCACGATCCTGATCGTCGACGACCACACGGTCGTTCGCGAAGGCCTGGTGCGCGTGCTCGGCGGCGCCAACCCTGGCTGGAGCGTCGGCGAGGCTTCGAGCGGGCTGCAGGCGATCGAATGGCTGCGCCGCCATCGGGTCGACGTGCTGATCGCCGATCTGTCGATGCCCGGCATTTCGGGGCTCGAGTTGATCCGGCGCGTGCGCGCGGAGTTTCCGCAGGTGCGCGTGCTGGTGCTTTCGATGCACGCCGAAGAGCAATACGCGCTGCGCGCCTTCCAGGCGGGCGCGCTCGGCTATGTCACCAAGGACCGCGCCGCCTCCGAGCTGGTGCAGGCGGTCGACCGCGTCGCCGAAGGCGCGATCTTCGTCACCCCGAGCCTGGCCGAGTACGTCGTGCAGCAGCTCAGGGGCTCGCAGCCCGCGCCGCGCCACGACCAGCTTTCGAACCGCGAACTCGACGTGCTGCGCCGGCTGGTCGCCGGGCATCGCGTGTCCGACATCGCCGAGGCGCTGCACCTGTCGATCAAGACCGTCAGCAGCCACAAGCGGCGCATCCAGGACAAGCTCGGGCTCGGCTCGACCGCGGCGTTGATCCGCTACGGCATCGAGCAGGGTCTGCAGGAAACGCCAGGGCCGTAGGTCGCAGCGTTGCGCGCGGCTGCGCGCTACACTGCGTGCACGGAGATGGCATTCCTCCGTCAACCGCCCGCAGCCGCGCTGCGGTGCTGATGATGCCTGCAGGTCCTGGTCGACGGACGCTGTAGGCGCTTGCAAGCGCTCGCCGCCCAGGTGTTTGGCAACCCGGGGTTCGTGACGATGAGCGCACAGATTGCCATTCGAGGCGCAGCAACCGGCGTGCCGCGCGTGCCCGGCGGGCGCATTTCGCGCCCGCACGAGACATGAGCGGTCTTCCGCTTGCTGCGGTGTTCTGTGGCGCCGGATGCGGCGCGCTGCTGCGCTGGTGGCTGGGCGGCTGGCTCAACCCGGTCTTTCCGACGGTTCCGCTGGGAACGGTCGCGGCCAACCTCATCGGCGGCTTGCTGATCGGCCTGGCCAGCGCGTTCTTCGAACACAACCGCGGATTGCCGCCGGAGCTGCGCCTGCTCGCCATCACCGGCTTCCTGGGGGGCCTGACGACGTTCTCGACATTCTCGGCCGAGGTCGTCAGCCTCATCGGTCGCCAGGAGTATTGGTGGGCCCTCGGTGCAGCCGGCCTTCACTTGTTCGGTTCGCTGGCGCTGACCATGCTCGGCATGGTCGGCGCCGGTGCGCTCCTGATCAAGGCCTGAGGGTGGCCACGGTGAACCGGCAACTCAACGCGAGCTTCGCGATCGAACCGACCTGCGAGCAAGGAGCACCGATGTTCGACAACATCCTGCTGGCCTACGACGGAACCCCGGCGGCCGAATCGGCTTTCGATCAGGCGGCCGCGCTCGCGCGCCAGGGCCATCACCCGCTGCACGTGGTGGCGGTGGCCTCGACCGCCGAGATCGAAACGCGCGTCGGCCTCGATCGGCAGGTGCGCCGCTGCCGCGCCATGCTCGAGGCGCTGCGCGAGCGCGCGCGGCACGACCACCTCGACCTGGAGATCGAGGTGTCCGAAGGCGCCGCCTCGGAGCAGATCGTCGATGCAGCCGACCGGCTGCACGCGGATCTGCTGGTCATCGGACACCGCCGCCGCGGCCTGATCTGCCGCCTGGCCGAGGGATCGGTGGCCAAGCGCGTGATCGACCATGCGCACTGCCCCGTCATGGTGACGGACTGAGGCGCAGCGATGGATGCCCTCGTTGCAACTCCGACCGCGGCGCCGCAGGCGTCCGGCGCTCGCCTCGTCCAGCGAGCGCCGCCTTTCGAAAGCATCCTGTTCGACGGCACCGACGCAGCGCCGGCGCCGGGCGCGGAGCAACCCGATTGCTTCCACGATCTCGGGCTCGACCAGATCGTCGAGGCCGTCGCGGCGCGCTGCAAGGACTACGACCTCACTGGCTATTTTCACGCCCCGCTGCCGACCGAAGACGCCGTCGTCTACCGCCAGCAGGTGATGCGCGACCTCGAGCAGCCCGCCGTGATGGCCGCCATCGGCGGCTTCACCCAGCGGCTGCGCGCGCTGAGGCAGCAACTCCCGCTGGCGACCAAGCCCGACAACGTGCACGAGCGCAACCGCTGGCACCTCGACGCGGTGCAGGTCTACGGCGAAGCGGTCGAGACACTGCGGCGCGAACTGACGCCGCTGTCGCTGCACTCGCGCGGCCTGCAGCGCTGGCGCGAGTACATCGTCGCCTACGCCGGCTCGCCGGCCTTCACGCGGCCGCAGGAGCACGCGCGACGAGTCGTGGCCAGTCTGGCCGCGGTGCGCTACGCGATGACGATCGACCAGGGGACCGTCGTCGTTCGCCGCTACAACGGCGAGCCCGACTACAGCGCCGAGGTCGAGCGGACCTTCGCGAAGTTCCGCCGCGGCGCGGTGACCGACTACCTCGTCAAGCTGCCCGTCAGGGGCGGGCTCAACCACATCGAGGCCCAGGTGCTCGACTGCGTCGCTCGCCTGCACCCCGACGCGTTCGGCGCGCTGGCGGCATTTCGCGCCGAGCACGAGCAATTCCTCGACGAGCGCATCGTGCGTTTCGACCGCGAGATCCACTTCTACCTCGGCTGGCTCGAATTCATCGCGCCGCTTCGCAGCAGCGGGCTGTCGTTCTGCTATCCGCGCGTCTCGGCGTCGTCGAAGGCGGTGGCCGCGAGCGATGCCTTCGATCTGGCGCTGGCGCGTCGGCTGCGCACCGAAGCGCGCAGCGTCGTCTGCAACGACTTCGAACTGCACGACGGCGAGCGGCTGTTCGTCGTCACCGGCCCCAACCAGGGCGGCAAGACCACCTTCGCGCGCATGTTCGGCCAACTGCACTGGCTGGCCGCGCTGGGCTGCGCGGTGCCGGGCTCGCAAGCGAAGCTGTTTCTGTTCGACCGCCTGTTCAGCCACTTCGAGCGCGAGGAGGACATCCGCAACCTGCGCGGCAAGCTGCACGACGACCTGGTCCGCATGCACGACATCGTGCAGCGCGCGACGCCTTCGTCGCTGGTCGTGATCAACGAGATCTTCTCGTCGACGACGCTGCACGACGCGCTGTCGCTCGGCCGCCGGATGCTGGCGCGCCTGGTCGCGCTCGACCTGCTGGCGGTGTGCGTGACCTTTCTCGACGAGCTGGCGAGTTTCGATCCCAAGGTGGTCAGCCTGGTCGCCGCGATCGACCCGCAAGACCCAACGGCGCGCAGCTTCAAGCTCGAGCGCCGGCCGGCCGACGGGCTGGCGCACGCGCTGGCGATCGCCGAGAAGTATCGCGTCACCGAAGCCTGGCTGAAGAGGCGCATCGCGTCATGAAAGCGCTGTTGATGCACCCCGACCGCGACTTCGACCGCGAGCAGCCGCTGCCGAAGCAGGCCGACACGCTGGCGCAGGATCTCGAGCTGAAGACGCTGTGGTCCGCGATGGCCGGCGACGACCCGTTCCTGCTCGACGTGGCACGCAAGGCGACGCTGCTGTCGCTCGGCAACGACGCGGCCACGGTGAGGCACCGGCAGCAGGTGCTGGCCGACGTGCTGGCCCACCCGGCCGAGGTGCGCGAGCTGTATGCGCTGGCCGTCGAGGCGATCGAGGGTCGCAAGAAGTTCTGGTTCGGCATCTTCATGCGCTACCCGGCCACCGTGCTGCACAGTTCGGTGGAGCTGCTGCAGTTCCTGGTCGGCATGCTGAGGCGCCTGCGCGGCTTTGCGCAGCAGCATGCCGGGGCCTTCGAGTCGCCCGCCTTCCGCGCGCTGTTCGCGATGCTGCAGGCCGAGTTCGACGACACCTACATCGCCAGCCTGCGGCACCACCTCGAGCTGCTGAAGTTCGACCACGGGGTGCTGATCAGCGCCGCGCTGGGCCGCGGCAACGAGGGCGTGGACTACGTGCTGCGCCTGCCGCACCCGAAGCCGCCGCTGTGGCAGCGCCTGCTGCAGCGCAGTCCGCCGCAATACGGCCTTCGTCTTCACGAGCGCGACGAGGCCGGTGCGCGCTTTCTCGGCGAACTGCAGGACCGAGGCATCAACCTCGTCGCCAATGCACTGGCGCAGTCGTGCGACCACGTGCTGAGTTTCTTCACGATGCTGCGCACCGAGCTGGCGTTCTGCGTCGGCTGCCTCAACCTGCACGAGAAGCTGGCTGCCGCGGGCGCCGCGCACGGCTTCCCGCAGATGGCCGAGCCCGGCGCGCTGCGCCTGCGCTGCACCGGGCTGCGCGACGCGTGCCTGGTGCTGCAGATGGGCCGCGGCGTCGTCGGCAACACGGTCGATGCCGACGGCCGCGGCCTGGTCGTGATCACCGGCGCCAACCAGGGCGGCAAGTCGAGCTTCCTCAGAGCCGTGGGCGTGGCCCAGCTCATGATGCAGGCGGGCCTGTTCGTCTGCGCCGAAGCGTTCGCGGGCGAGCGCTGCACGGGGCTCTTCAGCCACTACAAGCGCGAGGAGGACGCCACGCTCACCAGCGGCAAGTTCGACGAGGAGCTGGCTCGGCTGAGCGAGATCGCCGACCACATTCGAGCTGGCGCCCTGCTGCTGTCCAACGAATCGTTCGCGTCGACCAACGAACGCGAGGGATCGGAGATCGCGCGCCAGACGGTGCACGCGCTGCGCGAGCGGGGCATCAAGGTCTTCATGGTGACGCACCTGGTCGACTTCGCGAGCCGGATCGCGGCCGAGCACCGCGCCGACGCGCTGTTCCTGCGCGCCGAGCGCCGCGACGACGGCTCGCGCAGCTTCAAGCTCGTGGTCGGCGAGGCGCTGACGACCAGCTTCGGCGAGGATCTCTACGCGCAGGTGTTCGGTGCCGTCGCGGAGCCCGCCTGAGCGGGCGACGATCGGGCGCCACGAGCCGCAGGCGACACGCGCACGGCCGCACAGGCGCGCGCTCAGTGGCGCAGCGTCGCCACCAGCCGGCGTGGGTGGGTCAGCAGGCCCAGCGCGATGCCGATGTCCGGCACCAGCACGTCGGCGGCAAGCACCGTCTGGCACGCCGCGCCCTCGCCTTGCACGACCGCGATGCCCAGCGCCGCCGCGGCGAGCAGCAGCTCGTCGTTGCGCGCGTTGCCGATGGCCACGCAGCGGCCGGCACCCAGCGTCTCGGCGTAGCGCCGCTTGGCGGCCGCGTGTGGCCCGGTGGTCAATCGCGTCAAGCGCACCGGCAGCCCGTCGAGCGCCTGCGTGGCGGCACCGAAGGTGTCCGCAGTGACCACATGGATGGACAGGCGGCTGGCAAGGTTGCGCAGCGCGTCGGCCACGCCCGGCAGCAGGTGCCCGTCGAGCGCAAGCGTGCCGTTGAAGTCGGCCACCAGGTGCTCGAGGACCAGCGTCTCGTGGTCGGGAATCGCGATCTCGAGCATGTTAGGAACCGTTGCGCCGCACCACGGTCACCGCGCAATGCGCGTAGGCAATCACCTGCCGCGCCACCGATCCGATCAGCCAGCGATCGAACCGCGTGTGACCTCGGTGGCCGACGACGATGTGGTCGACGCCGTGTTGCTCCGCATAGCGCACGAGCTGTTCGGCCGGGTGCCCCACGGCCAGCGCGAACTGCGCCGCCGTGCCCTCGCTCGCGGCGCGCCCTTTCAGCGCCGCCAGCGCACGCTCGTAGTGGCGCCGCGAGTGCTCGATCGACGCGCGGGTCTCGACGTCGTCACCGAACTCGGGCGGCCGCGCCACGGCAAGCACGTGCAGCTCCGCGCCGAAACGCTTCGAGAGATCGGCGGCGAACTCGTAGGCACGGTCGGCCGAAGCCGAGCCGTCGTAGCCGAGCAGGATCTTGCGGATCATGGTGCCCTCCTGGCGAGCGCTTCACCCTCGCCGCCGATCGGCGGCGGGTCTTTGGGTTGTCGCGATTCCTTGTCGAGCAGGTGGTGCGGCAGGAAGAAGGCGTTGGCGATCAGCGTGGGCACGACGGCGCTCAGGACGACCGCGGCCACGAGCGCCGAGTACTGCGCCTGGTTGATGACGCCGTGCGACAGCCCGAACAGGGCCGAGATCGTCCCGAACGTGAGGCCGGTCGACATCAGCAAGGTGGTGTAGCGCGCCTCGCGCGGCGGCTGCCTGTAGACCTGCGTCATCGGATAGACGCCGATGATCTTGGTCACCATCTTGCCGATCAGCATCACCAGCATCGCCGCGGGCGCCGCGATCAGCGCCGGGATCGACACCAGCGAGCCGGCGCGAATGAAGTAGAAGGGCGTCAGCAGGCCGAAGGTCAAGGTGCGCAGCCTGCGCAGGAGCACATGGTCCTTGCCCACCGTGCCGGCCAGCACCATGCCGATGAGGTACGCCGGCAGCACCGCCTCGCTGCCCGCCCAGGCCGCGAGCGCGCCCATCCCGAACAGGCACAGCATCAGGAACTTGGCTTCCAGTTCCGACGGGCGGTTGCCGAAGCGGCGGAAGAAGCGCGGCGTGACCCACGGCAGCACGATGAAGACGACGATCGAGACCGCGATGAACACCAGGGTCTTCATGCTGAACGGCGCGAACAGGAAGCCCAAGGCCAGCACCGTCGCCAGGTCGTTGACGAAGCAGGCCGCCAGCACCACCTTACCGTACTCGGTTGCGTTGAGCCCGAACTCGAGCATGACGGCGTACACCACCGCCACCGACGTCGTCGACATCGCGACGCCGGCCAGCCAGCTCGCGTCGTGCGACCAGCCCATCAGCCAGCGCGCGAGCGCGGCGCAGCCGAGGAAGGGCGCGACGAAGCCGACGACGCCGATCGCGCTCGCCTCCTTCCACTTGCGGCGGAAGACGGCCGGGTCGAGCTCGGCCCCCGCGAGGAAGGTCAACACGATCGCGCCCGCGCCGGCGAGGAATTTGAGCCACGACGCATCGCCGGCCAGCAGCACGCCGCCGAGCGCGGCGCCGATGATCAGCTGCGCGATCGTGCCGACGATGATCTCCGACAACGCGGTGGTGACCTTGAGCCAGATCGAAAGCAAGGTGGCGATCAACGCCAGGCCCAGCCACAGTGCGGCTTGCGCCCAGATGTGAGTCATGGCGTACCTTTCGCGGGCGCGTCGGCATCGTTGGCCGGGTCGCCCTTGGCCGGGTTGATGACGCCGAACGCCGCCGGAATGCGCGCATGGAAGACGCGGACATCCTCCCGGCCGACGAGCGCCAGCAGCCGCTGCGCCTCCTCGTCGGAGACGATGAACTCGACCTCGACGGTCAACGTGCCTGCCAGCTCGAAGAAATGATCTTCGTGCAGCACACGTGGCGGCCGAAACCGGCCATGGCCCTGAAGGCCGACCCGCCTCGGATGCCCAGCTTGTTGGCCTGCTGCAGCAGCCACTGCCACAGCAGCAGGTGGTGCACGCGCTGGTTCTCGTGGACGTAGAAGCGCAGGAAGCAGCCGTTCATGGTGCGCCCTCCCCTTGTGCGAGGTGCAGATCACCCTGCGCAGTGCGCGACGCGGGAGTCCCGTGGGCCTTGCGCGCAAGCCGAGGCGCGGTCTGGCGGGGGGGGGTTCGTGTGTCTCATTGCTTCGCCTTCCCTACGGCGGCGGAGCATGAAGGCATCGCTGGCGGTCCAGCAATAATGCCTACCACGCTCGGCCTGGAGCACTGGTAGGCATCATCGGCCCACAGAGCGGGCGGTTAGCGGAGGAATGCCATCTCCGTGAGTGCCGTATAGCGACGGTCAACGCGCGATACCGCACCCGCGGTGGTTGATCGAGATTCCGGTGAACAGTTCACTCCCGTCGACCGACGGCGCGTGCCGCAAGCGGGCATTGCGGGTGTCGCCGACGGCGACGGAAAACGAGAACGCCCGCGTGCAGCGGGCGTTCTCATTTGACTTGGCGGAGTGGACGGGACTCGAACCCGCGACCCCCGGCGTGACAGGCCGGTATTCTAACCGACTGAACTACCACTCCATCGGTGCTTGGCGAGCCGCGCAGTATAGCAAAGCGGCTCGCGGCGTTGGCTGCAGCGCGTTGCCCAACGCCGCCGCTTCGCGGGGTGACCTGCAACCCTCGCCGAGTGGAGGGGCAGCCTCAGCGCGCGTCGCCGACGACGATCGGCAGCACCTTGCCCTCGGAGGTCGCGGGCGGCGCGATCCGCAGCATGCCGGCCAGCGTCGGCGCGACGCCCGATACCTCGACGCGCTCGCTCACCATGCCGCGCTTCACCCAGCGCGGGCCGTAGAACAGGATCGGCACGTTGGTGTCGTAAGGGTGCGGCGAGCCGTGCGTGGTGGTCGAACTGCTCGAGGTGAACATCCAGTACGGCTTGAGCGCCACCTGCAGATCGCCCGAGCGCTGCGCGTTCCACGACTTGCGCATGGGGTCGAACAGCGGCGCGCCGGCGCGGGTGTTGCCGGCGAGTTCGTCGCGCGTGTAGACGACCGCGATGCCCTCCTCCTTCAGCAGCAGCGAACGCGCCTCTTCCTGCACCACGAGCCGGTCGACCTTGCGCTCGTCGATCAGCTTGTGGTCGAGCACCAGCGCCGAGGCCGAGAAGAACTTGGCCCAGGTGCCGGCGCCGAACTTCTGCGCCAGCCCCGCGTTGACCCGCGCCAGCGCCTGGCTGGCGCTCTGGCGCCCGGCGTTGCGCCCGGCCGCGAGGCTGGTCTCGGGCGCCGGCATGAAGCCGTGGTCGGCGGTGAGCACCGCGACGTAGTTGTCCTTGCCCACCAGCGCGTCGAGGTCCTTGAAGAACGCCTGGAACAGCCGGTCGAGCTGCAGCAGGTGATCGTGCGACAGCCGCGACTCGGCGCTGAACGCATGGTTCACGTAGTCGTGGCCCGACAGGCTCACGGTAAGGATGTCGGGCGCGTCGTCCTGCCCCAGCGCTTCGCCCTTGATCGCCGCGCGCGCGAATTCGAGCGCCATCTCGTCGACGAACGGACCGCGCAGCAACCCGCTGTAGTAGGCGCCGTCGGGCTTCTCTTGTGCGTGGCCCATCGTCATCGGCAACCCGGCGCCTTTGATCAGGAACCACGGCTGCGCGTCGGCCAGCGACTGGCGGTACGCGCCATCTTCGAGCATCGGCCGCCATGGCTGCTTGAAATAGCGATCGGCCGGCTTGGCGGCGTTGAACGCGTCGACCCAGGCCGGGTGCTCCTTCATGTAGAACGTGCTCGACGCGAACTGGCCCGACTTCGACATGTACATGTAGGCCACACCGGTCTTGCCGGCGGGCAGGATCGCGCCGCGGTCCTTGCCGGAGATGCCGATCACCTTGGAGCGTGGGTTGCTGCGCTTGAGCACATCGCCCACCGTCTCGACCAGCAGGTTGTTCGGGCTGGTGCCGTCGAGCTTGCCGGTGGCGTTGCCGATGTAGGTGTAGCGCGCATCGCCGGTGCAGTACTGCACTTCGCCGGTCTCGAGGTTGCGCCAGTCGTTGCCGATGATGCCGTGCCGGTAGGCGTAGGTGCCGGTCAGCATGCTGGCGTGCCCGGCGGCGGTGACGGTGTACGCGTAGCCGTAGTGCGCGTTGGCGAACCAGGCGCCGCGATCGAGGAAGCGCGCCAGGCCGTCGGGGGCGAGCTGACTGCGGTAATCGACCACCTGACGCTGCGGCAGGCCGTCGACCGCCATGAACACCACCAGGCGCGGCGGTGCGCTCGGGCCGCTGGGCGAATGGCCGCAGGCGGCCAGCGCGCAGCCGAGCAGCAGGGCCAACAAGGAACGAAGGCGGAAGTTCGATTTCATCGGGTCAGCTTACCCGCGCGGGGGCAACCCGCGCGTAGTGGGAACCCTGGCGGCGCGCGGTGGCGCTCAGGAGCCGGCCGCGCTGCGCTCGGGCTGATCGTCCCACGTCAGACGATGCGGATCGAAGCCGGGCTCGACGATCGGCTTGACCACCGCGAAGTACGGCGAGATGTCGAAATCGCGCGGCGCGAACAGGTTGTGGTTGCGGATGTGCAGCAACTCGCGCTGGCAGCGCTGGCCGGCGGCGTCGACCGCGTCGCGGTACGTGATCTCGGGCAGGATGGGGTAGCGCACTTCCTGGAACGCCTGCGCGATCAGCGTCGAGCAGATCGCGCGCGACGGGTCGCCGCTGCCGAAGGCGATCATGCGGCGCCGCCAGTGAAACGGCACCGGCGGGGTCGGAAAGAGGTAGCGCGCGAGGTCGAACAGGTTCTTCAGGTCGTAGCGGTGCCCGATCTGGCTGATCGCGAATTCGACGACGCGATCGATCTCCTGCTTGCTCAGCCCCACCGGGCGGCAGATGCGGGTGTGCATGTGCGTGTACGCGCGCAGCGGTACCGCGCGCACGCCGGCGCGCAGGTCGGCCTCGATCAAGGTGGGCGCATCGGGCCCCGTGCCGCCGAGCAGCCGGGCCTGACCCAGGTACAGCGTGGCGTGCGACCAGTTCGACTGCGTCAGGTACTTGATCGGCACGCTGACGCGCGACTCGCCTTCGACCAGCAGCACGTCGCCCGGGCGCAGCGTCGCCGCCAGCAGTTCGGGCGGCACCGTCGCCACCATCGCGCCGTGCGGCTTGGAAGCCACCAGGTAGGCAGCGAGACGATCGCCGAAATACCCGAGCAGCCGGTGCATCGCGACCCGACCTCCTTCACCCGCCGCCGGCGGGGCTCAGCCGACTTCGACGATCAGATCGGGGTCGAAGGCGGCGTTTTCGTTGACGCCGTTGCGAGAGTAACCGCGCGGGTTGCAGATGACGCGGGTGCCGTTGACCTGGTGGTCGAAGCTGTCGTGGGTGTGGCCGTGGATCCACAGCGACACGCGATCGGCGCCCAGCAGATGGGCGGCATCGGACACGAAGCAGGCGTTGAGCAGCGAATCGGCGAAGCGCGGGTGGATGCTGTGGCGCGACGGCGCATGGTGCGTGATCACCACCGTCGGCCCCGCATGGGGTTTGCTCAGCCGGCTGTCGAGCCAGGCGGCGTGGGCGCGAAAGAGGTTCGCCGAATCGTCGGGGGTGAAGATCTCGTCGGACGATTCGCGCGTGCGGATGCGGCTGAAGTCGCGCATGAAGCGCTTGGCCTCGACCTTCGACGCCTCGCGCTGCTGCGGGTCGGCGAACAGCTCGAAGTCGGTCCACAAGGTGCTGCCGAGAAAGCGCACCCCGTCGATGACGACCTCGCGGTCGTCGAGCACCTGGATCGCCGTGCCCTCGCTGAGGCCGCGCAGCTCGTCGAGCCTGCCGTCGATGCTGCCGCCGTAGAACTCGTGGTTGCCGGGCACGTACAGCACGGGCTTGTCGAACCTCAGGGCCCAGGCGATCGCCTCGCGCGGGCGCGAGATGTCGCCGGCGAGCACCACCAGATCGGCGTCGTTGACCGGCCGCTCCATCGAGCCGAAGCCCAGGTGCAGATCGGACAGGATGTTCAGCTTCACGGCAGTTCGGCGCGGGCCCGAGACGGATGCGCCTGTTGCTGGCGCTGCCAGTATGTAGCACACGGCGACCACTCGGAGCGCGACAGGGGATTCGCTGCGCCTTTCGTGCCTGTGCGAATCGCGATGATGCGCGGCTGCACGAGCAACAACGACAGCGGCACCCGGGAGGGTGCCGTTGCGCGCCACTGCGGTGGCGACCCAGGAACAGGGCGATGATAGTCCTCATCGGCAGGAACGGACGGCCGGTTTGTGCTGAAGGGCGTCCAGTTGATCGAACGGGACTGCGCTATGTGCTACGATGTACACAGCCGAATGCACAATCGAGGAACCATGTCCACGACCATGACCCTTCGTCTCGAGGACGACGTCAAGGCGCGCCTCGACAAGCTGGCTGGCGCGACCCGACGCAGCAAGTCGTTCCTGGCCGCCGAAGCGATCCGCGAATTCGTCGAGAACAACGAGTGGCAGATCCGCGAGGTCAAGACCGCGATCAGGGAGGCCAACGCGGGTGACTTCGCCAGTGATGAGGAGGTCGCGGCACTTGCCAGGAGGTGGAAGGTAAGTGCGCGTTAGATGGCTGCGCACAGCCCTGCGCAACCTCGACGCCGAAGCCGCCTTCGTCGCCGAAGATGACCCGGCAGCAGCTCGCTTGGTCGTTCAGCGCGTCCTGACAGCCATGGCCATGCTCGCGACCCATCCGGCTCTCGGGCGGCCTGGCCGGGTGCCCAACACCCGCGAGCTCGTGGTCCTCAAGACGCGCTACATCGTTCCCTACCGCGTCCGCGGCGACACGATCGAGGTTCTGCGGGTCTTCCACACCTCGCGTCGATTGCCACAGAGGTGGTAGTCGGAGAGCGCTGCGAAGACTTGCACGCATGTCGCCGAGCCGAGCGCTCGCCCGAGGCCTCCATCAGGACTGAGCCTGAGTCACTCGGGCGTGAATCGACCGCTCACCTGACGTTCTCGTGAAGCGGACAGCCTTGCACTCGGAATCTCTGCATCCTGTATTCGAGTGCCGCGAGATCTGGGTAGTCGATAGAACAAACGGCGCCTACGGCGCCGCTTGTTTGTGCTGCTATCGCCGTGCGTGTCTATTGATTCTCTATAAGACTCAACAACTTAGACACGCCATGGCGACCCCTAAGCGAGTCGACTTAACCCCCGTCCGATGGGTGTCGACGCCGCTGACGATCGTTGCACGGCGGCGATGGACTTAAGAGAGAGCGATGCACTTGCGACGCCTGCCTCCCGCCTTCCCAGGCACACCACGGCACAAATCCGTCACTCCCACATTCTGTCTCGGCACGTTGCATCACAGCGGTCAACTTCCGACAGCTTCGAGCACATTTCTCTCTGGCCAGCGCTATACGGGCACTCTACTCGAACAGGTCGGCGTGGGTTCCTGCGCGCACGAAGACGACCTGCTCGGCATCGCCAGCGCCGCTCAGGCGATAGATCAGCAGAAAGTCGCCACCGATGTGGCACTCCCGATGGTCGGCCCATTCACCGGCCAGCGGGTGATCGAGCCACTCCGGGCCGAGGGGCTCGTCGCGCGCCACCAGCAGGAGCATCGCCTCCTTCAGCCGCTTCATGTCGTAGCGGCCTGAGTGCGAAAGCCGTGTCCAGTCCTTGACGAAGGGCTTGGTGCGATCGGACGCCCTCGGCAGGATGGCGCGCCTAGCGCTTGGCGCCTTTTTCGAGGTCATGGATCAGTGCACCCGCCGAGGCGAAGCGGGCCTTGGCGATGGTCCGTGCCTCGCGCATCGCGGCCCGCGTGCTGGCGTTCGGCGCCTGCACCGGGAACGGCAACTGCTGGTCGGTTACCACGCGCGTGAGGAAGACGCGCACCGCGTCGGACACGGTGAGACCCATCGACGCCAGCGTCTCCGTTGCCTGGTTCTTGATGTGTTCGTCCACCCTGACGTGGACCATCGTGGTTGCGGCCATCTCGCGCTCCTGGGTCGGGGATGCGATACATTGTATCTCAATCAGGGCCGCTGCGGTTGCCGCTCCTGGAGTTGGACGACAAGCCGCCACTGCGCCGGACTGGCCTACTGGATCGAGGTCGAGCCGGCGAAGCGCCGCCCGCGCGGGGCAGGAGCCGGCTCCCGTCTGTTTCGAGTATTTCGCGTATTCCGCACTCACCTGCTAGACTGCCGGGGATGAAGCGAACGCCCAAGTCAGCCGCCGCCAGCCGCGGTCCCGCAGTGCCCACCCTGACGGTCAAGATCGATATCGATCCGTTGGTCAACGTGGTGGGTCGCCACGTCAAGCTGTCGCCGGGCGCCAGGCGCCTGATCGAGGATGACCTGGCGCGGCTGTTCCGCAACGCGGCGCTGCCGCAGAGCAGCCGACGTCGCCCGGCCGATCGAACCGCTCGCGCCGACCCTGTGCTGACGACGCAGGAGGCCGCCGATCTCGTCGGCGTCTCGCGGCCCTACATCGTGGCCCGCATCGAGGCAGGTGACATCGCTTTGCATCAGCAGGTGGGCAACCAGCGAAGGGTACTGAAATCGGCCGTCGAGGCGTGGCACCGGCGCGAGCAAGCGCAACGCCGACGCGCGCTCGGCAAGCTCGGCGCTGACCTCGACGACGAAATCTTCGCCCGTTGATCCGGTGACCCCCGTCGTCGCCGACGCCGATGTGCTCTTTGGCGCGACCACGCGCGGCCTGCTGATCCATCTCGATTTCTTCGGACTCATCCGCCTGCACTGGAGCCCGTTGATCCTCGACGAATTGAGCCGAGCGCTGGTGGATACGGGTCGCAAGCCGAACGATCAGGCGGCCAGGCGACACGAGCAGCGGCTGCGCGCCGCCCTGCCGCACGCAGATGTCCCGGCCTCGACCGTGCAGCAGCAGTTTCAAGCCGTCGCCGCGGCCGTGCGGTCGGTAAAGGACACTCATGTCGCCGCCTGCGCGCATGCACTCGTGGCAGGCGCTGCGTATCCGCGCGCCCGGGTCGTCAACCTGCTGACGAACAACGTGCGGGACTTCCGCGTTCGCCAGCTGGCCGACCTCGGAGTCATGGTGATCCGACCCGACCCGTTCCTGATCGACTTGTGGGGTCTGGATGCGGCCGGCGTGGCCGCCGCCTTTGCGGCCCTGCGCGCGACGCTTCGCTCGGCGCCAATGCCTGAGCGGCTTCTCGATCGTCTGGCCGCCGACGGCCAGATCAGAACCGCCACCGTGTTGCGCGATGCGAGCCGGCACGGGACGGTCGCGCTCTGAGCAGCGGCGGTTGACGTGTTCCCTCTGCGATCCACACACAAGTTGCTTCGGCGCGGCCTGATCGAATCCCCGCACGGCGAAGGTCGCAGCGAGCTTGACACGATCAACCTGACTGGATATCTTTGAGATATCCAATCCCACGAGATCGTGTTATGGCGACCCGCGGCTCCATCGATCAGATCGCGTTCCGCTATCGCCCGGCGGACAGCACGACCGGCGTGACCCGCAACACCGCCAAGCGGCTTGCGCGACGGCTGGGCGTTGACGAGACCCAGGTCATTCATCTGGCTCTGCACGAGATGGCGGTCAAGCTGCTGCCCCAGTACGAGGCCGACAACGCCCCTCTGACGGCCGCTCAGATGCGGCAGATCAAGAAGCGGGCACCCCAAGGCAAGAAGCGGTCGGTACGCTCGAGCCTGTTCGAGGTCGCACCCGAATGACGCCGCGCTGGTGGGCCGAGCCCACCGCCGGCGACATCGTCTGGTGCCACTTTCCCGACGACATCCAACCCCGCCCCAAGCCGAGACCGGCCCTGATTCTGGCCGTCTTCGATGACGACGCGCCGCAGTTCACGGTGCGCGTGGCCTACGGCACCAGTCAGAGAACCACAACGCTTCACCGGGGTGAGCTCTCGATCCTGCGTGAGCGGAACCCCGCCGCCTACGAGTCTGCCGGCCTCAGCTACGACACGAAGTTCGACCTGCGGCAATCCGTCGACCTGCCATTCACGACCGAGTGGTTCTCGGTGCCGCCGGCCGCGCCACATGGACAGACGCCGAAGCTGGGCACCCTGCATCCCTCGCTGGTACGTGCCGTCCAGGCCGCGTTTCGGGCAGCCGCGGGTTGAGCCGACGCCGCGCGCAAGATGAGGCTCGACGGTTCACGCCGATCGATTCTGCC
Organism: Burkholderiaceae bacterium; assembly: GCA_022072045.1. GTDB lineage: Bacteria > Pseudomonadota > Gammaproteobacteria > Burkholderiales > Burkholderiaceae_C > JAEUPI01. The sequence continues at coordinate 10,155 of JAJVIL010000047.1, read as the reverse complement.
CTCGGGCCGTCGCGCACCGTGGTCAGCGTGGGCAGCCGGTGACATCACATGCAGCGCCATCAGACCGTGACGACCGTGAGCCCAACCCCACCGCTGTCGCCGATCCTGCAAGCACTCGAACGGGCACCTGGACGGCCATCGAAACGGCGACCCAAGAGCAAGGCCACCCGAAGCGCTGCCACGTTCTGCGCCGAAGGACATTTGCAGGATGGCGCATTGACGGTGTCCGTGGAGAACCTCGGCCTGCTGACCAACCCGTTGCCGCCGGCGACGGCGCAGGCCCTGCACGCGGCCAGCGCGCCGGCCCGCCATGGCCGGCGCGACAAGACCGTGCTGGACAAGCGCGTGCGAGACACCGGCGAGTTGCGCGCCGACACGCTGACCTTGCGGTGGACCGAAGGGGCCTGCGGCGCGCTGCAGACCGAAGTGGCATCGGCTCTCGGGTTGCAGCAGATCGAAGCGCGGCTGCACAACCTGCTCGTCTACGGCCCCGGGCAGTTCTTCAAGCCGCACCAGGATACCGAGAAGCACCCCGGCATGGTGGCCACGCTGGTGCTGGTGTGGCCCTCGCCGCACATCGGTGGCGAGTTGGTCGTGCGCCATGGCAGCGCGCAGGCGCACTTTGCCTCGCAGCACCTGAACGCCGACACGATCCGCTGGTTCGCCTTCTACGCCGACTGCCGGCACGAGGTGCTGCCGGTCACCGAGGGCTGGCGTGTCGTGCTGAGCTTCGACCTGGTGCTGCCAGCGCAGAACGCGACGCCTCTCGCCCCAGTGTCGCCGGCCTTGTTGGACGCGCTGCGCGAGCACTTCTTCCCTGCCACCGGCCCGGCGCTGCGGCCCTGGGTGTTCTTGCTGGACCACGAGTACACCGAGCGCGGCCTGCACTGGCCCCTGCTCAAAGGTGCCGACAGGCCGCGGGTGGCCGCGCTGCGCCCCGCCGCCGAGACGCTGGGCCTGACGGTCCACCTGGCGCTGGCCGAGGTCCACGAGCAATGGACCGCCACCTTGGGCGGCGGCGGCCGTTGGCGCGGGCGGGGCGAGCGGGACGAACGCGGCGATCCAGAGCCCGACGAGCTGATCGACCGCGGCATCGTGCTCGACCACTGGGTCGATGCCGACGATCGGCAACTGCGCCGAGCAGAGTTGCCGGTGGCTGACACCGACACCGCCAGCTTCAGTGACACCGACGAGTCCTTCCTGGTGAACCAGGAGTACGAAGGCTACATGGGCAACTACGGCGAGACGCTGGACTTCTGGTACCGCCGCGCGGCCCTGGTGATCCAGACGCCGGTGGCCGAACAGGCCGGCCGTTTCGTCTCCGACTTCGACGCGGCGCTGGCCGACGCGCTGGCATTGGCCCGCCGAGGGCACAGCGACGAGTTGGCAAAGCGCCTGCGGGCGGCGGCCAAAGCACTCGCTGCGCAGCGCCAGCAGCGCGGCCGATCGTTGTTTTCCGCGTTCAGCAAGTTGGCCGCTGCGTTGCCCGACGCCGGACAGGCGCGCGACCTCATGGAAGGATTCGAATGGGTCGACCTGCGCAGCGCCGATGCGCGTGCGCTGGCCCGGCTGTCGGGCCACCGCGGCGAGGAGTGGACCGCGGACTTGATCGACGTCTGGACGCAGCCGGCTGACCACTGGCGCCGCCCCAACTGGCGCCTGGACGATCCGCCGGCGGCGGGCAGTGTCGCGGCCCGTCCGCCCTGGCCGCAGCCACTGGCACCATTCCTCGAGGCGGGTCAAGCCGCAGGGCTGAGCCGTGCGTTGATCGATCGGATGCTGCAGCGATGCCAGCAGGCGCTGGCCACCGCCGACACCTCCCTGTCGCGGCTGACACCGGCCCAGCGTTCGACCAGCCTCGCGTCACGCCTGCAAGCGTTGTGCGACCTGGCGACGGCCCTGCGCCTTGCTTCCGACGTCCCTGACTCCGCGGATCTTCTGGTGCGGCACGTGCTGTCCCATCCGGTTCTCTACCCACTCAGACGCCTGCGGCCGCTGGTGGAGACCCTGCCTGACGACGGACCAGTCGCCGCGCAAGTCTTGCGCAGTGCGGTGCTTGCGGCGTTGCGCCAGGCGCTCGCCACACCCGAGCGCCGCGCAGACGACCACACACTGGAGGACATCGACTGGGTCTGCCGCTGCGCCGACTGCAATGCGGTCATCCGCTGGGCAGAGTCGGCTCAGGCGCAGTCGTTGACCTTGGCGATGCCCGAGGCCCGGCGAAGGCATGTGCAAGAGAGCTTGTCGGCCGCCGCCGCGACGCTCGTCTGCACGACGCTGCGGCAAGGGTCGCCGCACAAGCTGGTGATCGGCAAGACAAGCGGCTTGCACGACAGCCGGCGAGAGCTTCGTCGAGCGTGGGAAGGCGACTTGGCCTCGATGGACAGCGGCAGCCGCCATTGACAGCGAGATGGCATTGAAGCATCCCTGGGCGTTCCGCACCCGATTTCGCCGCGCTGTGTTCGGCTGGAGGGGCTCCAAGCTCGCAATCGAGCGCATCCACGAAGCCCTTGCTGAAATTCGTGCTGTTGCCCGACAAGACCCTGCCTCGGCGGCGGAGGGCGCCGTCCTCTTTCTGGAGAAGCTCTCCCCGGCCTTGAATCAGGTCGACAGCTCTACCGGCGCGCTGGGCAATGCCACCTACGCCGCCGTCCAGGACTTGGTGCCCGTCATACGTAGCGCGCCGGTGGACACCGCCATGCGCAAGAAGTGGCTCGACCGACTGTTCGAGGCCATCCAGGAAGACGACCCGCCCTACATCGAGTCCTTGGGCGATCACTGGGGCGAGTTGTGCGCGACACCCGAGCTGGCATCGAGCTGGGCCGACCGGTTGCTGCCCACCCAGCGCAAGCGGGGCACCTACGCCTACTTTGCCGGCACGACCTTGTGCTACAGCGCGTTGTTCAAGGCCGGTCGTCACGACGAGCTGCTGGAGCTGCTGACCATGGATCCGCGTCCGATCTGGCCGTACCTGGCCTGGGGAGGGCGCGTGCTCGTCGCACGCGGTCAGGTCGACGAGGCCATCGCCTACGTGCGCGAACGCGCGGGCAGCACCACCAGCCTCGAAACCATCGCACGTTTCGCCGAGGACGCGCTGCTCACGGCGGGTCGGCACGCCGAAGCCTTCGACCAGTACGCACTGCTGGCCAACCAGGCCAACTCCAACCTGTCGACCTTCAGAGCGTTGGCGAAGAAGTACCCGGAACTGGCACCCGAGAATCTACTCGGCCACCTCATCGCGTCGACACCCGGTGAGCCCGGCAAGTGGTTCGCCACCGCCAAGACGCTGAAGCTGTTCGATCGGGCAACCGCCTTGGCATGGGCCTCACCTTGCGACCCCAAGACCTTGACGCGTGCCGCGCGCGACCACCTGGTCAGGCAGCCCGATTTCGCCATGCAGGCTGCGCTGGCGGCGCTGCATTGGATATCGACCGCCCACGGCCATGAACTCACCGCGCTCGACGTCGTGGAGGCCCACCGGCTGGCCACGGAAGCCGCTCGCAGCACCCAGCAGATCGATCGGGCCCAGGCACTCATCGAACAAGCTCTGGCTCCCGACCGCCCCATGTCGGTGTGGATGCGAAGATCCCTGGGGCTACCGCAGGCCAACCCTAGTCCGCAACGCCAGTGAAGCGATTGGCGTTCATCTTCAACGGGCGAGGTGCTGCGCCGCACGACCGTAAGCCCTTGCTGAAGTACGCGCGACGATCGCTCGATTAGCGGTACCAGGCCGCCGGAACAGCGCGCGTTGGGAATGGTGTAGCTGTCTGTGCGGCCCAAATGATTTACGTAGCTTGGCCAATGCTGGCCACGTCGGGTTCCTCATGCGGAAGCTGGCGGTGCTAGGATGTACACGTTCCAATGCACTGAACCTCAACCTCATGTCCACGACCATGACCCTTCGTCTCGAGGACGACGTCAAGGCGCGCCTCGACAAGCTGGCTGACGCGACCCGACGCAGCAAGTCGTTCCTGGCCGCCGAAGCGATCCGCGAGTTCGTCGAGAACAACGAGTGGCAGATCCGCGAGGTCAAGACCGCGATCAGGGAGGCAAACGCGGGTGACTTCGCCAGTGATGAGGAGGTCGCGGCACTTGCCAGGAGGTGGAAGGCAAGTGCGCGTTAGATGGCTGCGCACAGCCCTTCGCAACCTCGACGCCGAAGCCGCCTTCATCGCCGAAGATGACCCGGCAGCAGCTCGCTTGGTCGTTCAGCGCGTCCTGACAGCCGTGGCCATGCTCGCGGCCCATCCAGCTCTCGGGCGGCCTGGCCGGGTGCCCAACACCCGCGAGCTCGTGGTCCTCAAGACGCGCTACATCGTTCCCTACCGCGTCCGCGGCGACACGATCGAGGTTCTGCGGGTCTTCCACACCTCGCGTCGATTGCCGCAGAGGTGGTAGTCGGTTCCGATGGAAGGATCCATCGATCTGCGACGAGCTGCTACCGAGCGCGCTGCGAAGACCTGCACGCATGTCGCCGGGCCGAGCGCTTGCCGGAGGACTCCATCAGGACTGATCGCCTGAGTCACTCGAGCGTGAATCGGCCATTTGCCTGACGTTCTCGTGAAGCGGACAGCCTTGCGCTCGAGATCTCTCCATCCGGCATTCGAGTGCCGCGGGTCGGGGTGATCGATAGAACAAGCGGCGCCTACGGCGCCGCTTGCTTGTCCTGTCACCACTTCGCGTGCTTACGAATTCTCTTGCAAAATCAACAACTTAGACGCGATATGGCGACCCCTAGGGGATTCGAACCCCTGTTACAACCGTGAAAGGGTCGTGTCCTAGGCCTCTAGACGAAGGGGTCGAACTCCTTGTTGTCTTCTCTCGGTGCGGGTTGCGATGTGGTGGAGGTAAGCGGGATCGAACCGCTGACCTCTTGCATGCCATGCAAGCGCTCTCCCAGCTGAGCTATACCCCCGACCTGGATCTGACCCTGCCGCACGGCAACGCGCATCGAGCAAGGGCGCGATTATAGGGGTGTTTGCCCGCTGCCATTCAACGCAGCGCAGCCGCGAGCCGCTCGATCGCGGTGGCGCGATCGAACAGCGCGAGCACGGCGTCGATCGCCGGCGTCTGCGTGCGGCCGCACACCGCCACGCGCAGCGGAATCGCCAGTTGCGGCATCTTGAGCTTGTGTTCGGCGAGCGTGTCCTTGATCGCCTGCGCGATGCCCGCCTTGTCCCAGGTGGCGCCAGCGAGGCGCTCGCGCAACGAGCGCAGCGCCGGCTGCGACGACGCGCCCAGATGCGCCGCGCGGTCCTCGTCGCTCGGCGGCGCGGGCTGCTCGAACATTGCGACCCAATGCGCCAGTTCGACCAGCGTCGTGCAGCGATCCTTGAACAACGCGCAGCGCTGCGCCAGGCGCGGGTCGGCGGCGTCGGCCGTCACGCCGAGCACCGCCAGGTGGCGGATCACCAGCGACGCGAGCCGCGCGTCGTCGGCCGCCTTGACGTAGTGCGCGTTGACCCACGCGAGCTTGGCCGGATCCCACTGCGCCGGGCTTCTGGCCAGGTGGCTGCCGTCGAACCACTGCACCATCTGCTCGCGGCCGAACAACTCGTCGTCGCCGTGGCTCCAACCGAGCCGCGCCAGGTAGTTGAGCATCGCCTCGGGCAGGTAGCCCATCTCCTCGTAGGCCATCACGCTCACCGCGCCGCGGCGCTTGGACAGCTTGAGCCCGTCGGCACCGAGGATGATCGGGCAATGGCCGAACTGCGGCAGGCTCGCGCCCAGCGCACGGAAGATGTTGATCTGCCATGGCGTGTTGTTGATGTGCTCGTCGCCGCGGAAGACGTGCGTGATGCGCATGTCGATGTCGTCGACGACGACGGCGAAGTTGTAGGTCGGCACGCCGAGCGTGCCCGCCGGCGCGTCGGCCGGCGGCGGGCGCAACAGAATCAGATCGTCGAACTCGGCGTTCTGGATCGAGATCGGGCCCTTGACCAGATCGTCCCAGCTCACGCTGCCCGAGGCGGGGTTGCGAAAGCGCACCACCGGCTGCACGCCAGCCGGCGGCAGGGGCAGCGTCTTGCCGGGCTCGGGGCGCCAACGGCCGTCGTAGCGCGTCTTCTCGCCGCGCGCACGCTGCGCCTCGCGCATCGCGTCGAGTTCTTCCGGCGAGCAGTAGCAGCGGTAGGCGGTGCCGGCGGCGATCATCGCCTCGGCCACCTGGTGGTAGCGCGGCAGCCGGTGCATCTGATGCACCGGACCTTCGTCGTAGCTCAGCCCGAGCCAGTGCATCGCGTCGAGGATCTGGTCGACCGACTCCTGCGTCGAGCGCGCGACATCGGTGTCTTCGATGCGCAGCACGAACTGGCCGCCGAAGTGGCGCGCGTACGCCCACGAGTACAGCGCGGTGCGCGCGGTGCCGAGGTGCAGGAAGCCCGTGGGCGAAGGCGCGATGCGGGTGCGGACCGTCGTCATCGAATCGCGTCGAGCCCGCGCGCCAGATCGGCCTTCAGGTCGTCGAGGTCTTCGAGCCCCACCGCGATGCGGATCGCGCCTTGCCCGATGCCGGCGGCCTGGCGCTGCGCCTCGCTGAGCCGGCCGTGCGTGGTGCTCGCCGGATGCGTGATCGCGGTCTTGGTGTCGCCGAGGTTGGCGGTGATCGAGCACACACGCGTGGCGTCGATCACCGCGAACGCGTTGGCGCGCGCCTGCGCGGCATCGCGGCCGCGCACGACGAACGACGCCACCGGCCCGCCGACGCCGCCTTGCTGGCGCATTGCCAACTCGTGCTGCGGGTGCGACGGCAGGCCCGGGTGGTAGACGCGCTCGACCGCCGGGTGCTGCTCGAGCCAGCGCGCCAGTGAGAGGGCACGCGCGCTCTGCTCGCGCATGCGCAGCGCGAGCGTCTCCAGCCCCTTGAGCACGACCCAGGCGTTGAACGGCGACAGCGTGATGCCGGCGCCGCGCTGCACCGGCATGAACTTCTCGTCGATCAATTGCTGGGTGCAGCACAGCGCGCCGGCGATCACGCGGCCCTGGCCGTCGAGGTACTTGGTGCCCGAGTGCATCACGATGTCGGCGCCAAGCGCGATCGGCCGCTGCAGCGCGGGCGAGCAGAAGCAGTTGTCGACCACCAGCAGCGCGCCAGCGGCGTGCGCGATCTTCGCCAGCGCGGCGATGTCGCACACCTCGGTCAGCGGGTTGGTCGGCGTCTCGGCGAACAGCAGCTTCGTCTCGGGCCGCACCGCAGCGCGCCACTGCGCGACGTCGGTCTGCGAGACGAAGCTGGTCTGCACGCCGAACTTCGCGAAGTCGCCGAACAGCCGGATCGTCGAGCCGAACACGCTGTGCGAGCACACCACGTGGTCGCCCGCCTTCAGCAGGCCGAGCACGAGCATCGTGATCGCGCCCATGCCGCTGGCGGTGCCGATGCAGGCTTCGCTGCCCTCGAGCGCGGCCAGGCGGCGCTCCATCATCGTGACCGTGGGGTTGCTGAAGCGGCTGTAGATGAACGCTTCTTCCTCGTTGGCGAAGCGCGCGGCGGCAGTGGCGGCGTCGGGGTGCACGAAGCTGCTGCTGACGAACAGCGCCTCGGAGTTCTCGCCCCACTGGCTGGCCGGCAGGCCCTCGCGCACGGCCAGCGTGTCGGGCCGCGCGTCGGGCGGCAGCTTGGTGCGCGGCAGCTTCTTGCCGGCCACGACGCTCACGACCTTTCGCCGGCGCCGTGCAGCGCCAGCGGCGAACGCGACACCGCGTCGTCCTCGTCGGGTGCGGCCGCGCGCGGCGCAGCCTCGCCGATGTCGCCGGTGATGTAGCGGCCGTCGAAGCACGACGCCTCGAAGCCGTCGAGCCTGGGGTTGAGCGCCTTGATCACGCGCTTCATCGCGTCGACGTCCTGGTAGATCAGCGCGTCGGCGCCGATGAAGCGGCGGATCTCCTCGACGCTGCGGTCGTGCGCGATCAGCTCCTCCTTGGTCGGCATGTCGATGCCGTACACATTGGGGTAGCGCACCGGCGGCGCCGCCGAGGCCATGTAGACCTTGCGTGCACCGGCCTCGCGCGCCATCTGAACGATCTCCTTGCTGGTGGTGCCGCGCACGATCGAGTCGTCGACGAGCAGCACGTTGCGGCCCTTGAACTCCTGCGCGATCGCGTTGAGCTTCTGCCGCACCGAGCGCGCGCGCACCGCCTGCCCCGGCATGATGAAGGTGCGGCCGACGTAGCGGTTCTTGACGAAACCCTCGCGGTACGGCTTGCCGATCTTCTGCGCGAGTTGCATCGCCGAGGGCCGGCTCGACTCGGGGATCGGGATCACGAGGTCGATCTCCGAGGGCGGCATGGTGGAGATCACGCGCTGCGCCAGCGTCTCGCCGAGGTTCAGCCGCGCCTGGTAGACCGACACGCCGTCGATCACCGAGTCGGGCCGCGCCAGGTAGACGTACTCGAAGATGCACGGGTTCAGCGTCGGCGCGTCGGCGCACTGCCGCGCGTGCACGCGGCGGTCGAGGTCGATGAACACCGCCTCGCCCGGCGCGACGTCGCGCTCGGTGCGGTGCCCGGTGCCTTCGAGCGCGACGGTCTCGCTGGCGACCATGATCTCGCCGCCGCGCTCGGCCGGCGAGCGGCCGAACACCAGCGGCCGGATGCCGTACGGATCGCGAAACGCCAGCAGGCCGTGGCCGGCGATCAGCGCCACCACGGCGTACGAGCCGCGCAGCCGCTTGTGCACCGCGCGCACCGCGTCGAAGATGACCTCCGGCGACAGCGGCCGCTCGCGCCCGGCGCGCTCGATCTCGTGCGCCAGCACGTTGATCAGCACCTCGGTGTCGCTGCTGGTGTTGATGTGGCGGCGGTCGACCTCGAACAGCTCGGACTTCAGCGCCGCCGCGTTGGTGAGGTTGCCGTTGTGCACCAGCACGATGCCGTACGGCGCGTTGACGTAGAACGGCTGCGCCTCTTCCTCGCTGTAGGCATTGCCCGCGGTGGGGTAGCGCACCTGCCCGAGGCCCACCGTGCCGGGCAGCGCGCGCATGTTGCGCGTGCGGAAGACGTCGCGCACCATGCCGCGCGCCTTGTGCATGAAGCACTGCGTGCCGTTCATCGTCACGATGCCCGCGGCGTCCTGACCGCGGTGCTGCAGCAGCAGCAGCGCGTCGTAGATGAGCTGGTTGACCGGCTGCTGGGAGATGACGCCGACGATGCCGCACATGGTAGGCGATGCTCCGGATTCAGGCCTGCAGGTGGCGCGTCACCGCCTCGGGCAGCACCGGTTTCAGCCCCGACAGCAGCACGCCGAGCCACGCCGCGCCGTGCGAGGCCTGCCACGGCGCGGCGCGCACCGCCGGCGTGAACGACACCACGGTTGCCACCGCCAGCAGCAGCACCAGTGCGCGCACGAAGCCGAACACGCCGCCGAGCGTGCGGTCGATCAGCGTCAGCGGCGTCGCATGCACGATCAGGCGGATCAGCTTGGCCGCCAGCATCCAGCCGACGAGCGCCAGCAGGAAGACGATCGCGAACGCCGCGCCATGGTTCAGCGCCGACCCCGGTGCCCCCACCGGCAGGTGCGGCGCCAGCTCGGCGCTCCACGCCTGCGCGGCGACGAACGCGGCCACCCAGCCCAGCAGCGACAGCACCTCGAACACCAGGCCCCGCACCAGACCCACGACCACCGACGCCAGCAGCACCGCGAGCAGCGCCCAGTCGACCCAGCCGATGTCGTGGAGCATGGTCATCGCGACACCGTCACAGCGTGAGCACCTTGGCCGGCAGGCCTGCGGCCTTCAGCGCACCGGCGGCCTTCTCGGCCTCTTCGCGCGCGGCGAACGGCCCCACGCGAACGCGCGTGCGCTTGGCGCCGTCGACTTCGACCACCTGCGTGTAGCTCTTCAGCCCGAGCTTGTCGACGCGCTGGCGCATGTCGCGCACCGAGCTGGCCTCGCCGTACGCGCCCACTTGCACGACGAAGCGGCCCGCGGGGTCGGCATCGCCGGCAACCGCGGGCTTGCCTTGGGCGGTCGCGACCACGGCGACGGGTGCGCCGGTCGCGCCCGTGGGGTTCTTGCCTTCGAGCAACGCCTTCGCACGCTCTGCATCGCCGCGCACTTCGGGTTTCGCGAGCTTGTCGGCGACGCTCGCTTCGGTGGCCGCCGGCGCCTCCTTGCGCGCGCTGTCGGCGCCCGCGGCCGGCTCGCGCGACGGCGCGGCCGC
>JAJVIL010000142.1:5451-28880 GCA_022072045.1 Burkholderiaceae bacterium | reverse complement strand
GGTCGCGACGCTGCGCATCGAGCCCGACGGCGTACGCTGGGTCGATCCGGGCGGCAACCGCTTCGCGCCGCTCGACGCCGCCACCGTGCAGCGACTGCGAGGGCCCTGAGCGCGCGTGCCGGCCGCGCCCCGCGCTGGCGCGCCGCACGGCGCGACTCGTAAGATGGTCGGTTCCGCGCGCCATGCCCCAGCCCTCGTCCGACCACGACCTCGCAGCGAGCCCCGCATCGCCCGCGCCGTCGCGGGAGGTGGCCGCTCACGCGCTGTCGCATGAGCCCCGCATGCTCCACGTGCGGGGTGCCCGCACCCACAACCTGAAGAACCTCGACCTCGACATCCCCAAGCGCGCGCTGGTCGTGATCACGGGCCTGTCGGGATCGGGCAAGTCGAGCCTGGCGTTCGACACGCTGTACGCGGAGGGGCAGCGCCGCTACGTCGAGAGCCTGTCGGTGTACGCGCGGCAGTTCCTGCAGTTGATGGACAAGCCCGATGTCGACCTGATCGAGGGCCTGTCGCCGGCGATCAGCATCGAGCAGAAGGCCAGTTCGCACAACCCGCGCTCGACCGTGGGCACGATCACCGAGGTGCACGACTACCTGCGCCTGCTCTATGCGCGCGCCGGCACGCCGTTTTGCCCCGACCATGGGCTGCCGCTGCAGGCGCAGAACGTCAGTCAGATGGTCGATGCCGCGCTCGCGTTGCCGCCCGACACGCGGCTGGTGGTGCTGGCGCCGGTGGTGCGCGATCGCAAGGGCGAGTTCGGCGAGCTGTTCGCGCAGATGCAGGCGCAGGGCTTCGTGCGCTTTCGCGTCGGCAGCGCCGGCGGCGAGCCTCGCATGGTCGAAGCCGCCGACCTGCCGGCGTTGAAGAAGACCGAGAAGCACGACATCGACGTCGTGATCGACCGCCTGCGCGCGCGCCCTGAAATGAAGCAGCGGCTGGCCGAGAGCTTCGAGGCGGCGCTGCGCATTGCCGAAGGGCGCGCGATCGCGATGGAGCTCGACAGCGGCAACGAACACCTGTTCTCCAACCGCTTTGCGTGCCCGGTGTGCAGCTACTCGCTGCCCGAGCTGGAACCGCGGCTGTTCTCGTTCAACTCGCCGATGGGCGCGTGCCCGCACTGCGAGGGCCTCGGCCAGGTGACGGCGTTCGACCCCGAGCGCGTGGTCGCCTTCCCGTCGCTGAGCCTTGCCGGCGGCGCCGTCAAGGGCTGGGACCGCCGCAACGCCTACACCTTCTCGATGATCGAGAGCGTGGCCAAGCACTGCGGCTTCGACGTCGAGACGCCGTTCGAGAAATTGCCGGATGCCGCCAGGCAGGTGCTGCTGTTCGGCTCGGGCACCCAGGACATCGAATTCGTCTACCGCGCCGAAGGGCCCAGGGGTCGCGTGCGCACGGTCAAACGCTGGCACCCGTTCGAAGGGATCATCCCGAACTTCGAACGGCGCTTTCGCGAGACCGACTCGATGGCCGTGCGCGAGGATCTCGCGCGCTACCAGGCCGCACGACCGTGCCCGCAGTGCGACGGCACGCGGTTGCGCCGCGAGGCGCGCCACGTGCGGCTGGTCGCGGCGGGCGACGCCGAGCCTTCGCATGGCAAGGCGATCTACGAGGTCGAGCACGCCACGCTGGCCGACGCGCTGGCGTATTTCGAGTCGCTGCAACTCGCCGGTGCCAAGGCCGAGATCGCCGACAAGGTGGTGCGCGAGGTCCGCGCGCGGCTGAAATTCCTCAACGACGTCGGGCTGTCGTACCTGAGTCTGGATCGCGGTGCCGACACCCTGTCCGGCGGCGAGGCGCAGCGCATCCGCCTGGCCTCGCAGATCGGCTCGGGGCTGACCGGGGTGATGTACGTGCTCGACGAGCCGAGCATCGGGCTGCACCAGCGCGACAACGCGCGGCTGGTCGACACCTTGAAGCGGCTGCGCGACCTCGACAACAGCGTGCTGGTGGTCGAACACGACGAGGAGATGATTCGCGCCGCCGACCACTGCATCGATCTCGGCCCCGGCGCCGGTGTGCACGGCGGCCAACTGGTGGCGCAAGGCACGCCCGCGCAGATCGCCGCGCATCCGACGTCGCTGACCGGTCAGTTCCTGTCGGGACGCCGGCGCATCGCCGTGCCGGCCAGGCGCACGCCGTGGCAGAGTGCGTCGCTGATCGAGAACGCCCCGGCGGGCGCGGCGGGCGCCTGCCTGCGCATCGTCGGTGCGCGCGGCAACAACCTGCGCGGCGTGACCGCCGACGTGCCGGTGGGCCTGTTCACCTGCGTCACCGGCGTCTCGGGCTCGGGCAAGAGCACGCTGGTCAACGACACGCTGTACGCGGCCGTGGCGCGCCACCTGTACGGCAGCAGCGCCGAGCCGGCGCCGCACGACGCGATCGAAGGGCTGGAGGCGTTCGACAAGGTGATCGCGGTCGACCAGAGCCCGATCGGGCGCACGCCGCGCAGCAACCCGGCGACCTACACCGGGCTGTTCACGCCGATCCGCGAGCTCTTCGCCGAGGTGCCGGCGGCGCGCGAGCGCGGCTACGGCGCCGGCCGCTTCAGCTTCAACGTCGCCGGCGGCCGCTGCGAGGCGTGCCAGGGCGACGGCGTGCTGAAGGTCGAGATGCACTTCCTGCCCGACGTCTACGTGCCGTGCGACGCCTGCCGCGGCCTGCGCTACAACCGCGAGACGCTCGAGATCCTCTACAAGGGCCTGAACATCAGCCAGGTGCTCGACCTCACGGTGGAGGACGCGAGCGCCTTCTTCGACGCGGTGCCGGCGATCGCGCGCAAGCTCAAGACGCTGCTCGAGGTGGGACTCGGCTACGTCAAGCTCGGCCAGAGTGCGACCACGCTGTCGGGCGGCGAGGCGCAGCGCGTCAAGCTCGCGCTGGAGCTCTCCAAGCGCGACACCGGGCGCACGCTGTACATCCTCGACGAGCCGACCACCGGGCTGCACTTCGCCGACATCGAGCTGCTGCTGGCGGTGCTGCACCAGTTGCGCGATGCCGGCAACACGATCGTCGTCATCGAACACAACCTCGACGTCATCAAGACCGCCGACTGGCTGATCGACCTCGGCCCCGAAGGCGGCGCCGGCGGCGGCCGGATCGTCGCGGCGGGCACGCCTGAAGAAGTGGCCGCCGACCCGGCGAGCCACACCGGCCGCTTCCTGCAGCCGGTGCTGGCGGCTTCAGCCCGCCAATGAGCGCGGGTCGTTCGACGCTCGGTGCAGACCCGACGGCCGAAGGCCGTTGCGTTGAAAGCTGACTTCGCGACAGCGAAGTCAAGGCGCGAAGCGCCGGCCGGAAACAAAAGGCCGGCACATCGGCCGGCCTTCTTCGCACGCTGCAGACCCCGGGGGGCCTGCTGCGGCTCACTTGAGGTGCGAATTGATCAGCTTGGTCATCTCGAACATCGACACCTGGGCCTTGTTGAAGATCTCCCTCAGCTTGGCGTCGGCGTTGATCATCGTGCGCTTGGCCTTGTCTTGCAGGCCGTTCTTCTTGATGTACTCCCACACCTTCTTGGTCACCTCGGTGCGCGGCATCGCCTTGTCGCCGATGATCGCCGCCAGCGCTGCGCTGGGCGTCATCGCCTTCATGAACGCGGCGTTCGGGGTGCGCTTCTTGGCGGGGGCCTTTTTCTTCGCAGCCTTCTTGGCCGGCGCCTTCTTCTTGGCGGCCTTCTTGGCCGGCGCCCTCTTCGCAGCCTTCTTGGCCGGCGCCTTCTTCTTGGCGGCCTTCTTGGCCGGGGCCTTCTTCGCCGCCTTCTTCGCCTTCTTCGCAGTTGCCATTTGAAATTTCTCCATCACGTGAGTGGTTGATGTGCCGGAACCCGGGTGAGAGCCGCGTGAACTCTCGTTTCTCTCATGGTCCCTGCGGGCGCGATCGTACAGCGAGCTTTCCTCGCTGAGAAGCGTTTTTCCCTCGTGGAGAACGCTTTTCTCCCTCGTGGAGCGCATTTCTGTCGCCGCGGCGCATCACGAGCGCGTCGGCGGTGCGCCCCGCGAGCGGCGTTATGCTCGCGCGATGAAGCTGATTCTTCGCTGGCTGTTGTTGGCCGCGGCGCTGCTCCTGGTGGCCAATCTCTACAGCGGTGTGCACGTGGCCAGCTTCGGCGCGGCGATGTTCGCCGCCCTCGTGCTGGGCCTGCTGAACACCCTGGTGCGGCCGCTGCTGGTGCTGCTGACGCTGCCGGTGACGCTGCTGACGCTCGGGCTGTTCCTGTTCGTGATCAACGCGGCGATGTTCTGGGCGGCAGCCCGCCTGATCGGCGACAGCTTCACCGTCGCCGGCTTCGGCGCCGCGCTGATCGGCTCGCTGATCTACAGCGTGGCCGGCGTGGTGATCGACGTCGCCATCGAGCGCCTGTTCTCGCCTCGGGCGGCCTGACCCGGCCGCTCACTGCGCCGGTTCGCGCTGCCCGCCCCGGCCGCGCGACTCTTCCATCAGCGCGCGACGCTGGGCTTCGAGCTGGCGCAGCCGCGCATCGATGACCGACGACTCGATGAAATCCTGCCCGGCGCCCGAGCGCGCCAGGCGCTGGCCGGCGTGCAGGCGGTCGATCGCGCCGGCCCAGTCGCCCAGCGCGGCCCGCGCTTCGGCGTGCGCACGCACCGCACGCAGCTTCTGGCCCTGACGCTCGGCGCACGACGACAGCTCGCTCCAGGCCAGCGCATCGCCGGGGTGGTCGCTGGTCCAGCTCTGCAGCGACTCGCAGCGCCGCTTCAGCAGCGCCGCGTCGCTGCTCAGCAGTGCGCTCTGGCCCGCCAGCAACACGCGCGGGCGCGACGCGTCGGCAGGCAGCGCGCGCAAGCGCTTCTCGGCGGCGGCCGCATCGCCCTGGGCCACCGCGAGTTCGACACCCAGCAACCCCCACTCGCGGGCCCGGCGCGGCTGCGGCGGGCCGGCTGCGACCAGCCGTTCCCCTGCGGCGAAGGCCGGCACGGCGCGCGCGAAATCGCGCAACTGCACCGACGCCAGCACGCTGGTGTACAGCGCGGCGAGTCGGTCGTCGCCCGAGTCGGCCTGGGTCCTGTCGAAATCCTGCAGCCGCTGCCACGCTTGCGCGGTGGTCTCCATCAGCACCCGTGCACGCGCGCGCATCAGCGTGTGCTCGGGCCGCGAGTTGCCCGCCTGGGCGGGGTCGGTACCGAGCCGCGCCTGCGCCTCGGCGATGCGCTCGGAGGTGAGCGGGTGGCTGCGCAGGTACGGATAGGCGCCGCTGTCGTTGAGCCGGTTGGCCTGCTGGAGTCGCTCGAACATGCTGGCCATTCCGGACGGCGCGAAGCCGGCGCCGCGCATCACGGCCTGGCCGATGCGGTCCGCCTCGCGCTCCATGTCGCGCGAGAAGGCGAGCTGACCCTGCGCGGCAGCGGCCTGACCGCCCATGATCGCCGCCTGCGCCGCATCGGGGTTGCTGCGCGCCGCCAGCACGCCGAGGATCAACCCGGCCAGCGCCACCAGGCTCTGGCGCTGGTTCACCGAGATGCTGCGCGCGATGTGGCGCTGGGTGATGTGCGACAGTTCGTGCGCCAGCACCGACGCCAGTTCGTCGGCCGACGCGGTAAGGTTGATCAGCGCCAGGTGCACGCCGACGTAGCCGCCGGGCAGCGCGAACGCGTTGACGCTGCGGTCGCGCACCAGGAAGGCCTCGAACGGGTAACTGGCCTCGAGGTCGGGCGAGATGTTGCCGCGCTGCCGCGCCGCCTGCACCAGCGGCCCCCAGATCGACTGCAGGTATTCGAGCAGCACGGGGTCGTCGAGGTACTCGGGATCGCGCCGCACGTCGCGCATGATCTGCTCGCCCAGGTGTCGCTCGGCCGACACCGACAACTCGTCGGACCCCGACTCGCCGAGCGACGGCAGCCGCACCTGCGCCCACGCCGGACCCCCGAGTGCCAGAGTCAGCGCGAGCGCGCCGGCAACGGCACGGCGCAGCAACGCGTGCGCGGGCGTCCGACGAGAGGTGGGGGCCTGGCTGTGCTTCATGGTAAATCGCTGGCGGGACGGCGCATCCGGTTGCCGCCGGGCGCGCTCGGCCGCCTATGATCGCACCGTGACATTGCCCGCCGGTTAACGGCAGCTCGACCCCGCGGTCATCATGGCCCCCAGCGACACGACGTTGACCCATTTCGACACTCGAGGCCAGGCCCACATGGTCGACGTGGGCGCCAAACCCGAGACCCACCGTACTGCGCGCGCACGAGGCAGCATCCGCATGCAGGCGGCGACGCTGGCGTTGATCGCTGACGGCCAGGCCAGCAAGGGCGACGTGATCGGCATCGCGCGCATCGCGGCGATCCAGGCCGCCAAACGCACCGCCGAGCTGATCCCGCTGGCGCATCCGCTGCCGCTGACCCGCGTCAGCGTCGAGTTCGAGCTCGATGCCGCAGCGCTCGCCGTGCACTGCATCGCACAGGCCGAGACGCTCGGCCGTACCGGCGTCGAGATGGAAGCGCTCGCCGCGGTGCAGATCGGCCTGCTGACTGTCTACGACATGTGCAAATCGGTCGACCGCGGCATGGTGATGGGCGACATTCGGCTGCTCGAAAAGAGCGGCGGCAAGTCGGGGCACTGGGTGGGGCCGGCCTGATCCGGCGGGCGGCGTCGCTCAGGGCAGCGTGAACTCGCGCCAGGGCACCACCCGCTGCGGCGGCTGGCACTGGAAGGCCGAGGCGGCAGCAGCCGGCTGCGCGCACGGCGCGAAGAATTCGTCGGCCCCCGGGTTGCGGAACTCGCGGATGCGGGCGGCCAGCCATCGAGCCTTGTCCAGTTCGCCCTCGGCGGCCAGCGCCTGCGCCCACGCGATCATCAGCCGCACGTCGAGCAACTGGTGCGGCGCGCGTCGAAACGCGAGCTGCTGCGATGGCGACAGCGGCGCCCTGGGCTCGCCGAACGCGGTGGCGGCGGCGTAGTCGGCGTGCTGGCCGAACAGCGGACTGCGCTGGCCGCGCTCGATGCGCTCTTCGAGCGGTGCCGCGTTTTCGCCGGGATCGTAGATCACGACGACGCGCCAGTAGTCGAACGCCGCGGCGGCTGCCCCGATGGCCAGCGCCAGCCCTGCGAAAGCCAGTGTCCGGCTGTCGCGCGGGTTGTGGATTGCAGCCGCAAGGCCGGAAGGGGTTTCGGCGGCGGCCTGGCCCGGCGCCAATGCAAAGCCCCAGGCAAACGCGGTCGGCAGCAGGAAGTAGGCATACCACAGCGGATACTCCAGCAGGCTATGCAGGCCGATCATCAGCACGATCATGAAGGCGGCGCGGCGCGCCAGGCCGTCGTCGCCCTCGCCCGCCCAGGCGCGGCGTCCGGCCTGCACGAGCGCCACCAGCAGCAACGCGATCACCAGGCCGCCCAGCGGAACGCCCAACTCGACGAGCAACTGCAGCGGCAGGTTGTGCGTGTGGTCGAAGAACGCCGTCGGCCGGTGCGCAAACGCGCTCAGCGTCCACGCGAAGTTGAATTCGCCCCAGCCGACCCCGGCCCAGGGCTCGTGCGCGATCATCGAAAGCGCGTTGGACCAGATGGCGAAGCGCGAGCTCGAGATGTCGCCCGCGCCGCCACCCAGTGCCAGATGCCCCTCGGCGCCGAAGAGATGACCGGTCAGAGACGCCCACGCCACCATCGCCAGCCACAGCAGCACGAACAGCAGCGGCGAGAGCCCGAGCGTGAAGCGCAGCGGGCGCGGCAGGCGTCGATCAAACAGCCCCCACAACGCCAGCATCGCGGTACCGAGGATCCCCGTGCGCGAACCGGTCAGCACCACGGCGAACAGCAGCAGCGCCTGCACCAGCACAACGAGCGGCATGCGCCAGCGTCGGCCGCCGGCGAGCGCGAGCCAAGCCACCATCGCCCACAGCACGAGCGAACTCAGATGGTTGGGTTGGCGCAGATTCGCACCGGCGCGCCCCGGCAGCGACGAGCGGGCGATCCAGGTGCCGTCGGGCCAGTCGGGCGCGAACACCTGGATCATCGCAATCGCCGCGCTGAGCACGCCGGCAACGACCAGGCCCCACCAGAAGCCGTCGCTCAGCGCCTTTCGGTCTGAGCGGTCGCTGGCCGTTGCCGCCGCGAGCATCACCAGCGACGCAGCACCGATCGAGGCGACGCTGCCGGCAGCGATCGACGCGGGCAGCGCACCGATGACCGCGGACAGCAAGGCTGCCAGCACCACGCAGACCGCAGCGGCAAGCAAGGTGACAGCCGCGCCCGATGGCGCGCGCGGCTGGCGGCGCAGCGTCGTCAGCACGATCCCCCACAGGCCGATTGAGAGCAGCCCATTGAGCACGGTCGGCGATGGCGGCGCGTTGAACGCCAGCAGCATCGGGGCGGCGACCGCGAGCGAAGTGACGATCGCGCGGGCGAGCACGGGCAAGGGTGGGAGGCGAGAGGCTCTCGTGCGCTGGATGGATTTGGCCGCGGCGACTATACGCGCGGTCGGCGCGAGGTGCGCTTCACGCCGGCAGGCAGCTTGGCTTACTTGGGCACAGCGGGCAGCTCGACTTTCGCCAGCGGCGCCGACGTACCGGCCATGCCGCGCCAGGTGGCGAGCGCGTCGCGGCATCGCTGCGGCGGCACCATGCGACACATGCGATCGAGTACGCGGGCGGCCTGCTCCGGTCCGGTATTCAACGCCTCCATCGCCGCCAGGATCAGGTGGTTGCCGTCGGACGGATATTGCAGGGTCACGCGCCGCATCAGTTCGAGCTGCTGCTCGCTCATGCCGGCATCGGGTCGCAGCCGCAGCGCGCGCAGGAAGTCGCGCAACTGCGTCAGCAGCACGAGATCCGGTGCCGGGGTCGGGGTCACATGGTCGACGCCGACCGGAACGATGCGCGCGCGCTCGAAGCGCAACTGCGTCAGGTTCTGTTCGGCGCGGTGGTACTCCACACCGACCCACGCAGTCAGCGCCGCGGCAAGCAGCAGCACGCCCGTGGGCAGCCAGCGGTTGACCCGCACCGGCCGCGACGGATGCATGGCTTCGAGCGCGCCGACCATCAGGCCCGCCGGCAGCAGGAAGTAGGCGTAGGCCTGCGGGAACTCGAGCATCGCGTGGACGCCAAGCACCGCCAGCGCAAGCCACAGCAGGCAGCCGGCGGCAGAGTCGACGCAGCGTACCTGCACCAGCATCCAACCGGCCAGGCCGAGGCTGATCAGCAGCCCCAGCGGCAGGCCGTTTTGCACCACCAGATCGAGCACCAGGTTGTGGGCGCTCTGGAAGGTGTAGTGCAGCGACGGATGATCGAGTGCGACCGTCGCCTGAGCGAACGAAATCTGGTTCCAACCCCAGCCGGCCCACGGCCGCTGCAGCGCTGCATCGATGAAGAGCTGCCAGATTGCGGGGCGCAGGCCCGCCGACGACACTTCGTTCGACAGCGCGCGTGCAGCCTGCAGGTCCAGCACGCCATTGGCGGGCCCCCAACCGGCGGCGAGCGCGACGGCGAGCAGACCAAGGCCGGCCAAGACTGGCACGCAGCGGCGCGTCGCCAACTGCCGCCGCCAGATTGTCGCTGCGGCCATCAGCCCCATCAGCTCGAGCCATGCGGTGCGCGACTGGGTGGCGGTGATTCCGATCAGCAGAAACGCGCCTGCCATCGCGGCTGCGGCGCCGCGCACCCGACCTGACAAGTACGCCCACCAAAGCCCAAGCAACGACCACACCAGCAGCGTCGCCACGTGGTTGGCCTGCCCCAGGTTACCGAACGGCCGGTACGGCGCGCCCGGGTAGAAGATGATGAGATCGAAGTCGGCCACGCGCAGTGGCCAAAGGCGCAGCCACTGGGCGAGGACGATGCCTACCGAGATCAGCCCCGCGATGGCAAACGCGGCGAACAATGCATCGACCAGCCGACCCGGCGCAACCTGTTGCAAGCGGGCACCTGTCGCGATGGCGAGTGCGAAGCCGAGCAGGTAGATGGCGGCGATCCAGGCGTCGCCGGCAAGGATGAACATGCCGCCGGCCCATTGCAGCAGCGGGACGCACGCCACACCCAGCGCCGCAAGGGCCGACAACGGCAAAGCCACCGGCTTGGGCGCGCGCAGCATCGCCCACAATGCCGCAGGCAAGAGCGCCAGGGCCATCAACAGATCGGCATGAAACGCCCGCCACGGAATCATGTGCGTCGGCAGCAGCCACGGCGCCGCCAACGCAAGCACCCACAGCGCTTGCCACGGCTCGAACGGCAGCGCCAGGTCGCGGTTCCACCGTGAGCGCTGTACGCTCGTCACGAGTCGCTCGGCAGGCAGGGTGTGGCTGACTTCCATCAACGAACTTGCGAAGGATGCGAGGGCACGGAATGAAAGAAGGCCCCTTGCGGGGCCCTCTTCATGCCGCAATCGCGATTACTTGCAGCTCGAAGGCAGGTACTTGGGCGCGATCGGGGTAGCGCCGCCCTGACACGTCCAGACTACTTGGCCACCGGTCGCCAGACCCGAAAGTCGGAGCTGTTGGCCGCTGATCGCCGGTTCGGCGGGCGTAGCGGTGACTTCGATGTAGCCCTGCGACGCGCTCTGGCCCGTATAGCCGACCGACGCGACATACTTGGAAGTCTGCCCTTCGATCGACACCGAGCCTGAGTCAGGCATCACGCCGTTGGTATTCACGTACTCCGCCACGCTCGTCTTGGCCGACGACGCCGCGAGCACCAGTTCGCTGACCTTGGCGCGCACGCTGTAGTCGCGGTACGCAGGCAGCGCGACCGCCGCCAGGATGCCGATGATCGCCACGACGATCATCAGTTCGATCAGGGTGAAACCTTGCTGAACGCGTTTCATGGTTTGCTCTCCTTGGGGAACAGGGTTGGTGGTTCCGCCTGGATTGGATGCAGGGGCCGTGCCAGGTCTGGAACCGGCCGGGCCGGCCTTCGAGTGGGCGTTAGTTCACGCCCGTTACACCCAACCTGCCGAATTGCGTCAACCGCGCCGGGCCCGGGTGACGCGGCGCGTCACACCGCTTACAGATGCGCCGCGCTCAGTCGATCGCGATCACCTGACCCTGCGCCAGCGCGCACACGCGGTGCGCGCTGTTCAGCGCCGCGATTTCGCTCATCACCGCATCGACCTCGCCGGGCTTGATGTGCGTGATGAAGACGCTGGTCGGGTGCTCGAGCCGCGCCAGCTCCTGGCCGAGCGCCGACGGGCACAGGTGGCGGCTCACGCGCGCGAGCTGGCGCTCCTCGTCGCTGAATGCGGTTTCGATCACCAGCGAGGCGATTCGCATGCCGTGCAGGCGCGTCCACAGCGCGGGGTTGGGTCCGGTGTCGCCGCTGAAGATGAAGGCGCCGCGCTTGGCCACGGGCGCGCCGAGCACCGCGAAGCCCACGGCGGGCACGGTGTGCGCGGCCGGCAGCACCTCGATGCGCCGCTCGCCCAGCGTGATGACCTGTCCGATCTCGAACGGCACCAGCCTCAGCACCGGCGCGTCGGCCGAGGGCAGGCGTGTGAAGTCGGGCCAGATCACGCCGTTGAAGACGTGCGTGCGCAGCGCGTCGAGCGTGGCCGGCAGCGCGTGCACCTGGATCGGCTCGCGCCCCGCGCGACGGCGCACCACGCTGTCGGCCAGCAGGCCGATCGCCAGCACGTGATCGAGATGCGAGTGGCTGATCAGGATGTGCTCGATCGCGGTCAGCTCGTCGAGCATGAGGTCGCCGACGCCGGTGCCGGCGTCGATCAGGACATCATGGTCGAGCAGGAACGACGTCGTGCGGCACTCGCCACCGATGGAGCCCGAACAGCCGAGGACGCGAATCTGCATGGAGGGTTCATTTCACCGCGCGCATCGTGCACGGGTCGGCTCGATCGCGGAAGGCCCCGATGATCGCGCGACGTGCGACGTGCGCGATCGGATAGATCGGCAGGCGCAATGGTGCGGCGCAGCGCCGGCCCCGGCAAGGCATGGAATTGGCGTTCGCCGCGCCAATGCCGGGGAGCGTGCAACGGGCACTTGCGGCCGTGACAAGCGTCACGTCGCGATTCGACTGCCGCCGCGTCAGCCCTGCACGAACTGCATCTGCGTGCCGGCCAGCTCGATCACGTCGCCGTTCTTCAGGTGCACCGAGTCGCCGGTCAACGGCGTGCCGTTGATCGCCGGCCGATGGGTGCCCTCGACGTGCGCGATCACGTAGCCGCCGGGGCGCTTGGTGATCGAAGCCACCTGCACGCCAGGCTTGCCCACCGTGGTCACCACCTTGGTCAGCGCCACTTCGCGGCCGGCAGCGGCCCCGTTGAGCACCTTGATCGAGGCCGGGTTGGCGCTCGCCCCCAGCGTGCCGAAGCCCGAGTTGGCGCCCATCCCCGAGGTCTGCGAGAACGCCGGCGCACCAGCGGCGCCGGCAGTGGCCGCAGCGCCCTGGCGCATGATCATCGTCTTTTCGTAGTCGCCGCCTTCTTCGACCAGGTACTTGATCTTGTACTTGCCGATCTCGACCGTGTCGTTGTGGGCTAGCAGCTGCTTCTTGACCGCCTTGCCGTTGATGTAGGTGCCGTTGGTGCTGTTGAGGTCTTCGATGAAGACGTCTTGCCCCACCATCTGCAGCACGGCGTGCTCGCCGCTGACGGCGAGGTTGTCGATCACGATGTCGTTGTAAGGCCGGCGGCCCAGCGTGGTCTTGTCCTTGATGATCTGGACTTCCTTGATGACCACGCCATCGAGCGACACCACCAACTTGCCCATGCTCTTCCTCTAGCGATTGGTCGCGCGCGCGCCTCGACTGCCGCCGCGCCGGCCGCTCAGCGCTTGAACGGCCACCACGAACGCCCCGTGCCTGTTGGACCCCCGGCGGCGCGGACCAGAATGAGCGAGATATTATCCTTTCCGCCGGCCTCGTTGGCCGCTTCCACCAGCGCCCGGCCCGCCGAATCGATCGACTCGTGGGTCTGCAGCAACTGTCCGATGGCGGCATCGTCGACCATGTCGGACAGGCCGTCCGAGCACATCAGGTAGACGTCGCCCACCTGCACCTCGTGCAGGTGGGTCTCGAGCAGCACGGTGTCCTCGACCCCGACGGCGCGGGTGACGAGGTTCTTGTTGGCCGAGAAGACGGCCTGTTCGGCCGTGATCAGCCCGGCATCGATCTGCTCCTGCAGCAACGAATGATCGCGCGTGATCTGCGACAGACGGCCGCCGCGCCAGCGGTAGGCGCGCGAGTCGCCCACGTGGCCGAGCAAGAGCCGTAGGTCGCGGAACACCGCCACCACCAGCGTCGTGCCCATGCCGGCGTATTGCGGGTTGGAATTGGCGGCGTTGAAAATCGCGCGGTTGGCGTTGTCGACGCAGATATCCATCGCGCGCCGGATCTCGGTGTCGGTGGCGTGCCCCATCGCTTCGTGCAGCCAGCGGCCGAGCTCGGTCTTGATGAACGAGGTGGCCATCGTGCTGGCCACTTCGCCGGCGTTGTAGCCACCCATGCCGTCGGCCAGCACGGCCAGCGCGTTCTCGGCGTCGACCTCCACCGAGTCTTCGTTGTTCGAGCGCGCCCGCCCGGCGTCTACCGCGTGGAAGTACTCGAAGGTCATGGCAGCGGCAGTCAAGCGCGGGCTCTCTTCGCGGGCGGCGATCGGCTGCCGATTGTGCCTTGGTTCGACCGCGCCACGCCGCGCTGGGCGGTGCCGAGTCAAGGGGAGACGCGGGCGCCGGTCGTGCGATCGGCCACGCTCCACAGTCGCGCCGCCACCGCTGCCGCATCGTGCGGGCGCCGCCCCTGATCTTTCTCCAACAGCGGCTGCACCACGGCGCACAGGGCGCTTTCCACATCAGGGCGCAACAGAGCCAGCGGCGGGGCCGGTTCGCTGGCTACCGCGCGCAGCAGCTCGCCCAGGTTGTTGGCCTGGTGCGGCCGGCGCCCGCACAGCAACTCGTACAGCGTCGCGCCCAGCGCGTAGACATCGGCCGCCGGGCCCACCGGGCCGCCGACCAACTGCTCGGGCGCCATGTAGTCGGGCGAGCCGAGCGCCACGCCCGAGCGCGTCTGCGTGTGCTCGCTGCTGCGCGCAAGGCCGAAGTCGCCGAGTTTGACCACGTCCCTGGTCCAGTCGACCAGGACGTTGGCCGGCTTGACGTCGCGGTGCACGACGCCGCGCCGATGCGCGTAGGCCAGCGCCTCGGCCAGCCGCGCGCCGATGCGCGCCACCAACGGCGGCGGCAGCAGCCGCGACGCCCGCGTGTAGCGCGTGAGGTCGCAGCCGCTCACCACCTCGATGGCCATCCAGGCGCCGCGCTCGCTGGGGCCGGCATCGAGCACGGCCACGATCCCGGGGTGGTCGAGTTCGTGCAGCACGGTGGCCTCGCGGCGAAAACGCTCCAGCGCGTCGTGGCGCTCTGGCGAAGCGGATCCGCTGCCCAGATCGAGCACCTTGAGCGCCACCCAGCGGCCGCTGCGCCGGTCTTGCGCCAGAAAGACCCGAGACGCGGCGCCCTCGCCCATCAAGCGCTCGATGCGGTAGTTGGCCAGCCCCGAGGGAGCCGGCGCCGCGGGCGCCGCCGGTGCGGGGTTGCGCCTGCCCGGCCAGCGCCACATCCCACGGGCCGCGATGCGCTCGAAGCCTCGCGCCATCTACGCCGGCTTGCGCCTCTCGCGCCGCCGTTGCAGCGCCCAGCCGAGCGCCACCACGAGCGCGGCACCGATCGCGCCGCCGACGTTGACCTGCCAGTGCGGCAGCTCGCCGACGCGCGCCACCAGTGCCGGGTCGGTCAGGAACATCTCGCCGGCCAGGAAGCCGAGCAGTGCGGCGCCCGCGACGATGATGATCGGAAAGCGCTCCATCACCTTCAGCAGCAGCGTGCTGCCGAAGATGATCAACGGGATGCTCAGCGCCAGGCCGATCACCAGCAGCGGCACGTTGCCCTTGGCCGCCGCGGCCACCGCGAGCACGTTGTCGAGGCTCATCACGAGGTCGGCGATCAGGATGGTGCGGATCGCCACCAGCAGGCCGCCGCCTTGATCGCCGGCGTCGGCCGCCTCGTCTTCGTCCTCGAGCATCAGCGAGACGCCGATGTACAGCAGCAGCAGCGCGCCGACGATCTTCAGCCACGGCCACTTGAGCATCTCGAGCGCGATGATCGTCAGCACCACGCGCATCACGATGGCCGCCGCGCTGCCCCAGAAGATCGCCTGCTTCTGCTGCCGCTGCGGCAGCGAGCGCGCGGCCAGCGCGATCACCACCGCGTTGTCGCCCGACAGGATGATGTTGACCCAGATGATCGAACCCAGCGCCGCCCAGAATGCGGCCGAGGTGAAATCCATGCAGTCTCCGTGTCGTTGTGCGGGCGGCGGGGGCAGGCGCGAACCAGTGTACGGTTGCGCATCGGTGCCTGTGCTGCGGACAACTCCGAACGCGCCCGCGGCGCGCGAGCCGCCGCCGCGCGGCCGCGCATTCAGAGCAAAGTCTTGAGCAGGCGCCCCATTTCGCTGGGGTTGCGGGTGACCTTGAAGCCGCACTCCTCCATGATCGCGAGCTTCGCCTCGGCAGTGTCGGCGCCCCCGGAGATCAGCGCACCGGCGTGTCCCATGCGCTTGCCGGGCGGCGCCGTCACGCCGGCGATGAAGCCGACGATGGGCTTCTTCATGTTGGCCTTGCACCAGCGCGCGGCATCGGCTTCGTCGGGGCCGCCGATCTCGCCGATCATGATCACCGCCTCGGTTTCAGGATCGTCGTTGAACAGCTTCATCACGTCGATGTGCTTGAGGCCATTGATCGGGTCGCCGCCGATGCCGACCGCGCTCGACTGGCCGAGCCCGATTTCGGTGACCTGCGCGACGGCTTCGTAGGTGAGCGTGCCCGAGCGCGACACCACGCCGATGCGGCCCTTGCGGTGGATGTGGCCCGGCATGATGCCGATCTTGATCTGCTCGGGCGTGATCAGGCCGGGACAATTGGGTCCGAGCAGCAGCGTCTTCTTGCCGCCGGCGGCCTCGCGGGCCTTCATGCGGTTGCGCACCATCAGCATGTCGCGCACCGGAATGCCTTCGGTGATGCAGATCACGAGGTCGAGCTCGGCCTGCACGGCCTCCCAGATCGCGTCGGCGGCGCCTGCCGGTGGCACGTAGATCACGCTGACGGTGGCGCCGGTCGCTGTCTTGGCGTCGGACACGTTGGCGAAGATCGGGATGCCCTCGAACTGCTCGCCGGCCCGCCTGGGGTTGACGCCGGCGACGAAACACGCCTTGCCGTTGGCGTAGTCACGGCAGCCGCGGGTGTGGAACTGCCCGGTCTTGCCGGTGATGCCCTGGGTGATCACTCGGGTGTTCTGATCGATCAGGATGCTCATCTCGTTTCCGGTGTCAGCGCACGGCCGCGACGATCTTGGTTGCTGCCTCGGCCATGGTGTCGGCGCTGATGATCGGCAGCCCTGACTGCGCGAGCTGCTGCTTGCCGAGGTGCTCGTTGGTGCCCTTCATCCGCACCACCAACGGCACCGTCAGGTTGACCGCCCTGCAGGCGGCGATCACGCCTTCGGCGATGGTGTCGCAGCGCATGATGCCGCCGAAGATGTTGACCAGGATGCCCTTCACGTTGCGGTTGCGCAGCATGATCTTGAAGGCCTCGGTCACCTTTTCGGCGCTGGCGCCGCCACCGACATCGAGAAAGTTGGCCGGCTCGCCGCCGAACAGCTTGATGGTGTCCATCGTCGCCATCGCGAGTCCGGCGCCGTTGACCAGGCAGCCGATGTTGCCCTCGAGGCTGATGTAGCTCAAGCCGAACTTGCCGGCCTCGATCTCGGCCGCATCCTCCTCGTCGAGGTCGCGGTACGCGACGATCTCGGGGTGCCGGTACAGCGCGTTGTCGTCGAAGTTGAACTTCGCGTCGAGTGCCTCGAGCCGGCCGTTGCCCTCGACGATCAGCGGGTTGATTTCGGTCAGCGTGGCGTCGGTTTCCATGAAGCAACGGTACAGGTTGCGCAACAGCGAGGCCGCCTGCGCCTGAGACGCCGGGGGGACGCCGATGCCGCGCGCCAGTTCGCCCGCCTGCGCTGCGCCCAGGCCGGCCAGCGGATCGACGAAGACCTTGATGATCTTCTCGGGCGTGTCGTGCGCCACCTGCTCGATGTCCATGCCGCCCTCGGAGCTGCCCATCAACACCACCTTCTGCGTGGCGCGGTCGGTCAGCACGGCGACGTAGTATTCCTTGGCGATGTCGGCGCCTTCCTCGATCAGCAGGCGCCGTACCTGCTGGCCGTGCGGGCCGGTCTGGTGGGTGACCAGTTGCATGCCGAGCATCTGATCGGCCAGCGCCCCCACCTCGTCGATCGAGCGCGCCAGCTTCACGCCGCCGCCCTTGCCGCGCCCGCCGGCATGGATTTGCGCCTTGACCACCCACGCCTTGCCGCCCAGCCGCTGCGCCGCTTCGATCGCCTCGCGCTGGGTGAAGGCGGGATGGCCGCGCGGCACCGGAACATCGAAGCTGCGCAGCAGCTCCTTGCCTTGGTATTCGTGGATCTTCATGCTGTGGGCCGGTGGTGGTGCCGCCGCGCGGCGCCGATCGGCGCCGCGACACGAGCGGGCGCCAAGCGCTCGCAATTTAGCACGCGGCCATGCGCGCAGCGCTTGGCACCGGCGCGGCGGCTCAGGCCGCTTCGTCGCCGATGTCGCCAGCCACCACCTTGCGCACCACCTCGGCCGAGAAGCCGCGCGCGGCGAGAAAGCGCGCCTGTCGCGCGCGGCCCGCAGCGTCGGCCATCGCGTGGCCGAACTTCTTGCGCCAGACCTCCTGGGCGCGCGCCAGTTCGGTGGCCCGCAGCCGCTGGCGCAGTTCGGGATCGGGCAACACCCCGTGTCGGCGCAGCTCCTGTTCGATGCGGCGATTGCCGAAGCGGCCCTGGCGAGCGTGGACCCGCGATTCGACGAAGCGGGCGTCGCTCAACAAGCCCTGCGCGGCCAACTGGTCGAGCAGGCCGTCGAGCTGCGCATCGTCGGCTGCGCCCGCGTGCAGCAGCTTGGCACGCAACTCGTGCCGGCTGTGCTCGCGCTGCGACAGCCAGCGCAGCGCGCGCGCCTTCAGCGGCAGACTGCGCGTCGGCGCATCGGGCGGCCCCATGGCAGACTCCGCCAAGCTACTGCTGCGGCCGCAAGCTTCACTCCGCGTCTTTCGGCGGATTCAGCGGCGCGACACCGAACGATTCGCGGATGCGATTCTCGATCTCGCGTGCGATGTCGGGGTTCTCGCGCAGGAACTCGCGCGCGTTGTCTTTGCCCTGGCCGATCTTCTCGCCGTTGTAGGCGTACCAGGCGCCCGACTTGTCGAGCACGCCGGCGGCGGCGCCCATGTCGACGATCTCGCCTTCGCGGCTGATGCCCTCGCCGTAGAGGATGTCGAATTCGGCGGCCTTGAACGGCGGGGCGACCTTGTTCTTGACCACCTTGACCTTGGTTTCGCTGCCGATCACCACCTCGGCCTTCTTGATGCTGCCGGTGCGGCGGATATCCAGCCGCACCGACGAATAGAACTTCAGCGCGTTGCCGCCGGTGGTGGTTTCGGGGTTGCCGAACATCACGCCGATCTTCATGCGGATCTGGTTGATGAAGATGACCATGGTGTTGGTCTTCTTGACCGTGGCCGTGAGCTTGCGCAGCGCCTGGCTCATCAGGCGCGCCTGCAGGCCGGGCAGCGAGTCGCCCATTTCGCCCTCGAGTTCGGCCTTCGGGGTCAGCGCGGCGACCGAATCGATGATCACGAGATCGACCGAGCCCGAGCGCACCAGCGAATCGACGATCTCGAGCGCCTGCTCGCCGGTGTCGGGCTGGCTGATCAAGAGCTCCTGCAGGTTGACGCCGAGCTTCTGCGCGTACTGCACGTCGAGCGCGTGTTCGGCGTCGATGAAGGCGCAGGTGCCACCGAGCTTCTGCATCTGGGCCACCACCTGCAGCGTGAGCGTGGTCTTGCCCGAGGACTCCGGCCCGTAGATCTCGATCACGCGGCCGCGCGGCAGGCCGCCGACGCCCAGCGCGATGTCGAGCCCGAGCGAGCCGGTGGACACCACGTCGATCGGCTCGGCGATCTCGCCGTCGCCCAGCCGCATGATCGAGCCCTTGCCGAACTGCTTCTCGATCTGTGCCAGCGCGGCCTGCAGGGCCTTGGCCTTTTCGGTGTTGAGCGCTTTGACGGGTGCGTCCATCGGGGCCTCCTGAAGGGTTGTGGTGCATTATGGCAGTCAGGCTGGATGTTTGTACAGTACCCTGCCCGGGATTTGCCCGCGCCCGGTCAGCGCCCGCGGCACGCAAACCTAGAATTCGCCTCGGCCCGTCGCCACCGACGAGGTCGCGAGCGGGGAGTGCCGATGCGCATCCTGATTGCCGAAGACGACCAGGTGCTGGCCGACGGGCTGATGCGCGCGCTGCGCGCATCGGGCTACGCGGTCGACCGCGTCGCCTCGGGCACCGAGGCCGACGCCGCGCTCGCCGCACACGAGTTCGACCTGCTGGTCCTCGATCTCGGCCTGCCCAGACTGCACGGCTTCGACGTGCTGCGCAAGCTGCGCGCGCGGGGCACGGCGCTGCCGGTGCTGATCCTGACGGCCGCCGACAGCGTCGAGCAGCGCGTCAAGGGGCTCGACCTCGGTGCCGACGACTACATGGCCAAGCCGTTCTCGCTGCAGGAGCTCGAAGCGCGGGTGCGTGCGCTGACGCGCCGCGGCCTGGGCTCGGCCAGCAGCGTGATCCGCCATGGGCCGCTGACCTTCGACGCCGGCGGCCGCGTCGCCTACATCCACGATCAACTGGTCGAGCTGTCCGCGCGCGAGCTGTCGCTGCTCGAGGTGCTGCTGCGCCGTGCCGGCCGGCTGGTCAGCAAGGATCAACTCGTCGAGCGGCTGTGCGAGTGGGGCGACGAGGTCAGCAGCAACGCGATCGAGGTCTATGTCCACCGCCTGCGCAAGAAGATCGAGCACGGCCCGATCCACATCGCGACCGTGCGCGGCCTGGGCTACTGCCTCGAGAAGATCGCGCCCTGAGCGGCGGCGCCGATCGCCAGCATCGTCAGTTCGGAGGGCCGCGTGAAGTTGCGCCTGTTCCCGCCCGAGCCGCGGTCGCTGTTCGGCGAGATCGTCGACTGGATGCTGGTGCCGCTGCTGCTGCTGTGGCCGCTGAGCCTGGCACTGACCTATGCGGCGGCGCAGAAGCTCGCCCATCAGCCGTTCGACCGCGAGCTCGGCGAGATGGCGCGCGCAGTGGCGCGCCAGGTCGTGTTCGAGCGGATGGACCCCGGCCAACCGAGCCGAGCCCGGCTGCGCCAGCCCGAGACCACCGCCAGCATGCTGCATGCCGACGATGCCGACCAGGTCTACTTCCGCGTGCTCGGCACGCGCGGCGAGCACGTGGCCGGCGACACCGAGCTGCCGGTGCCCGACGAGCTTCCCGTGCTGCACGAACTGCTCTTCCGCGACGATCAGGTGCACGGCGAGCCGGTGCGCGTCGCCTACGTGCGGGTGCCGGCGCTGGACAAGCGCACCGATGCGCCGGCGCTCGTGTTGGTGGCCGAGACGCTGGGCAAGCGCTCGCGTCTGGCCGCCGAGATCATCAAGGACGTGATCTTCCCGCAGTACGTGATCCTGCCGCTGGCGGTGGTGCTGGTGTGGTTTGCGCTGGAGCGCGGCCTGGCCCCGCTCACCACGCTGCAGCAGCGCATCCGCCGGCGGCGCAGCGAGGATCTGAGCCCGATCGACGAGCGCGAGGTGCCGCTCGAGGTGGCGCCGCTGGTGCAGGCGATCAACGAACTGCTGGCGCGGCTCGATCGCTCGATCGGCGCGCAGAAGCACTTCCTGGCCGACGCCGCGCACCAGTTGAAGACACCGCTGGCAGGGCTGCGCACGCAGGCCGAACTCGCGCAGCGCGAGATCGACGGCGGCCAGCAGGACGCGCGCGCGTTGAAGCGCTCGCTGCAGCAGATCGCCCACTCCAGCCAGCGCGCCGCGCACACGGTCAACCAGCTTCTCGCGATGGCGCGCGCCGAGGACAAGGCGTCGGCGATCCGCCTGCAGGAGCTGCGGCTGTCACGGCTGGCGCGCGAGGTGGTGCGCGACTTCGTGCCGCGCGCGATGGACAAGCGTATCGACCTCGGCTACGAGGGCCCCGATGACGACGACAACGCCGCCCGCATCCTGGGCCAGCCGCTGCTGATCCGCGAGCTGATTCGCAACCTGGTCGACAACGCGCTGCGCTACACCCCCGACGGCGGCGTGGTAACCGTGCGCGTCACGGCCGACCCGTTCGGCCAGGTGGTGGTGCTGCAGGTCGAGGACTCGGGCCCGGGCATCGCCGAGGCCGAGCGCGAGCTGGTGTTCCGCCCGTTCTACCGCACGCTCGACAACGAGGCCGAAGGCAGCGGTCTCGGGCTGGCGATCGTCAAGGAGATCGCGGCCCGACACGACAGCGCGGTCACGATCGGCGAGGCACGCCCGCGCACCGCGGCGCCCGGCCATGGGCCCGGCGCGCTGTTCACGCTGCGCTTCGCGCTGGCCGGCAGCTGACGGCCGTGTCAGCCGCCGGCGAAGCGCTCGCGCATCAGCGTCAGGAGGCTGGCGTCGTCGAGCGACGCCAGCCCCTGCGCACAGGCCTGCGCGAACACCTGCTGCGCGACGGCGCCGAGCGCCGGTTGCAGGCCGGCATCGGCAGCCATGGTCATCGCCAGCGCCGTGTCCTTGGCCAGCAGACTGGTGTGCGCCCGCGGCGCGAAGTCGCCGCCCAACGCGCGCGCCAGGCGGTCGCTGCCGATCCAGCTCTGCGCGCTCGATTGCTCGAGCACGTGCAGCGTGCGCCGTGCATCGAGCCCGAGGCGCTCGGCCAGCGCGAGCGCCTCGGCCGCCGCCGCCAGGTTGACGCCGGCCAGCAGGTTGTTGACCAGCTTGGTGCGGGCGCCGTCGCCGAGCCGCTCGCCCAGGCGCAGCAGGCGCGACGACAGGTCTCGCAGCACCGCCTCGTGGCGTGCGAACACAGGCTCCGCGCTCGCCACCATCAGGCTCATCGTGCCGTCGCGGGCGCGCCCCGGCCCACCGGACATCGGCGCATCGATGCACGCCGCGTTCGACTCGGCCAGGCGAGCGGCCAGCGTCTCGACGTCGCGCGGCGCGATCGTCGAGCAGATCATCACGGTCGCCTCGCTGTGCAGCCCCTGCTGCACCCCCCGCTCGCCGAACAGCACGGTTTCGCACTGCGCCGCATCGACCACCGCGACGATCGACAGGCCACAGCGCCGGGCCAGCGTCGCGCAGTCGGGCGCCGTCGACGCGCCGGCGGCAACGGCAGCAGCCTCAGCCTCGGGCCGGATGTCGCGCACGACGACGCGATGCCCGCGCTCGAGCAGACGCAGCGCCATCGCCGACCCCATGTTGCCGACGCCGATCACGCCTACCGCGGCGTCCGATCGAGCCGCCGCTCGGCGCGGCGCTGCGCGCCCCGACGGACGGCGACCATCGCGCGCGTCGCGGCCCACGGCGCGCACCATCAACTGCGCATCAACGGGCGGCTGCGCGCGATCGACATCAACAACCCGAGCCCGAGCCCGAGCGTGACCATCGCGGTGCCGCCGTAGCTGATGAACGGCAGCGGGATTCCCACCACCGGCAACACCCCGCTGACCATGCCCATGTTGACGAAGGCGTAGGTGAAGAAGCTCAGCGTGATGGCGCCGGCCAGCAGCCGGGCGAACACCGTGGGCGCCTCGGCGGCGATCATCAGCCCGCGCAGGATCAGCAGCGTCAGGCCGATCAGCAGGCCGACCGCACCGAGCAGGCCGAACTCCTCGCCGAAGGCGGCGAAGATGAAATCGGTGGTGCGCTCGGGAATGAACTCCAGGTGCGTCTGCGTGCCGTTCATGAAGCCCTTGCCGGTGACGCCGCCCGAGCCGATGGCGATCATGCCCTGGATGATGTGGAAGCCCTTGCCCAGCGGGTCGGTGGTGGGGTCGAGCAGCGTGCAGATGCGGTGCTTCTGGTACTCGCGCAGCATCGGCCAGGCGAAGGAGGGGTCGCACAGGCGGTCCTGGCTGACCACCAGCGCGATCACGCCGGCCGCGCCGAGCACCAGCACCGGAATGATCAGCTTCCACGACAGGCCGGCGAAGAAGATCACGTACAGCCCCGCCGACAGGATCAGGATCGCGGTGCCGAGGTCGGGCTGCTTGACCACCAGCCCCACCGGCACCAGCAGCAGCAGCGCCGCGATCGCGAAGTCGACCGCGTGCAGCCGCCCTTCGCGCTTCTGGAACCACCAGGCGAGCATCATCGGCATCGCGATCTTCAGGATCTCGCTCGGCTGGATCACGATCCCGAGGTCGAGCCAGCGCGTCGCGCCCTTCTTCGTGACGCCGAACCCGGGCACCAGCATCAGCAGCAGCAGCGCCACACCGAGCACGTACAGCGGCACCGCGAGCCCCATCAGCTTCTGCGGCGGGATCTGCGCGACCACGAACATGATGCCGAAGGCCAACAGCATGTTGCGGCCGTGATCGACGAA
>JAJVIL010000142.1:0-5351 GCA_022072045.1 Burkholderiaceae bacterium | reverse complement strand
CCGGGCAGCAGATAGTCCTCGGCCGGGCGCGGCTTGCCGACCGGGGTGGTGGCCTTGCCCTGGCGCACGAGCGCCATGTCTTCCAGGCTCGGCACCTGGTGCAGCAGCTCGTAGTCGAACACGCGGCGTGCGATCGGTGCGGCCGAATCCGAGCCGAAGCCGGCGTTCTCGACCACCACCGCCAGCGCGATGGTCGGCGCCTCAAGCGGCGCGAAAGCAATGTAGATCGAATGGTCGCGCTGATGCTCCTCGAGCTTGGCGGCGTTGTACTTCTCGTTGGCCTTGATCGACACGGCCTGTGCCGTGCCCGTCTTGCCGCCGCTCTTGTACTTCGCGCCGATGAACGAGCGCACCGAAGTGCCCTCCTGCGTCACCCCGTACATCGCGCGCGTCACCAGCTCGACGTGCTCGCGCTTCAGATGCAGCGGCTCGAGCGCCTCGCCGGCCACGGGCTTGCGCTCGCGCGTGAGGACGTCCTCGATCTCGCGCACCAGCCGCGGCTGGTGGCGCTGCCCGCCCGAGGCCAGCGTGCTCACCGCGTTGGCCATCTGCAGCGCGGTGAAGTTGTTGTAGCCCTGCCCGATGCCCAACGAGATCGTCTCGCCGGCGTACCACTTCTGCATCTCCGGCCGCTTGTACGCCTTGCGCTTCCACTCGGTCGACGGCAGCAGCCCCGTCACCTCGCCGTCGATGTCGATGCCGGTCTTGCGCCCGAAGCCGAACGGGGACAACTGCTCGTACATCAGGTCGACACCCATCTCGTTGGCCAGCGAGTAGTAGTAGACGTTGCTCGACTTGACGATCGAGCGCACCATGTCCACCGGCCCGAGGCCCTTGTCGCCGTGGCTGCGGAAGGTGTGGTTGCCGAACTGGAAGGTGCCGCCGTCGAAGATCACCGTGTTGGGGCTGCGCTTGCCGGTGTTCAGTGCCGCCATCGCCATGAAGGGCTTGAAGCTCGAACCCGGCGGGTAGGTGCCGCGCAGCGCGCGATTGAGCAGCGGCTTGTCGATCGACTCGTTCAGTTCGCGCCAGCTGTCGGTGTCGATGCCATCGACGAACAGATTGGGGTCGAACGTCGGCTTGCTGACCAGCGCGAGCACCTCGCCGTTGCGCGGGTCGATCGCCACCAGCGCGCCGCGACGCTCGCCGAACAGGTCCTCCACCAGCGCCTGCAGCTTGATGTCCACCGAAAGGTGCAGCGTGTTGCCGGGGGTCGCGCCGTGATGGTCGAGCCGCCGCACCGCACGGCCGCCGGCGCTGGTCTCGACCTCCTCGTAGCCGGTGGTGCCATGCAATTGGTCTTCGTAGCTCTGCTCGAGCCCGAGCTTGCCGATGTACTCGGTGCCCTTGTAGTTCGCCTGGCGGTCCTCGTCCCATTCTTCGATCTGCTTCTTCTCGGCCTGGTTGATGCGGCCGATGTAGCCGATCAGGTGCGCGCCGGTCTCGCCGAGCGGGTAGTGGCGGAACAACCGCGCCCGCACGTCGACGCCGGGAAAGCGGAAGCGTTGTGCGACGAAGCGCGCCACTTCCTCGTCGGTCAGCTTGGTGCGGATCGGCAGCGACTCGAAGCTCTTGCTGTCTTCGGTCAGCCGCTTGTAGCGCTTGCGGTCGCGCGGCTGGATGTCGACCACCTGCGCCAGCTCGTCAATCACGGTCTCGACGTCGGCCCTCAGCCGCGCCGGCGTGATCTCCAGCGTGTAGGCCGAGAAGTTGCTCGCCAGCACGACGTCGTTGCGGTCGAGGATGAGGCCGCGGTTGGGCACGATCGGCACCACCGCGATGCGGTTGGCCTCGGCCTGCGTCGACAGCTCGTCGTGCTTCCAGATCTGCAGCCAGGCCAGGCGCGCGCCGATCAGCGCGAAGCCGAACAGCACGAACAGCGCCGCGGCGAACAGACGGCCGCGAAAGCGGCTCAGCTCCTGTTCGACGTTGCGCAGCTCGGTCATGGCGCGTCCGCTACAGGGGCCGATTCTCGTCGGGATCGGGCGCGCGCCGCTGCGGCGCCAGCAGCACCCACGCCGCGACCGGCCACAAGGCGGCCTCGAGGGTGGGCGCGATCAGCAGTTGCCAGCCGGGGAAGCTGCCACCTGACGCCAGACGCACCGCGAGCGACACCGCGTGCGCGGCGGCGAACAGCGGCCACACTTGCAGCGCCTGCTCGAACACCGAGAACCACAGCAGGCGCCGGTGCATCGTGACCGCCAGGAAGCTCAGCAGCGTGTAGGCCAGCGCGTGCTGGCCGAACAGCGCGCCTTGGTGCACATCCATCAACAGCCCGAGCACGAACGCGATGCCGACCCCGACGCGCAGCGGTTGGTGCACGTTCCAGAACACGAGCACCAGCGCCAGCAGATCGGGTATCGCAGCCTGGCGGCCGAGCGGGATCAGGTTGAAGCCGAGCGCGACCAGCAGCGATACCGCGATGAACAGCGGGTTGACCGGCAGCAGCAACTGGTCGGCCCCGCGCGGCATGATCATGGCGCACACCTTCCGCGTCGGCAGTTCGGGCGCAGCGCGCGCCCCCGCGCCGGCTGCCGCGTCATCGCTTGGCTCCCTTGCGCAGCCTGGCCGCCGCTTCCGCCTCGGGCTCGGGCCGCGGCGGCATCTGCGCCGACAACGGATCGAGCACCAGCACGTGGCGCACGCCGTCGGATTGCGCCGTGGCCCGCAGGCCGATGCGCGCGAAGCCGGAATCGGCCTTGCGCTCGACCTTGACGACGCTCGCCACCGCCAGCCCTGGCGGGTAGACGCCATCGACGCCACTGGTGATCAGCAGGTCACCGACCTGCACGTCGGCGTTGCCCGACATGAAGCGCAACTCCATCTGGTCGCCGTCACCGACGCCGAACGCCGCGCTTCGCTGCTGGGTGCGCGGGTTGAGCACCGGGATCGCAGCGTCCTTGTCGCCCAGCAGCGTGATCTCGGCCGACAACGGATAGACCCTCGTCACCTGCCCCAGCACGCCGGCGTCGTTGATCACCGGCGAGCCGAGCAGCACGCCCTGCGTCGAACCGCGGTCGATGAAGACCTTGCGCGAATACGGATCGGTGGCCTCGTACAGCACCTCGGCGGTGTGCGTCCTGACGGTGAGCGCCGGCCGCAGGCCGAGCAGCGCACGCAGGCGCGCGTTCTCGGCGGCGAGTTGTTCGACCCGCGCCGCGCGCTCGGCCTGCGCGGCCAGCCTGGCGCGAGCGTCGCGCTCGCCGACGATGGCGTGATCCAGCCCCCTCAGGTACTCGCTGCCACCCTCGACCAGATCCACCGGCACCAGCAGCGCGCGCTGCACGGGCAGCAGAACGGTGGCCAGCGCAGCGCGGATCGGCTGCGTGTACTTCAGCCGCGAGTCGGCGGCCATCAGGAAGATCGCGAGCGCCGAGAACACCGCCAGCTTGGTCAGCGCCGAAGGGCCCTGGCGAAAAAAGGGCGGCGGGGTGCGATCGAGCGTCCCCAGCGGCATGGGGTTTCAGGTCAATGAGTGCGCAAGTCGTGTCCGCGCCGCGCAGGCCGGCAGGTCACTCGGACGTGAAGATCGACCCCAGGCGCTCCATGCGCTCCAGCGCCATGCCGCAGCCGCGCACGACGCAGGTCAGCGGGTCTTCGGCCACCAGCACCGGCAGGCCGGTCTCCTCGGCCAGCAGGCGGTCGAGGTCGCGCAGCAGCGCGCCGCCGCCGGTGAGCATCATGCCGCGCTCGGCGATGTCGGCGCCGAGTTCGGGCGGCGTCTGCTCGAGCGCGTTCTTCACGCTCGAGACGATCTGGTTGAGCGGGTCGGTCAGCGCCTCGAGGATCTCGTTGGACGAGATCGTGAAGCTGCGCGGCACGCCTTCGCTCAAATTGCGGCCCTTGACCTCCATCTCCTTGACCTCGGAGCCCGGGAAGGCCGAGCCGATGCTCTTCTTGATGCCCTCGGCGGTGGGCTCGCCGATCAGCATGCCGTAGTTGCGGCGGATGTAGTTGATGATGGCTTCGTCGAACTTGTCGCCACCGACGCGCACGCTGCCCTTCCACACCATGCCGCCCAGGCTGATGACGCCGACCTCGGTGGTGCCGCCGCCGATGTCGACCACCATCGAGCCCGACGCCTCGCTCACCGGCAGGCCGGCACCGATGGCGGCGGCCATCGGCTCTTCGATCAGGTAGACCTCGCTCGCGCCGGCGCCCAGCGCCGACTCGCGGATCGCGCGGCGCTCGACCTGCGTCGAGCCGCACGGCACGCAGATGATGATCCGCGGGCTCGGACGCATCATCGAGCGCGGATGGACCATCTTGATGAACTGCTTGAGCATCTGCTCGGTGACGGTGAAGTCGGCGATCACGCCGTCCTTCATCGGCCGGATCGCCTCGATGTTGCCGGGCACCTTGCCGAGCATCGCCTTGGCCTCGGCGCCCACCGCCTGGATGGTCTTCTTGCCGTTGGGGCCGCCTTCGTGGCCGATGGCCACCACCGAGGGCTCGTCGAGCACGATGCCCTTGCCGCGCACGTAGATCAGCGTGTTGGCGGTGCCGAGGTCGATGGCCAGGTCGGTGGAGAAATAGCGGCGCAGGGATCCGAACATGCTCGTCGTTCAGTCAGTTGGCAGTCGGCGCTGCGCAGATGAGGCCTGGTGCTTCGCGCGTGGGGGGCTGGCGATGGCGGGCGATAATACAGCAAGCCCCTTTGGTTCTTGCGCGCGAAGCAGCGCTTCGGACGCATTCCTGCACGGCGTTCCAACCATGGCACTGACCCCGCAAGACGTGAGCCGCATCGCGCACCTCGCGCGACTGGCGCTGAAGCCCGACGAGGAGCGCGCGATGCTGGCGCAGCTCAACGGCTTCTTCGGCATCGTCGAACGCATGAAGCAGGTCGACACCAGCGGCGTCGAGCCGCTGTACACGCCGCTGTCGGCACTGGGCGGGGTGGCGCTGCGCCTGCGCGACGACGTGGTCACCGAGAGCGATCAGCGCGAGCGCAATCAGCGCAGCGCGCCGCAGGTGCTCGACGGGCTGTACCTGGTGCCCAAGGTGATCGAGTGAGCAGCCGTCCCGAGCAGCTCGGCGTGGCCGGGCTGCGCCGCGCACTGGCCGCAGGCGAGTGCTCCAGCGTCGAATTGACGCAACATCTGCTCGCACGGATCACCGCTCATCACGCATTGGGCGCGTTCCTCCACGTCGACGGCGAGCGCGCGTTGGCTGCCGCCGCGCGCGCCGACCGGCGCCGCGCCGCCGGTGACGACGCGAGGCTGCTCGGGGTGCCGATCGCCCACAAGGACGTCTTCGTCACCGTCGATGCGCCGACCACCGCGGGTTCGAAGATGCTGCGGCACTACGCCAGTCCGTTCGACGCGACCGTGGTGGCGCGCCTGGGCGACGGC
>JAJVIL010000083.1 GCA_022072045.1 Burkholderiaceae bacterium | reverse complement strand
CGCCAGCAGGTGCACGAGTTGCCCGTAGACCTTGGGGTTGCCGGCAACGATCTCGCGCTGGTGCAGGAACTGCGCCTCGCCGGTGAAGTTGCCGATCAGGCCGCCGGCCTCGGTGATGATCAGCGAGCCGGCAGCCACATCCCACGGGCTGAGGCCGGTTTCGAAGAAGCCGTCGTACCAGCCCGCGGCCACGTAGCACAGATCGAGCGCGGCGGCACCCGGGCGGCGCACGCCGGCGCAGCGCTGCATCACCGACTGCATCATCTGCAGGTAGCGCTCGAAGTCGTCGCCGCGACGAAAGGGAAAGCCGGTGCCGATCAGCGAGTCGGCCAGTTGCGTGCGCTTGCTGACGCGCAGGCGGCGGTCGTTGAGGAACGCGCCGCGGCCGCGCGAGGCGAAGTACAGGTCGTTGCGCGCCGGGTCGTACACCACCGCCTGCTGCACGACGTCGCGGTGCGCCAGGCCGATCGACACCGCGTAGATCGGCAAGCCGTGCAGGAAGTTGGTGGTGCCGTCCAGCGGGTCGATGATCCACTGGAACTCGCTGTGGCGGCTGCCGTGGGTCGAGCCGGACTCCTCGGCCAGGATGCCGTGGTCGGGGTAGGCCTGCAGCAGCGTCTCGATGATCGCCGTCTCGGCGGCGCGATCGACCTCGCTGACGAAATCGTTCGGCCCCTTGACGCTGACCACCAGCCGTTCGATGTCGAGCGCGGCCCGGTTGATGATCGATCCGGCCGCGCGCGCCGCCTTGATGGCGACGTTGAGCATGGGGTGCAGGGACTGGGACATGGCGCTCGAGGAAAGCTGCGATCGATGGCGCGCCGCGCGCGCGGCGGACAATGGCCGCCAGCGCCCGAGCGTCGAATCCTATCTTCGCATGCCAACGTCTTCGACCGTTTCGCCCGATGGCACCCGCTTCGTGCTGGTCAATGCCAGCCATGCCGGCAATGTGGGCGCCGCGGCGCGCGCCATGAAGACGATGGGGTTCCGCGATCTGGTGCTGGTGAGACCGCGCCATGCCGACGTGCTGCAGCGGCCGCAGGCGGCGGCGATGGCCAGCGGCGCCGACGATGTGCTCGCGGGCGCGCGCATCGTGAGCACGCTGGCCGATGCGCTGGCCGGTGTACAGGTGGCGTGTGCCACGGCGATGACGCCGCGCGATTTCGGGCCGCCGGTGTTCGCGCCGCGCGCGCGCCTGCCGGCGCTGGCCGACGAGGGCTTGTCGGTGGCCTTCGTGTTCGGCGGTGAGCGCTGGGGGTTGGCCAACGAGGACGTCTACCGTTGCCATCTGTGTCTGAGCGTGCCCACTTCCAGCGAGTTCGGTTCGCTCAATCTGGCGCAGGCGGTGCAGCTCATCGCCTACGAGTGGCGGCAGGCGCTCGGCGGATTCGCGGTGTTGCCGCGCACGCCCGACCCCGACGTGGCTGACGCCGCCGAGGTGCAAGCTGCGCTCGCGCACTGGCACGAGGCGTTGCAGGCGATCGGCTTCCTCGACCCTGCGGCGCCGAAGCGCCTGATGCCGCGCCTGAACCAGTTGCTCAACCGCGCGCAACTGCGTCGCGAGGAGCTGCACATCCTGCGCGGCATCGCTCGCGCCGTGCAACGCCGCGGCTGAATGCCTGCCGCCGGCGCGGCCGGCACGGCGCGCATACACTGCGCTCGCCCACCCGAAACCGATTCATCGAGATGTTCGACCGCCTGCGCGAAGACATCGCCTGCATCCGCGAGCGCGACCCCGCGGCGCGCTCGGGCTGGGAGGTGCTCACGTGTTACCCGGGCCTGCACGCTCTGGTACTGCATCGCTGGGCGCACGCGGCGTGGCGGCACGAGCTGAAGTGGATCGCTCGTCTCGTCTCGCACCTCGGCCGCTGGCTCACCGGAATCGAGATCCATCCCGGCGCCATCGTCGGCCGGCGCGTCTTCATCGACCACGGCATGGGTGTGGTGATCGGCGAAACTGCCGAGGTCGGCGACGACTGCACCATCTACCAGGGTGTCACGCTGGGCGGCACCTCGCTCGTGCCCGGTTCCAAGCGCCACCCGACGCTCGGGCGCGGCGTGATCGTCAGTGCCGGCGCCCAGGTGCTGGGCGGATTCACCGTCGGCGACGGGGCGCGCGTCGGCGCCAACTCGGTGCTGCTGCAGCCGGTGCCGCCCGGCGCCACCGCGGTGGGCGTGCCGGCGCGAATCATCGACAAGGGTGGCGATACGAGGCGCGAGTACGTCGCCGCCAAGATGGGTTTCTCGGCCTATGGCGTGACCCAGGGCGACGATCCGCTGGCGCTGGCGATGAAGGGGCTGATCGACAACGCGTCCGTGCACGAGCACCAGATCGCGCTGCTGTGGCAGGCCATCGAGAAACTCTCCGAACGGTCGCGCGAACTGCCGCCGGTCGATTGCGTGCCGCAGGATGCGCAGACCACCGAGACCTTCGACGCCGCGGCACTGAACCGCCTCGTCAAGTAAGCGGCGTCAGTCGCCGCGTGCCGGTCGCCGCGCCGATTTCGGCCTGAACGCTGCGCACACCGCGGGGTCGGTCTCGAGATAGGGGCCGCCGATCAGATCGACGCAGTAGGGCACCGCGGCAAAGATGCCGGGCACCGGCGGCTGCGCGTTGGGCAGCCCTTCGAGCGTCTCGGCGATCGACTTCGGCTGGCCCGGCAGGTTGACGATCAGCGCGCGCCCGCGGATCACCGCCACCTGCCGCGACAGGATCGCGGTGGGCACGAAGCGCAGCGAGATCTGCCGCATCTGCTCGCCGAAGCCCGGCATCACGCGGTCGGCCACGGCCAGCGTGGCCTCGGGCGTCACGTCGCGCACCGCAGGGCCGGTGCCGCCGGTGGTGAGCACGAGGTCGCAGCGTTCGCCGTCGACGAGTTCGCGCAAGGCGTCGCTGATGCCAGCCTGCTCGTCGGGAATCAATCGCGTCGCCCACTGCACGGGGTTGCGCAGCGCGCGCAGCAGCCACTGCTGAAGCGCGGGCAGACCCTTGTCTTCGTACACGCCGGTCGCCGCGCGGTCGCTCACCGACACCAGGCCGATGCGCACGGATTCGTAGTCGCTCATGGTGCTTCCGTCTCGAGGTGGCTCCTGACGAAGCGGAACAGGTCGCGCCATGCGCGTGCGTGGCGCTGGCCCGATGGCAGGTTGCCCTCGCGGCGCGCCGCCTGCACCAGCGCGCGCAGTCGCGGCACGTCGCCCGCGGGGTAGGCGAGCGACCAGCGCTCGATCGCCGCGTCGTCGTTCACCAGTTCGACGCGCCAGCGCTCGGCCTCGTGCAATTGCAGCGCCGCGGTGGCAGGGCCGAGCCGTTCGGCGTCGACGGCAGCGCGCAGCGGCGCGTCGTCGACACCGCGCATCAGCTTGCCGATGAATTGCAACTGGCGCCGCCGGCCCTCGTGCGAGCGCGTGCGCTCGAGTTCGGCGAACGCATCGCGCAGCCGCTCGGGCAGCTCGAGCGCGTGCAGCCGTTGCGCGGGCAGCGCGGCCAGCGCCTGACCGAGCTGCTGCAGCTCGTGCATCTGGCGCTTGCGCTGCGTCTTGCTCGGGCCCGGCGCGACAACGCCATCGTGCGCATCGGTGGACTGGACGACACGGCGCATGAACATCGAGCGGGTGCGGCGATTCGAGGCCGCTATGATAGTTGCCACCCGTTTTGCGCCAGCGCACGCGCTCGCGCGCCACCACCCTCATGGCATCGGACCCGCAAGGCTTCGCCTATTCTCGCGAGCAGTTCCAGTCGCTGGTCGAGGACGTGCTGCGCCATGCGCACAGCCTCGGGGCCAGCGAGGCCGCGGTCGAGGTGTCCGAGGGCTGCGGGCTGTCGGTGTCGGTGCGCAAGGGCGACCTCGAGACCGTCGAGCGCAACCGCGACAAGTCGCTGGGCGTCACGCTGTTCGTCGGCCAGCGCCGCGGCAACGCCAGCAGTTCGGACTTCTCGCGCCAGGCCGTCGAGCAGACCGTTCAAGCGGCACTCGACATCGCGCGCTTCACGGCCGAGGATGCGGCCGCCGGGTTGCCCGAGGCGCAGGACATCGCCACCGCGCAGGAGGCGGCACTCGATCTCGACCTGTTCCACCCGTGGGCGATCGACGCCGGCGCGGCGGCCGAGCTGGCGCGGCGCTGCGAGGCCGCGGCGTTCGCCACCGACCGCAACATCACCAACTCCGAAGGTGCCGGCGTATCGGCTCAGCAGTCGCACTTCTGGGCCGGCAACAGCCGCGGTTTTCGCGGCGGCTACGCCAGCTCGAGGCATTCGATCTCGGTGGCACCGATCGCCGGCCGCGGCTCGGGCATGCAGCGCGACGCCTGGTACAGCTCGATGCGCGACGCCGCCGAGCTGGCGTCGCCCGAGGCGGTGGGCCGCTATGCCGCCGAGCGCGCGCTGTCGCGGCTGCATGCGCACAAGCTCGGTACGCGCGAAGTGCCGGTGCTGTTCGAGGCGCCGCTGGTCGCGGGGCTGATCGGCCACTTCGTGCAGGCCACCAGTGGCGGCGCGCTGTACCGCAAGGCGACCTTCCTGCTCGACAGCCTGGGCCAGCCGGTGATGGCCGACCACCTCGACCTCGACGAGGATCCGCACCAGCCCAAGGGCAAGGCGAGCGCGCCGTTCGACGACGAGGGCGTGCGCACGAGTCGGCGGCGGGTGGTCGAAGGCGGCGTGGTGCGCAGCTATTTCCTGTCGAGCTATTCGGCGCGCAAGCTGGGCCTGCACACCACCGGGCACGCCGGCGGCGCGCAGAACCTGCGGCTGTCGAGCCGGCATACGCGGCCGGGCGACGACCTCGACGCGATGCTGCGCAAGCTGGATCGCGGCCTGTTCGTCACCGAGCTGATGGGGCAGGGCGTCAACCTCGTGACCGGCGACTACTCGCGTGGCGCCACCGGATTCTGGGTCGAGCGCGGGCGCATCGTGCACCCGGTGCACGAGGTCACGATCGCCAGCAATCTGCGCACCATGTTGGGCCATGCGGTCGCGCTCGGTGCCGACGAGTACACCAGCGGCGGCAAGACCACGGGCTCGCTGTTGGTCGAGCGCATGACGGTGGCCGGATCCTGAGCGTTGCCTGAACCGCGTTGACCCCTAGGGGAAGTTCCGGAGCTTTCGATCCCGGTGCGGGCGAACGCCGGTGATATACAGGCGGTCTCGAAACCTGCCGGGTCTGTCCGCGGACTGCGGTGTTGCCAATTCAACAGTAGGAGAGCCGATGGAAGCGAAGAAGGAAATGAAGGCGATCGAACGAACCGTGTCGGATGCAAAGCGCCGACGCTCGTTTCTGGCCGGTGGCGCTGCGGCTGGCGCGTCTGCATTCCTGGCTTCGCCGGCGATTGCGCAGAGCCAGCCGACCATCACCTGGCGCATGGCCACCAGTTGGCCCAAGAGCCTCGACACGATCTACGGCGGCGCCGATCTGATCGGCAAGCGCGTCACCGAAGCCACCGGCGGCAAGTTCAACATCAAGGTGTTCGCCGGCGGCGAGATCGTCGGCGGCCTGCAGGTGCTCGATGCGGTGCAGAACGGCACCGTCGAGTGCGGGCACACCGCGCCGTACTACTACTTCGGCAAGGACCCGACCTTCGCCTTCGCCTGCGCGATCCCGTTCGGGCTCAATGCGCGCCAGCAATACGCGTGGATGATCCACGGTGGCGGCCTCGAGCTGACGCGCGACTTCTTCAAAGACTACAACATGATCAACATCCCGGCGGGCAACACCGGGTGCCAGATGGGCGGCTGGTTCCGCAAGGAGA
This sequence comes from Burkholderiaceae bacterium, assembly GCA_022072045.1. Taxonomy (GTDB): domain Bacteria; phylum Pseudomonadota; class Gammaproteobacteria; order Burkholderiales; family Burkholderiaceae_C; genus JAEUPI01. The sequence continues at coordinate 24,521 of JAJVIL010000083.1, read as the reverse complement.
TCCGCACCGTCAACGACCTCAAAGGTCTGAAGATGCGCATCGGCGGCACCGCGGGCCTGGTGATGAGCAAGCTCGGCGTGGTGCCGCAGCAGATCGCCGGCGGCGACATCTACCCCTCGCTGGAGAAGGGCACCATTGACGCGGCCGAGTGGGTCGGTCCGTACGACGACGAGAAGCTCGGCTTCTACAAGGTCGCCAAGCATTACTACTATCCGGGCTGGTGGGAAGGCGGCCCGGAGCTCGATGTGCTGGTCGGCAACAAGGCGTGGGCCTCGCTGCCCAAGGAGTACCAGACGATCCTCGAGATGGCCTGCGGCGAGGCCTACGACTGGATGGTGGCGAAGTACGACGCGCTGAATCCGCCGGCGCTGAAGCGCCTGATCGCCGGCGGCGTGCAACTCCACCCGTTCTCCAACGAGATCATGGCGGCGTTCTACAAGACGTCGACCGAGGTCTACGACGACATCGCCGACAAGAACGCGAAGTTCAAGAAGATCTACGAGCCATGGAAGAAGTTCCGCGAGGACCAGGTGCAGTGGACCTCGATCGCCGAAGGAACCTTCGACAACTTCATGGCCGCGGCGGAACGGATCCGTCAACGCAAGAAGTAGCACCGGTTCGCTCGCAAGAAACCCCGCCGCGGCGGGGTTTCTTGCTTGTGCTGCGTGCTGCGCGCAGGCCGCTATTTCTTGCCTTCGCCCGATGCCGGCTTGTCGCCGCTCATCGCCTTGCCCAGCGCATCCTCCAGGGATTGCTCGGCCTTGGATCCGGCCGGAGAGCTGTCCTGCGGAACGACGATCTCGATCTCGTCGGTGTTCACCTTGGCCTTCTTGGCAAGGCCGCCTCCGACCAGGCCGGGGAAGGCGATGATCAGCGCCACCATCACGACCTGCAGCAGCACGAATGGCACTGCACCCCAGTAGATCTGGCCGGTGGTGATTTTCGCGATCTGCCTGCCGGTGACCTTGTCGATGTAGTCCCTGGGCGAGGCCACGCTGCGCAGGTAGAACAGCGCATAGCCGAACGGAGGATGCATGAACGACGTCTGCATGTTCACGCTAAGCAGCACACCGAACCAGATCAGGTCGATGCCGAGCTTCTCGGCCACCGGCCCGAGCAGCGGGATGATGATGAACGCCAGTTCGAAGAAGTCCAAGAAGAACGCCAGCACGAAGACCAGCAGATTGACGACGACGAGAAAGCCGAGCTGTCCGCCGGGCAGGCTGCTCAGCAGGTGCTCGACCCAGAGGTGCCCGTCGACGCCGTAGAAGGTCAGGCTGAAGACACGGGCGCCGACCAGGATGAACACGACGAACGAGGTCAGCTTCGCCGTGGTGTCCATGGCCTGGCGCAGCAGCTTCAGCGACAGGCGTCGGCGTACCAGCGCCATCACCAGCGCGCCGGTGGCGCCCATGGCGCCACCCTCGGTCGGCGTGGCGATGCCGAGGAAAATGGTGCCGAGCACGAGGAAGATCAGCGCCAGCGGAGGGATCAGCACGAAGGTGACGCGCTCGGCGATCTTCGAAAGCATGCCCAGCTTCAATGTGCGGTTGACCACCGCCGCCAGGAACACGACGCCGACGCCGACCGCGATCGAAACGACGAGCATCTCGTCGATCGGCGCATCGGGCGCCCTGAAGCGGTACCTGGCGAACGCAATCGATACCAGGGTTGCGATGACGACCACGGCGGCCAGCGATGGGAGACCACTGCCGCCGTTCGGCTCGCGATAGACGCGTGCTTCCGCCGGCACACCGGGTGCCCACGACGGGCGCACCAGCGTCACGCCGACCGTGTACAACGCGTAGAGCCCGGTCAGCACCAGCCCGGGCAGGAAGGCCCCGGCGTACATGTCGCCGACCGATCGGCCGAGCTGGTCGGCCAGCACGATGAGCACCAGCGACGGCGGGATGATCTGCGCCAGCGTGCCCGAGGCCGCGATCACCCCGGTGGCGAAGCGCCGGTCGTAGCCGTAGCGCAGCATGATCGGCAGCGAGATCAAGCCCATCGAGATCACCGAGGCGGCCACCACCCCGGTGGTGGCTGCGAGCAGCGCGCCGACCAGGATGACCGCAAAGGCGAGCCCGCCGCGGATCGACCCGAACACCTGCCCGATGGTGTCGAGCAGATCCTCCGCCATGCCGCTGCGCTCGAGGATCAGCCCCATCAGGGTGAAGAACGGCACCGCGAGCAGCGTGTCGTTCGACATGATCGCCCAGACTCGCTGCGGCAGGGCCTGGAACAGCGATGGGTGCAGCAGGCCCAGCTCGATGCCGATCAAGCCGAAGAAGATGCCGTTGGCTGCCAGCGCGAAGGCCACCGGGTAGCCGAACAGCAGAAAGATCACCAGCCCGCCGAACATGATCGGCGCCATGTTGTGCGCGATGAGTTCGATCATGCTGCGTCTCCGCGCTGGCGACGCAGCTCCTCGGCGAGCTGCTCCTCGGCGCTCGGCCCCTCATCCTTCTCGTCGGGGCTGGGGATCAGGCCTTGCAGGTACGCGACGCGCTTGATGAGTTCGGAGATCCCCTGCAGCAGCAGCAGGGCGAAGCCGATCGGCACCATCAGCCGCGCTGGCCAGACGATGAGGCCGCCGGCGTTGGTCGAGACCTCGTGGTGCACGTAGGCGTCGACGAATACCGGCCATGACAGCCAGCCGATGATGGCCGCCATCGGCATGAGGAAGAACAGCGTGCCGAAGATCTCGATCCAGGTTCGCACGCGTCTGGAGAACATCCCCGAAACGATGTCGATGCGCACGTGCTGGTTGTGCAGCAGCGTGTACCCGGCGCAGAACAGGAACACCACCGAGAACAGGTACCACTGGACCTCGAGCCAGGCGTTGGAGCTCTTGTCGAGCGTGTAGCGCACGACGGCATTGCCGGAGCTGATCAGCACGGCAACCAGCACCAACCAGTAGCACAGCCGGCCCACTCGCTCGTTGAGCCAATCGATCGCCCGCGACAGCCCGAGCCACAGCTTCATCATCGGCGCGTCTCCTCTTGGGGACCCCGGGAACGGGATCCAACCTCGCGGAGCGGGCCTGATCAGGCGGCCGTCCGGGCCGCACGCCTCTGCGGCGGCGACGAATTCTCGCCGAAGGGTGCGGCCGCCCTTGCCCGTGATTGCACTAGCGGCCGCTCATCGCGGCGGGGTCAGGAGGCTGTAGCGGCCTTGTACAGCCGGGTCGAGCGCGCGCCGGACCGGCAGAACACCAGAATGGGGCGCGGCAGTTCGGCGAGCAGCCGTGCGAACGCGGCGATCTCCTGGGGCGACTGGTAGTTGCTGGCCACGGGCAGAAAGCGGTAATCCAGGCCGGCCGCGCGCGCGGCGGCCTCGATGCTGGCGTTGGTCGGCTGCTGCGGGCCCTCTTCGAAATCGGGCCGGTTGTTGATCACGCTGCGAAAGCCGGCGCGGGCCGCCTCGGCCATCGCCGGCGGCGTCAACTGCGGCGCGACACCGACGTCGTCGGTCAGCCAACGATAAGGGAGCAGCGGGGCCATGGTGGTGCCTACCGGTTGAGCGCCTTCTTGACTGCAGCCGACACCAGGGCCATGTCGGCCTTTCCGGCCAGTTTGGCCTTGGCCGCGGCCATCACCTTGCCCATGTCGCCGGGGCCAGTGGCTCCGGTGGCGGTGACGATGCGCTCGATCTCGGCCGCGATCTCGTGCTCGCCCAGGCGCTGCGGCAGGTAGGCCTGCAATACCGTGATCTCGGCGCTCTCCTTGTCGACCAGGTCGGTGCGGCCGGCCTGCGCGAACGCGGCGACCGAGTCCTTGCGCTGCTTGATGAGCTTGTCGACGATGCCGATCACCGCCGCGTCGTCGAGCACGATGCGCTCGTCGACCTCCTTCTGCTTGCAGGCGGCCAGCAGCATGCGGATGGTCGACAGGCGTTCGGCCTGCCTGGCGCGCATCGCCGCCTTCATGTCCTCGGTGATGCGGTCCTTCAGGGTCATCGTCGGCTCCCGGAAAAGGCAAGAGCCCGCGCCGGCTCGATCGGTGCGGGCTCGCTCGCGATTGGGCCGTCGGTCAGTAGAGCTTCTTGGGCAACTGCATGCTGCGCACGCGCTTGAAATGCCGCTTGACGGCAGCAGCCTTCTTGCGTTTGCGCTCCGAGGTCGGCTTTTCGTAGAACTCGCGTGCCCTCAATTCGGTGAGCAGCCCCAGCTTTTCGATCGTGCGCTTGAAGCGGCGCAGCGCCACATCGAACGGCTCGTTTTCCTTGACGCGGATGGTTGTCATTGATCGCTTCGAAGATCTTGGCTCCGCCACCCCGGGTCGCCGCCAAGTCGGCTCAGCGAACCCGGCGGGCCGCTGTCAGCCGCACGAAATGCGGTCCGCAGCAAGCCGCCCTGAGGGCGAAAGGGCTGCATTCTAGCCCGATTCTCGCCCTCGGCCGGCGCGCGGTCTCCGGCCCAGGCCCGGCCCCCGAGGTTCGGCCAGGCCGGGGGCGCTTGGCAGGCACGCCCCGTGTTCGGGGGAGTCATTCCATCACGGGTCGCGGATCGGGCCTTCGGACCTCGCGCCGGCCGATGACGAAGGCGATGCGGGTGGATATCATGATTCGCATCAGACGCGACGGAGGGGTTGCACGGAGCGTTTCGTATGAGCGCAGGTGCCGAAACCAACTCCCAGGCCCGCGAGTCCGCGGGTGCCGCGCGGACCGACCCGGCGTTGCTGGCCGCGGCGGGCAAGCTGCTGGCGGCCTATGCCACGCTGCCCGGAGTGATGTACGGCATCAAAGACGGCAACGATGGTCGCTACATTGCGGCGTCGGAATCTCTGGCGCAGTTCTACGGCCGTCCGCTCGACGACGTGCTGGGCCACAACGACACCGAGTTGCTCGACCCGACGCTCGGCGCTGCCATGCGTGCAGCCGACCAGACCGCGCTCGCGCACGGCAGGCAACTCAGCAGCGAGCATCGCTTCGACTGGCTCGACAAGAAGCACCAGTGGGAGGTGCTGCGTGTCGTGACCGAGCTTGCGGGGCGCCGCGCGCTCGCCTGTTTGTGGCGCGATCTCGGGCCGCAGCGGGTGCGCGAGGCGCAGTTGCACGCGGCTATTGAGCAGATCGAGCAGCACCAGACCGCGATCCACCAGCTGCGCCGCGAATTCGGCGAGCAGTTGATGCGAGACAGCGCCACCGGCTTGGCCACGCGCGGCAACTTCGAGGATCAACTGCGGCGCGAGGTCGATCTGTCGACGCGCGAGCACCGCGAGTTCGCGATGGTGTTGCTCGAACTCGACGACGACAGCGAGCGCGTGGCCGAGTTGGGCGCGCGCGCACACGACCAGGTGCTCGAGGCGATGGGTCGGCTGCTGCGCGGCAACACGCGCGCGATGGATGCCTCGTGTCGTCTGCAAGGGCGGCGCTTCGCGGTGCTGCTGTCGGGGGTCGGGCTGGCCACCGCGCACTCGCGAATGGAAGGCTTGCGGCGTCAGTGCGCGACGCAGATCGTCGTGCTCGACGGCGAGGAACTCGGCTTCACGGTATCGATCGGGGTCGCGAGCTTCCCGCACACCGCGCATTCGCAGACCGACCTCATGATCGCCTGCGAGGCCGCGCTGGGCGAAGCACGCCGGCGTGGCGGCAATACGGTGGCACTGGCCAGCATCCGTTTCGACTCTGCCGCCTGACCGGCGGCCTCGATCGTCTGCCGCGGCGCGCGCCGCAGCCACAGGGATGCTGCAACGCAGGTGCGATGCAGCGCCTGGGGAATCAGGCCTCCGCTCGGGCGCGCAGCAGGGCCAGCACCGCGCGCCATTCCTGCGGTTGCACCGGCGTGATCGACAACCGGTTGCCGGGGCGCAGCACGATCATGCCTGCGAGTTCGGGGCGCGCGCGCAGCTCGCGCAGCGCGAGCAGACGCGTCTTCTCGACGAGCTTGACGTCCACGTGCACCCAGCGCGGCGCTTCGCGCGTCGCCCTTGGGTCGAAGTACTTGCTCTTGCGATCGAACTGGGTCTCGTCGGGGTACGCCGCACGGCACACCTCGGCCAGCCCCGCGACGCCCGGCTCGGCGCACGACGAGTGGTAGAAGAGCACGCCGTCGCCGACGCGCATGCGGTCGCGCATGAAATTGCGGGCCTGATAGTTGCGCACGCCGGTCCAGGGCAGGCGCTTGCCCGGCGCGCGGGCGAGGTCGTCGATCGACGCCTCGTCGGGCTCGCTCTTCATCAACCAGTACTGGGTCATCGTGGGGCCCGGCATCCCAGGTGGCGCCGGGGTGCGAAAGTGTCCGCCGCGCACCGAAGGCCGCATTCCTGAACCCAGGGGATTCAGGTGGGCCCGGTCAGCAAGGCTTCGGGTTCATCTGACGCGAGACGATCGCACCTGCCGAGCAATGTTCCAAGCCCTCGCTCGTTGAGCATCGGTTCAAGGAAATAAGAACCTCCGCGAACGCAGCGGACGGATCGATTCTACGCATGGCTTCGCGCAACGCAATGCGGGTAGCGCGACCGGGGATCGCCGCGGTCACGGCTGTCAGAGCAAGCGGCCGTCGCCGCCGAGCGCATGATCGATGCGCCTCACCAGGCGATCGAGTTCCGCCTGATCGGCCTGCGCATCGTCGCGCGCCGGTGCCTGCGCCAGCTGGTACGCGAGGTTCAGCGCCGCCAGCACCGCGATGCGCTCGCGCGCCTTGACCTTGCCGGCGTCGCGAATCGCGCCCATCTCGCGATCGACCATGGCCACTGCCTCGAGCAGTTCGCGCTCGCCGCCATCGGGACACGCGAGCACGTAGCTCTGGCCGAGGATCGTGACTTCGAGCTGGCTCATGGCGGCAGGTCAGCGGTTGCCCTCGGAGCCTGCCGGCAGGCGCTCGAGCAGCGCATCGATGCGCGCGCGCGCGGCACCGAGCCGCGACTTCAAGCTGTCGCGTTCGCTGCCGATCGTTGCCAGCTTCTGCTCCAGCAGCGTGTTGGTGCGCTCGAGTTCGTCGTGCCGCAGGAGGAGGCGCTCGATGCGGTCGGCAAGCTCTTGCAGAGTGGCCATGGCGCGGTGGGTGACAGCGGTGGCGGCGATTGTAGGGTGCGCCGGCCGCACGCCTTCAGGTTGGCAGCGTGGGCGCGCCACCGGAAGCTGCGTAGGCTGCGCAGACGCTGTTGATCGCGCAGACTCGACACTTCGGTGCCCGTGCGGTGCACACGTAGCGGCCATGCAGGATCAACCAGTGGTGCGCCTCCGTGCGGTAACGCTGCGGCACCACGGCGAGCAGCCCGTGCTCGACGGCTTCGGCGCTGCTGCCCGGAGCCAGCCCGGTGCGGTTGGCAACGCGGAACACATGCGTGTCGACGGCCATCGTCGGCTCGCCGAAGGCGACGTTGAGCACCACGTTGGCGGTCTTGCGGCCCACCCCTGGGAGCGCCTGCAGCGCTTCGCGCGTGCGCGGCACCTCGCCGCCGTGGCGCTCGACCAGCATTCGGCAGGCTTCGATCAGGTGCTTGGCCTTGGTGCGGTACAGGCCGATCGTGCGGATCTGCTCGCACAGCGCCTCCTCGCCGAACGCGAGCATTGCGCGCGGCGTCGGCGCGCGCGCGAACAACTGCCGCGTGGCACGGTTGACACTGGCGTCGGTGGCCTGAGCCGACAGCAGCACCGCGGCCAGCAGTTCGAAGGCGCTGCTGAACAGCAGTTCGCTGGCCGGGTGGGGGTTGGCACGCTGCAGCGTCGCGAACAGGAACTCGACGTCTTCGGGCTTCATGAGTCGCCGTCGGTGATCGCGCTGCGCTGCGCGAGGCTGGCGAGTTTGCGCGCGGCGCGCTGCGCCATCTCGCGATCGTGTTCGCGCTGCTCGCGCCGCAGCCGCTGCCTGCGACGCAGGTAGCGTTCGCGCGCCTGGGCGGCAAGCTTGGCGCTCCAGGCCTGCCAGCCGGTTGCCGGCGTGGTGACATCGACCATGCCGATGCAGTCGACGGGGCACGCCGGCACGCACAGCTCGCAGCCGGTGCACAAGCCGTCGATCACCGTGTGCATGCGTTTGCTGGCGCCGACGATGCAGTCGACCGGGCAGGCCTGGATGCACAGCGTGCAGCCGATGCACCACGACTCGTCGATCACGGCCAACCGGCGCGGACCCTCGATGCCGCGCGCCGGGTCCAGCGCGATCGGCGCGCGCCCGGTCAATGCCGCCAAGCGGCCGATGCCTTCGCGACCCCCGGGCGGGCAGCGGTTGATCGCCGCGGAATCGCTGGCGATCGCCTGGGCGTAGCCGTGGCAATCCGGGTACCCGCAGCGCGTGCACTGCGTCTGCGGCAATGCATCTTCGATGCGTGCGGCCAAGCGGGCCTGGCCTGTCGATGCCACCGTTTCGCTACCTGCGCGCGGGCTTGGCTGCGCGTGCGGGGCCGCGCTTGCTGGCCGCCGCCCGCTTCGTCGGCGGCGCCGCGACGCCGCGGCTGTGGCGTGCCACGAACTGCTGCACCTCGGGGTACACCTGCTCGCGCCAACGGCGGCCCGAGAAGATGCCGTAGTGGCCGGCACCGATCGCGTCGTAGTGCAGCTTGCGCGAGTTCGGGATGCCGGTGCACAGCGCGTGCGCGGCACGCGTCTGGCCGGCACCGGAGATGTCGTCGAGCTCGCCCTCGATCGTCAGCAGCGCGCTGCGCGTGATGTCCTGCGGCCGCACCCGCCGGCCGGCGACGTTCCAGGTGCCGTTGACGAGCGCGAACTCCTGGAACACCGTGCGGATGGTGTCGAGGTAGTACTCGGCGGGCATGTCGAGCACCGCGTTGTACTCGTCGTAGAAGCTGCGGTGCGCGTCGGCGCTGTCCTCGTCGCCGCGCACCAGGTCGAGAAAGTAGTCGTAGTGCGAGCTCATGTGGCGATCGGGGTTCATCGCCACGAAGCCGGTGTGCTGCAGGAAGCCGGGGTAGACGTTGCGACCCGCGCCCGGGTAGTTCGGCGGCACGCGATGGATCACGTTGTTCTCGAACCACTCGTAGCTCTTGTTCATCGCCAGGTTGTTCACCGAGGTGGGCGAGCGCCTGGCATCGATCGGCCCGCCCATCATCACCAGCGCCGGCGGCGTCGGCTCGCCGGCGCTGGCCATCAGCGACACCGCGGCGAGCACCGGTACCGTCGGCTGGCACACCGAGATCACGTTGACGTGGTGGCCGATCGTGCGGATGAACTCCTGCACGTAGCGCACGTAGTCGTCGAGGTGGAACGGGCCCTGTTCGAGCGGCACCATGCGCGCATCGGTCCAGTCGGTGATGAACACCTTGTGGTCGCGCAGCAGCATTCGAACGGTGTCGCGCAGCAGCGTCGCGTGGTGGCCCGACAGCGGCGCTACCACCAGCACGGTGGGCTGCACCTTCATCCGCTCGAGCACCTGCGCATGGTCGGTGAAGCGCTTGAAGCGCAGCAGCCGACAGAAGGGCTTCTCCAGCGCAACCTGTTCCTGCACCGCCACCTCGACGCCGCCGACGGTCGCGCAGCGGATGTCGTACGGCGGCTTCTCGTACTCCTTGGCCAGCCTGTGCACCAGGTCGAAGCTCGCCGCCATGCGTTGCGCCATCGGCACGTGCGTGAACGGCGACAGAGGGTGGCTGTACAGCTTGGAAGAAGCCGCCGCGAACTCGGCGAACGGCGCCATCAGCGCACGTTGCGATTCATAGAGCTGATACAGCATGGATGAGGCTTCCTCCCCAACGTCGAATCGCCCTCCGGCCACTCAGGGCGTCATTATCGGCGCGGCTTTGTGCAGCGCAGCAAGCACGAATGCTACCCGAGCGCAGCATCTCACGCAGACCATGCGGTCGATCGCCCCGCCAACAGCCGAGAAGCCGCGCAGTTCCCCGGCACCGGGCCTCGGGCCGGGGGCCGTCTACAACACCCGGGCGATCGCCTGCGCCACGCGACCGAGATTGCGTTCGTTCAGTGCGGCCACGCAAATGCGCCCCGAATCGACGCCGTAGACGCTGAACTCGCTGCGCAGGCGGCGCATCTGCTCGGCCGATAGCCCGCTGTAGCTGAACATGCCTTGTTGCGCGGCGATGAACGACATGTCTTGCTGCACTCCGGCCGCTCGCATCCCCTCGATCAGCAACTCGCGCATGCGCCGGATTCGCCCGCGCATCTGCGCCAGTTCATCGTGCCAGAGCGCGCGCAGCCTCGCATCGGCCAGCACGGTTGCGATCGCCTTGGCGCCGTGCGTCGGCGGGTTGGAGTAGTTGGTTCGGATCCGCACCTTCAACTGCGACAGCACCCGCTGCGCCTCCTCGCGGCTGCCGCACGCCACCGAGAGCGCGCCGACGCGCTCGCCGTAGAGCGAGAAGTTCTTCGAGAACGAGGTCGCCACCAGACAGTCGAGCCCCGCTTCGACGAACAGGCGAGCCGCCACAGCGTCCTCGTCGAGGCCGCGTCCGAAGCCCTGGTAGGCCATGTCGAGCAGTGGAATCCAGCCGTGCGTCTGCGCCGAGGCCACCACGTCACGCCACTGCTCGGGGCTGAGGTCACAGCCAGTCGGGTTGTGGCAGCAGGCGTGCAACACCACCACCGTGCCGGCGGCCGCGGCATTCAGTGCCGCCAGCATGGCATCGAAGCGTACGCCGTGGGTTGCCGCATCGTAGTAGGGGTACGCGGCCACCTCGAAACCCGCGTGCGCGAACAGCGCGCGGTGGTTCTCCCAGCTCGGGTCGCTGATCAGCACGCGCGCCCGCGGCTGGAGCTGCCGCAGGAAATCGGCGGCGACCTTGAGTGCGCCGGTGCCGCCCACGCCCTGCACGGTGGCGATGCGTCGCCCGGTGACCGCCGGCGACGTCTCTCCGAAGGCCAATCGCTGTGCCGCCAAGTCGTACTCGGCGATGCCGTCGATCGGCAGGTAGCCGCGCGCGGCATGCGCTTCGGCCATCGCCTGCTCGGCGGCTGCCACGCACTCGAGCAGCGGCACCTTGCCGTTCTCGTCGTAGTACATCCCGACGCCCAGGTTCACCTTGTGCGGGTGGGGGTCGGCCGCAAACTGCTCGGTGATGCCGAGAATCGGGTCGCGCGGGGCCTGCTCAACGGTCGAGAACAGCGTCATGAAGATCTGTTGGTGGTTCGGCGCCGGCAGGGGTATGCGGTCGCACCGGCCGACTGCGCTAGTCTGTGAGGTTCGACGGCGCTCGTTGCGCGGCCGACGCCCTTGATTCTATTCACTTGATCATGACCACCCCGGTTCCACGCCCGGCAGCCAGCGCGGTCGAACGCGCCGCGGCGGGGCAGTTCGTCGAGTTCGCTGGCTCGCCGTTCCATCTGTTCCAGCCTTACGCCCCGGCGGGTGATCAGGGGCCGGCGATCGAACAGCTGGTGGAAGGTGTGGCCGATGGCCTGAGCTACCAGACCCTGCTGGGCGTCACGGGATCGGGCAAGACCTTCACGATGGCCAACGTGATCGCGCGGCTGGGGCGCCCGGCGATCGTGTTCGCGCCCAACAAGACGCTGGCGGCACAGCTGTACAGCGAGTTCCGCGAGTTCTTTCCGAAGAACGCGGTCGAGTACTTCGTCAGCTACTACGACTACTACCAGCCCGAGGCCTACGTGCCGCAGCGCGACCTCTACATCGAGAAGGACAGCTCGATCAACGACCACATCGAGCAGATGCGGCTGTCGGCGACCAAGAGCCTGCTCGAGCGGCGCGACGTGGTGATCGTGGCCACCGTCAGTGCCATCTACGGCATCGGCAATCCGGGCGACTACCACAAGATGGTCATGACCATCCGTGCCGGCGACAAGATGGGCCAGCGCGACGTGATCGCGCAGCTGATCCGCATGCAGTACAGCCGCAACGAGATCGACTTCTCGCGCGGCTCGTTCAGGGTGCGCGGCGACACCATCGATGTCTTTCCGGCCGAGCACAGCGAGCTGGCGCTGCGCATCGAGCTGTTCGACGACGAGGTCGAGGCGCTGTCGCTGCTCGACCCGCTGACCGGTCGCGTGCGGCAGAAGATTCCGCGCTTCACGGTCTACCCGTCGAGCCACTACGTGACCCCGCGCGACCGCGTGGTGGCGGCGATCGAGACCATCAAGGTCGAGCTGCGCGAGCGGCTCGATGAATTGGTCAAAGCCGGCAAGCTGGTCGAGGCGCAACGGCTGGAGCAGCGAACGCGGTTCGACCTCGAGATGCTACAGGAAGTGGGCCACTGCAAGGGCATCGAGAACTACTCGCGCCACCTGTCGGGCGCCGCACCCGGCGAGCCGCCGCCGACGCTGGTGGATTACCTGCCCGCGGATGCCATCATGTTCCTCGACGAGAGCCATGTGCTGATCGGGCAGCTCGGCGGCATGTACAACGGCGATCGCTCGCGCAAGGAGGTGCTGGTCGAGTACGGCTTCCGGCTGCCGAGCGCGCTCGACAACCGGCCGCTGAAGTTCGCCGAATTCGAACGCAAGATGCATCAGGCGGTCTTCGTCTCGGCGACGCCGGCCGACTACGAGCGCCAGCACGCCGGCCAGGTGGTCGAGCAGCTCGTACGGCCCACGGGGCTGGTCGACCCGGCGGTCGAGGTGCGACCGGCGGCGACGCAGGTCGACGACGTGCTGCAGGAGATCCGCGAGCGCGTGCGAGTCAATGAGCGGGTGCTGATCACCACGCTGACCAAGCGCATGGCCGAGCAGCTCACCGATTACCTCGCCGACAACGGGGTCAAGGTGCGCTACCTGCACAGCGACGTCGACAACCTCGAGCGCGTCGAGATCATTCGCGACCTGCGGCTGGGGGTGTTCGACGTGCTGGTGGGCATCAATCTGCTGCGCGAGGGGCTCGACCTGCCCGAGGTGTCGCTGGTGGCGATCCTCGACGCCGACAAGGAGGGCTTTCTGCGGGCCGAGCGCAGCCTGATCCAGACCATCGGCCGCGCCGCGCGCCACGTCAACGGCCGCGCGATCCTCTACGCCGAGCGCGTCACCGATTCGATGCGCCGCGCGATCGACGAGACCGAGCGCCGGCGCGAGCGCCAGATCGCATTCAACGCCGAGCAGGGCATCACGCCACGCAGCGTGACCAAGCAGGTGCGTGCGCTGATCGACGGTGTGGTCGAGTCGCAGTCCGACAAGGCCAAGCTCAGGGGCGCCGAGGAGGCGGCCAAGGTCGAGGCGATGAGCGAGAAGGACCTCGGCAAGCGCATCAAGCTGCTCGAGCGGCAGATGCTCGAGCACGCGCGCAACCTCGAGTTCGAGCAGGCCGCCCGGGTGCGCGACCAGTTGAGCCTGTTGCGCGAGCAGGCCTTCGGCGCTTCGGGACACGACGACAACGTGGTGCCGATCCACGGCGCGCGAGGCTCGCCGTGAGCGCATCGTTCAAGGTTCTGATGGTGTGCACCGGCAACATCTGCCGCTCGCCCACCGCCGAAGGGGTGCTGCGGCGCAAGCTGGCCGATGCCGGGCTCGACCGTCTGGTGCAGGTTCAGTCGGCGGGCATGGTCGACTACCACTCGGGATCGCCTCCCGACTTGCGTGCGCAGCAGGCGGCGGCGCGGCGGGGCTACGACCTGTCGCGGCAGCGGGCCCGCAAGTTGCGGGGCAACGACTTCGAGCGCTTCGATCTGCTGCTCGGGATGGAGGCCGAGCACGTCGAACTCATGGTCGAGATGTGCCCAGGGTCTTTGTCCAACCGCATCCGGCTGCTGATGGACTACTCGCCGCGGCGGCCCCGCGGCACCGAGGTGCCCGATCCGTACTACGGTGCGCCCACCGGGTTCGAGCGCGTGCTCGATCTCATCGAGGAAGCCTGCGACGGCTTGATCAACGACCTGCGGGCGCGACTGACACCGCCGGGCTGAGCAATGCCGACTGAAACAGTAGGGTTACGCTATACTTGACCAAAGAGCTCGGGATTCGGGTTCTTGGCCGCCCGACCGAAGTGTCGCGTGTGCGGCAGGCAGTGAAGGAGCATTCGATGCGATTGACCACAAAAGGACGGTTCGCGGTCACGGCGATGATCGATCTGGGTCTGCGATCCACCAACGGGCCGGTGGCCCTGGCCGCCATCAGCCAGCGCCAGCAAATCTCTCTGTCCTATCTGGAGCAGCTTTTCGGCAAGCTGCGTCGTCACCAGTTGGTGGAGAGCACGCGCGGGCCGGGCGGCGGCTATACGCTCGGTCGCAAGGCCGAGGAGATTTCGGTGGCCGACATCATCGTCGCGGTCGACGAACCGATCGACGCCACCGGCTGCGGCGGCAAGGAAAACTGCATGGGCGAGGACACCGGCCGCTGCATGACGCACGACCTGTGGTCGAGCCTGAACCAGAAGATGATCGAGTACCTCGACTCGATCTCGCTGCGCAAACTGGTCGACGAGCAGCTCGCCAAGGGTATCGCGATCGAGGAGGTGCCGATCAAGCGCGCCATCTCGAACGTGCCCGTGGTCAAGCCGATCAAGGTGACGGCACCGAATTCGGTGTTCGCGCTGGGCAGCGCCATGTCCAAGTAAGCGGGGCTCAGCCCCGGAGTCCGCGAGTCCAACCGAGCTGCGCCCGATGATGACCCCGCACTTCCCGATCTACATGGACTACGGTGCCACCACGCCGGTGGACCCGCGCGTCGTCGACGCGATGATCCCGTGGTTGCGCGAGCACTACGGCAACCCTGCGTCGCGCAGCCATGCCTGGGGCTGGGAGGCCGAAGAGGCGGTCGAGAAGGCGCGCGCCCAGGTGGCCGCGCTGATTGGCGCCGACCCGCGCGAGATCATCTGGACCTCGGGGGCGACCGAATCGGACAACCTCGCGATCAAGGGCGCGGCGCACTTCTATGCGTCACGCGGCAAGCATCTGATCACCGTGAAGACCGAGCACAAGGCGGTGCTCGATACCATGCGCGAGCTCGAGCGCCAGGGCTTCGAGGTGACCTATCTCGACGTGCAGGACAACGGCCTGCTCGATCTCGACCGTTTCAAGGCTGCGCTGCGGCCCGACACCATCCTGGCCTCGGTGATGTTCGTCAACAACGAGATCGGCGTGATCCAGGACGTGGCAGCCATCGGCGCGCTGTGCCGCGAGCGCAACGTGATCTTCCACGTCGACGCCGCGCAGGCCACCGGCAAGGTGGCGATCGACATCGCCACCTTGCCGATCGACCTGATGAGCCTGGCATCGCACAAGACCTACGGCCCCAAGGGGATCGGCGCGCTGTACGTGCGCCGCAAGCCGCGGGTGCGCATCGAGGCGCAGATGCACGGCGGCGGCCACGAGCGCGGCCTGCGCTCGGGCACCTTGCCGACGCACCAGATCGTCGGCATGGGCGCTGCGTTCACGATCGCCAAGGCCGAGATGGGCGCCGAGACCGAGCGCGTGCGCATGCTGCAACGTCGTCTGCTCGACGGCATTGCCGACATCGAGCAGGTGTTCATCAACGGCGATCTCGAGCGACGCGTGCCGCACAACGTCAACGCGTCGTTCAACTTCGTCGAGGGCGAGTCGCTGATGATGGGCATCAAGGGCATCGCGGTGTCGTCGGGCTCGGCGTGCACCTCGGCGAGCCTCGAGCCGAGCTACGTGTTGCGCGCGCTCGGTCGCAGCGACGAGCTCGCGCACTCGAGCCTGCGCATCACGATCGGCCGCTTCACCACCGAGCAGGACATCGACTACGCGGCCACCACGCTGAAGGATCGCGTCGCCAAGCTGCGCGAGCTGTCGCCGCTGTGGGAGATGTACCGCGACGGCGTCGACCTGAGCAAGATCCAGTGGGCTGCACATTGACGGAGAGATCCGCGGAGCATCGACATGGCATACAGCGACAAGGTCATCGATCACTACGAGAACCCGCGCAACGTCGGCTCGTTCGACAAGGGCGACGCCACGGTGGGTACCGGCATGGTCGGCGCCCCGGCCTGCGGCGACGTGATGAAGCTGCAGATCAAGGTCGATCCGTCGACCGGGCTGATCGAGGATGCGCGCTTCAAGACCTACGGCTGCGGCTCGGCCATCGCGTCGAGCTCGCTGGTCACCGAGTGGGTCAAGGGCAAGACGCTGGACCAGGCGATGTCGATCAAGAACTCGCACATCGCCGAAGAGCTGGCGCTGCCGCCGGTCAAGATCCACTGCTCGATCCTGGCCGAGGATGCGATCAAGGCGGCGGTCACCGACTACAAGGCCCGGCACGGGGCGGAAGAAGCGAAAGCGAGCTGAGAATCATGGCTGTCACGTTGTCGGAGTCGGCTGCTCAGCATGTCTCGCGCTACATCGCCAAGCGCGGCAAGGGAGTCGGTGTGCGCCTGGGCGTCAAGACCACGGGCTGCTCGGGCCTGGCGTACAAGCTCGAATACGCCGACGACATCGCGCCGGAAGACATCGTGTTCGAGGAGCACGGCGTCAAGGTGCTGGTCGATCCGAAGAGCCTGCCTTTTCTCGATGGCACCCAGCTCGACTTCGTGCGCGAAGGGCTGAACGAAGGGTTCAAGTTCCACAATCCGCGAGAGAAAGACCGCTGCGGCTGCGGCGAGTCGTTCCGAATCTGACCCCCTACGCTCGAGCTGCGTACTCGAGCCGCTGCCCGAGTCGCATTGGCATGTCAAACGCGTTCACCGTCAACTGCCATGGGATGCCGAGGGCATGAAGCTCGACGACGACGACTTCGCGCTGCTGGGGTTGCCGCGCCGCTTCGCGCTCGACGAGGCCACGCTCGGTGAGCGCTGGCGGGAGCTGCAATCGCGCGTGCACCCCGACCGCTTCGCCGCCGAGGGCGCGGCAGCACAGCGGCTGGCGATGCAATGGGCGATGCGCGTCAACGAGGCGCACCGCCGGCTGAAGAACCCGCTGGCACGCGCCAGCTACCTCTGCGAACTCGCGGGTCATCCGCTGCAGGGCGGCGCATCGTCGCCGATACCGCACGACGTGCTGGCGCGCCAGATGCATTGGCACGAGACGCTGGCCGAGGCCTCGCGCGCCGACCAGGTGCAGGCGCTCGATCGCGAGGTCGACGCACGGCTGAAGGTGATCCAGGCCGACGTGGCCGCCGATCTCGATCAGCGCGACGACCCGGGTGCCGCGCTGCCGAAGCTGCGCGAGTGGATGTTCCTGGCAAGGCTGCGCTCCGAGGTCGAGCAGCGCCTCGAGAAGCTCGAGGGTTGACGATGGCGTTGCTGCAGCTTTCCGAACCCGGGCAGAGCCCCGACCCGCACGCACGGCGGGTGGCGGTGGGCATCGATCTGGGCACCACGAATTCGCTGGTGGCCGGGTTGCGACACGGCCACGCGACCTGCCTGGCCGACGCCGAAGGGCGTGTGCTGCTGCCGTCGGTCGTGCGCTACCGTGACGACGGGGAGATCGACGTCGGGGCCGGCGCACAGGCGATGCAGCACGATGACCCCGAGCACACGATCGCGTCGGTCAAGCGCCTGATGGGGCGCAAGCTGGCTGATCTTGTCGACGCCGCCCGGCTGCCGTACCGGCTGAGCGACGGCGCAGGCATGGTCAACCTGGGCACGCCGCAGGGGTTGAAGTCCCCGGTCGAGGTATCGGCGCAGATCCTCGCGGCGCTGCGGCGACGCGCCGAGGAGTCGTTCGGCAGCGAGCTGTTCGGAGCGGTGATCACGGTCCCGGCGTACTTCGACGACGCGCAACGCCAGGCCACCAAGGGCGCTGCCGAACTGGCGGGGCTGAAGGTGCTGCGGCTGATCAACGAGCCGACCGCCGCGGCGCTCGCCTACGGGCTCGACAACGGCAGCGAGGGGCTGTATCTGATCTACGACCTCGGCGGTGGGACGTTCGATGTCTCGCTGCTGCGCTTGTCGCGCGGCATTTTCGAGGTGGTGGCCACCGGCGGCGATTCGGCGCTCGGTGGCGACGATTTCGACCGCGCGCTCGCGGCCTGGGCGCTGACGCAGGCGCGGCTCACCGCCGAGACGCCGCACGACAAGCAGGCCGTGCTGAGCGCCGCTCGCGTTGCCAAGGAGTCGTTGACCGGCCAGACGCAGGCTCGCGTTCGCGCGAGTCTCGAACGCGGCACGCTCGAAGTGACGATCGATCGCGAGGCGTTCGATCACGCGACGCGGCCACTGATCGAGCGCACGCTTGCCGCCGTGCGCAAGGTGATCCGCGATGCACGGGTCGACGCGGCCGAGGTGCAGGGCGTGGTGCTGGTCGGCGGCGCGACCCGCATGCCGGCGGTGAGGCGCGCGGTGCACGAGTTTTTCGGCAAGCCGCCGTTGACCAACCTCGACCCCGACCAGGTGGTGGCGCTCGGCGCGGCGATCCAGGCCAACGCGCTGGCCGGCAACTCGCGCGAAGGCGAGCTGCTGTTGCTCGACGTGATCCCCTTGTCGCTGGGCGTCGAGACGATGGGCGGGCTCGTCGAGCGCATCGTCGAGCGCAACACCACGATCCCGGTGGCCAAGGCGCAGGAGTTCACCACCTTCAAGGACGGCCAGACCGCGATGGCGGTGCACGTCGTGCAGGGCGAGCGCGAGCTGGTGTCCGACTGCCGCTCGCTGGCGCGTTTCGAGCTGCGCGGCATTCCGCCGATGGCCGCCGGCGCGGCGCGCATCCGTGTCACGTTCCAGGTCGATGCCGACGGCCTGCTGTCGGTGTCGGCGCGCGAGCTGACTGCCGGGGTCGAGGCGTCGGTGGTAGTCAAGCCGAGCTACGGTCTGTCGGACGACGATGTCGCGCGCATGCTGCGCGAGAGCTTCGGCAGCGCGGAGGCCGACATGCATCAGCGCGCGCTGCGCGAGGCCCGCGTCGACGCCGAGCGTCTGGCGCTGGCGACGAGTTCGGCCCTGGCCGCCGACGGCGATCTGCTTGGCCCCGATGAGCGCGCAACCATCGAGCGGCGTGTCGCCGAACTGCAGGCGGCGTGCAGCGGCGACGACGCGGCGGCGATCCGAGCCGCGGTCGACGCGCTGGGCGATGCCACCGAAGGCTTCGCGGCGATGCGCATGAACCGCACCATCCGGTCGGCTTTGACCGGCCGCCGTGTCGAGGAGGTCTGAAACCGTGCCGCTGATCCGCGTCCTGCCGCATCCGGAGATCTGTCCGGACGGCGCCACCATCGAAGCGGGCGCCGGCACGTCGGTGTGCGAAGCGCTGCTCGAGCACGACATCGCGATCGAGCATGCGTGCGAAATGAGTTGCGCCTGCACCACTTGCCACGTGATCGTCCACGAGGGACTAGAGTCCCTCGGCGAGATGGACGAGTCGGAGGAGGATCTGCTCGACCGCGCCTGGGGCCTGACTCCGACTTCGCGGCTGTCGTGTCAGGCGATCGTGTCGAACCGCGACGTGACCATCGAGATACCCAAGTACACGATCAACCAGGTCAAGGAGCGGCATTGAGCCCCGGCCGGCGGGCCTCGCAAAGCAAAGGGCCCGTTGCGACGGGCCCTCTACGTGCTTGCGTTCGGACGTGGCGCCGATCAGTGCGTTGCGCTCTGGCCGTGAAGTGCGCGGCGCAGCCAGCCGCCCAAAGGCCCCAGCAGCCCCTGTTCCTCGAAGTGGTCGCGTTCGCGCAGCAGGCCGCGCTCGGATAGCATCTGCAGGAACACGCGCACTTCGAGCTTGCTGGCACCGCTGCTCTCGCACAATTGCTGCGCGGTGACGAAGCGGTGCGACATGTCGCTGAGCATCCGGCGGTAGGCGATTCGTTGGTACGGTGCCGGCAGTTCCGGCCAGGCCGTGAGCTTGAACTCTTTCATCTTTCCCAACGTTCTTGCTTGGTTTGCCCCGCATTTGCGGTGGAAAGCGTGGCAAGAGTAACCGTGTGCTTGGCACACAACAAGCGCGAGCGTTCGACCCGCGGGTTTGTCCTGATGGCAAGGTGTGACGTATTGCTCCTGAACGATGCGACCCCGCGCGGGGATACGACCAGTTACGGCCGACCGCGATGACGAGCGTGCTAGGAATCGAGTCGTCGTGCGACGAGACCGGCGTCGCGCTGGTATCTGCGCACGGTCGCGAGACGCCGAGGCTGATTGCGCACGCGCTGCACAGCCAGGCCGAAATGCATCGCGACTACGGCGGCGTCGTACCCGAGCTGGCCTCGCGCGATCACGTGCGGCGCGTGTTCCCGCTGGTGCAGCAAGTTCTCGATCAGGCGCACCGAGCGCTCGCCGACGTCGATGCCATCGCCTACACGCGCGGCCCGGGGCTCGCCGGTGCGTTGCTGGTCGGCGCAGCCAGCGCCGCGGCGATGGCTGCCGCACTGCGCAAGCCGTGCCTGCCGGTGCATCACCTCGAAGGGCACTTGCTGTCGCCGTTCCTGTCGGTCGATCCGCCGCGCTTTCCGTTCGTCGCGCTGCTCGTGTCGGGCGGGCACACCCAACTGATGCAGGTGCGCGAAGTCGGCGACTACGCGCTGCTCGGCGAGACGGTCGACGATGCCGCTGGCGAGGCGTTCGACAAGGCGGCCAAGTTGCTCGGCTTGGGGTACCCCGGTGGCGCCGCGCTGGCGGCGCTGGCCGAGCATGGTCGCGCCGACGCCTATGCATTGCCGCGCCCGCTGCTTCACAGCGGCGACCTCGATTTCTCGTTCGCGGGGCTCAAGACCGCGGTCTGGCTGCAGCAGCGCAAGCTGGGGCCGGCAGCCAGCGACGCCGAGCGCGCCGACCTTGCAGCGTCGACGCAGGCGGCGATCGTCGAGGTGCTGGTCAGCAAGGCGGTGCATGCGGTGCGCGACACCGGACTCGAGCGACTGGTCGTCGCCGGGGGCGTCGGCGCCAACCGGCTGCTGCGTCGGCGCCTCGACGAGCAGGCGCAGCGGCGCGGCTTTCGCGTGCATTACCCCGAAGCCGCGCTGTGCACCGACAACGGGGCGATGATCGCGCTGGCCGCGGCGATGCGGCTGCAACGCGGCGAGCACGCGCCGCCCGGCTACGCGTTCGACGTGGCGCCGCGCTGGCCGCTCGACCGGCTGGCGGCGCCCGGGGCGGCGACGCTCAGTTGATCGCGATCCGCTTGACGCTGGCGTCGGCGCGCTTGGCCAATTCGAGCTTCAGCACGCCATGGTCGAGCTTGGCGCTCGAGCGCTCCTGGTCGACTTCGGCTGGCAACACGAAGCTGCGCGCGTAGCTCGACGCGCTGCGCTCGCGAACCAGCACGCGGTCGCCGTCCTTGCGCTGCTCGCTGCGCTGCGCCTGTGCCTCGATCTGCACGCGGCGGCCTTCGATCGAAACCTTCACGTTGCTCTTGTCGACGCCCGGCAGATCAAGCGTGACTGTGTATGCTTTGTCGGTTTCGGCGACGTCCAGTGCCGGCGTGCGCGGCAGCGAGGCCTGCGCGTCGTCGGCGAACAGGCTGCCCAGCGGGGCGTCGAACAGGTGGTCGAAGCGGCGCAGCCAAGCTGCGCGGTGGTTCAGTGGAACGAGAAACATGGCGAATCCCCTATGTGTGCGACGGGCGCGATGCAGCGGCCCATGCCGACGAGGTGGCAGCAGCGTGCGGAATTTCAAGGGGGTTGGCGATGCGTGACCTGGTCGTGGCGATGCAGGGCTCGCGCATTCGCGAGGTGGCTGATGCGGGCTTGAAGAACCCCGACGTGCTCGCCTTCTGGTTCGGCGAGAGCGACGAGGCGACGCCGCTGGCGGTGCGCGAGGCGGCGGTGCGCTCGCTCGAGCGCGGCGAAACCTTCTATGGCCACAACCTCGGCCTGCCCGAACTGCGCGACGCCCTCGCGCGCTACACGTCGGGCCTGCACCGGCCGGTGGATGCCGGGCGCATCGCGGTCACGAGTTCGGGCGTCAGCGCGCTGATGCTCGCCACCGAGCTGCTGGTGGGCGCCGGCGACGAAGTGGTGGCGGTGGCGCCGGTATGGCCCAATCTGACGCAGCAGCCGGCGGTGATGGGCACGCGCGTGCGGCGCGTCGCGCTCGCGCCCGACGCGGGCGGCGCATGGCGGCTCGACCTGCGCGCGCTGATCGACGCGATCGGCGCGCAGACCAAGGTGTTGCTGGTCAACTCGCCCAACAACCCGACCGGCTGGACACTGACGCGCGACGAGCAGCAGGCCCTGTTGTCGCACTGCCGGCGCACCGGCACCTGGATCGTCGCCGACGAGGTGTACGAGCGCATGTGGTTCGGCGGCGGCCGGTGTGCGCCGAGCTTCCTCGACCTCGCGACCTCCGGCGACCGGCTGATCGTCGTCCACAGTTTCTCGAAGAGCTTCCTGATGACCGGCTGGCGTCTGGGCTGGATGGTGTTGCCCGATGGCGTGGGCCCGCAGGTGGGCAAGCTGATCGAATTCAACACCTCGTGCGCACCGGAGTTCGTGCAGCGCGGCGGGCTTGCCGCGCTGGCGTTGGGCGACTCGTTCGTCGAAGGGCTGGTGCAGCGCCTGCGCGCCTGCCGCGACCTGCTGCTGGCGCAGCTGCGCGAGTTGCCGGGCGTCACGGTGGCGGTTCCCGACGGCGGCCTGTACGCGTTTCTGAGGATCGAGGCACACGCCGATTCGCTGGCGCTGGCCAAGACGCTGGTCGCCGAACACGGCCTCGGGCTGGCACCAGGGGTCGCATTCGGGCCCGAAGGCGAGGGCTGGTTGCGTTGGTGCTTCGCGTCGCGCGAGCGCGAGCGGCTGGCCCTGGGTGTGAGCCGGCTGGCGCGTGCGCTCGGTCTATAATCGCCGCTCGTTTTCGCCGGGCATCGCGCTTGGCGACCAACGGCAGCACGGCGTGGGTCGGTTTCACCCGCGACCGCAAGTCGAAACTGAAACCGCCAGCTCCAGCGAGGGCAGACGGTTTCGCGCATCGAGGAATCGTCCATGTCGATGGCAGCCGAGCAGAAGGCCGAGATCGTCAAGTCCCACGCGCGCAGCGCCAAGGACACGGGGTCTCCCGAAGTCCAGGTTGCGTTGCTCACCGCACGCATCAACGCGTTGACCCCGCACTTCAAGAGCCACCTCAAGGACCATCACGGTCGCCGCGGCCTGCTGCGGATGGTGAGCCGGCGGCGCAAACTGCTGGACTACTTGAAGGACAGCGACGCCGAACGCTATTCGGCACTGATTCAAGAGCTCGGCCTGCGCAAGTAGGCCGGCCAATCGTTCGGGGCGCGCCGCACGGCGGCAGGCCCCGACCCCGGAGCGAGGCACCCAACTTGGCGCTGCTGTGTCATTCCACCGAGGCTCGGATCGCGAGCCGCGCTGGAATGGCATCGCGCCGTCGTGCCCCAACGCTCCCGGTCTGCATGCCGCCGCACCGCGCATGCGCATCTGGAGGCAAACCATGAGCCTGTTCAACAAGGTCAGCAAGACATTCCAATGGGGCCCGCATCGCGTCGTGCTCGAGACCGGCGAGATCGCGCGCCAGGCGTCCGGCGCGGTGGTGGTCAACATCGAAGACACCGTGGTGCTGGCCACCGTCGTCGCCGCCAAGAGCGCGAAGGCGGGGCAGGACTTCTTCCCGCTGACGGTCGACTACATCGAGAAGACCTACGCCGCCGGCAAGATCCCCGGCAGCTTCTTCAAGCGCGAGGGCCGGCCGAGCGAACTCGAGACGTTGACCTCGCGCCTGATCGATCGCCCGATTCGCCCGCTGTTCCCCGACGGCTTCTTCAACGAAGTGCAAGTGGTCGTGCACGTGCTCAGCCTCAACCCCGAGGTGCAGGCCGACATCGCTGCGATGATCGGCTCGTCGGCGGCGCTGGCGGTTTCGGGTATCCCGTTCAACGGCCCCATCGGCGCGGCGCGCGTGGGCTATGTCAACGGCCAGTACGTGCTCAACCCCGGCAAGACCGAGCTGACGAACTCGCAACTCAATCTCGTGGTGGCGGGTACCGAGGCGGCCGTCCTGATGGTCGAGTCCGAAGCCGAGCAGCTGCCCGAAGAAGTGATGCTGGGTGCGGTGGTCTACGGACACGAGCAGGCCAAGGTCGCGATCGACGCCATCCACGAGCTGGTGCGCGACGCCGGCAAGCCGGCGTGGAACTGGACGGCGCCGCCGAAGGACGAGGCCTTCATCGCCAAGGTCACCGCACTGGGCGAAGACAAGCTGCGCGCGGCCTACCAGATCCGCAGCAAGCAGGCGCGCACGCAGGCGTGCCGCGAGGCCTACGCGTTCGTGAACGCGGCGCTGACCGAAGAGGGCGTGAGTTTCGACGCCGTCAAGGTCGAAGGCCTGCTGTTCGAGATCGAGTCACGCATCGTGCGCGGCCAGATCCTCGCCGGCGAGCCGCGCATCGACGGCCGCGACACGCGCACCGTGCGCCCGATCGAGATCCGCGCCGGCGTGCTGCCGCGCACCCACGGCTCGGCGCTGTTCACGCGCGGCGAGACGCAGGCGCTGGTCACGGCGACGCTCGGCACCGAGCGCGACGCGCAGCGCATCGACGCGCTGGCCGGCGAGTACGAAGACCGCTTCATGCTCCACTACAACATGCCGCCGTTCGCCACCGGCGAGACCGGCCGCGTCGGCAGCCCCAAGCGCCGCGAGATCGGGCACGGCCGCCTGGCCAAGCGCGCGCTGGTCGCGTGCCTGCCGAGCAAGGACGAGTTTCCGTACACGATGCGCGTGGTCAGCGAGATCACCGAGAGCAACGGCTCGTCGTCGATGGCCTCGGTGTGCGGCGGCTGCCTGGCGATGATGGACGCCGGCGTGCCGATGAAGGCGCCAGTGGCCG
>JAJVIL010000095.1 GCA_022072045.1 Burkholderiaceae bacterium | reverse complement strand
GCGCCCTCGGCAAGCTCGGAGTCGGCGCCAGCATCGACGTCGGCCGGGGCTGGCGCGCCGGCGTCGAGGTCGGCGAAGTGCGCGGGCTCGGCTCGCCGCTGCGAGCCCACAGCGGCCAGGTGTGGTTGGCGATGGACCTCGAGCCGCCGTCGGGAGCCGACGGCACGATCAGCCGCAATGAGTGGTCGGTCACGCTGCAGCACCACCTGCGCGCGCAGCGACGCGACGGCACGACGGGGTCGCTCGACACGGTGGGCCTCAAGCTCGACCGCTACATGGGCCCGCATCTCTACCTCACGGGTCAAGCACACAGCGCATACGCCGGCGGCGCCGGCGCGTATTCGATCGGCCTCATCGGCGCCGGGCTGGCCACCGCGCCGGCCCCCAGACGCTTCGGCGTCGAGTTGTTGGCCGGCGCGGCCGGTGGTGGCGGCGTGGCCTCGGGCAATGGCGCGATCGCGCAGTCGATCGCCTGGGCCGGGTGGAACGTGACACCCGATTCGCAGCTTCGCTTCGGCGTGGGCGGCGTCAAATCGATCCATGGCGGCAACCTGAAGAGCGGCGTCGTCGAGCTGAGCTGGACGCGCGCGCTCGGGCTCGGCGGCCGCTGAAGCCCTTCGTCGCCATCGCACTCTATCGCCGGCTTAGCCAGAGGCAATTCGCAAACGGCAGCGTCGACTCCAGGTGTCGATCAGCGCGTCATGCCGCTGCTCATTCACCCACAGGAGTCATCCGATGAAGACCGTTGGTCAGAAACTCGACAGCTTCGAAGTCGTCGGCGTCAAGCCGGGCTTCAACCATCACGAAGAGAACGGCGTCTCGGCGTTCGAGACGATCACCGAGAAGAGCTTCCCGGGCAAGTGGAAGGTCATCTACTTCTGGCCGAAGGACTTCACCTTCGTTTGCCCCACCGAGATCGTCGGCTTCGACAAGCTGGCTCGCCAGTTCGCCGAACGCGATGCGGTACTGCTCGGCGGTTCGACCGACAACGAGTTCTCCAAGCTTGGCTGGCGCCGCGCGCACAAGGACCTGAACAAGCTCGGCCACTGGAGCTTCGCCGACGTCAAGGGCTCGCTGGTCGACTCACTCGGGGTGCGCGACGCGCAGGCCGGCGTCGCGCTGCGCGCCACCTTCATCGTCGACCCCGACAACGTGATCCAGCACGTGTCGGTCAACAACCTCAACGTCGGCCGCAACCCCGACGAGGTGCTGCGTGTGCTCGACGGCCTGCAGACCGACGAGCTGTGCCCGTGCAACCGCACGGTCGGCGGCGCCACGCTGTGACGAAGGAGCCGAGATGGAATTCCTGACCCCGATCGTGCAGCGGCTGCCCGACACCGCCAAGGACATCCGGCTCAACCTCGACTCGGTGCTCGCGCGCTCGAGCCTCGCACCGGAGGATGCGCTCGGCGTGGCGATCGCCGCGGCGTTCGCCGCCGGCAACCGCGAACTGGTGCAGGCGCTGCAGCCCGCTGCACCGACGGCCGAGGCCAATGCGGCACTCACCGCGGCCGCGTTGATGGGCATGAACAACGTCTGGTACCCGTTCGTCGAGATGGCGGCCGACGACGATCTGAAGGCGCTGCGCCCCGAGCTGCGCATGAACGCCTACGCCACGCACGGCGGCGTGGCGCGCGTGAAGTTCGAAGCCTACGCGCTGGCCGCGTCGATCGTCGGCAAGTGCCACTTCTGCATCAAGTCGCACTACGACCTGCTGAAGAAGGAAGGCTGGACGACGCAGCAGTTGCGCGACGTCGGCCGCATCGCGGCGGTGGTCAACGCCACCGCGCAGGTGCTGCGGGTGCACGGCTGACCCTCCGGTCGAACGGGGCCGGCGCGGCGACGCGCCGGCCCCCTCGTCTGCGGCGGCTACTGCAGATCGCCCGCCAGGCTGGCCAACGTCTCCGGCGCGATCGACACGTGCGCCGGATAGTTCTTGTGGTCGCAGCCCAGCCGCACCGCGGCGCCGGCGCGTACCGCGGCGCGTGCCGCCGGCGGCAACTCGAAGCGAACGAAGTGCACCGACGACGTCTTCTCGTCGTTCTCGCGCTCCAGGTCCTCGTCGGCGATCGCATACACGCGCGCCTGGCCCTCGACCTCGACGAACATGCGGTCTTCGACGCCGATGAGCCGCGCCAGCTCGCGCTTGCGCTCGTTCGGGTCGGGGTACTCGATCAGCATCGTCGCCTTCCAGTTGCCGCCGTCGGGCACGAGCGGCGCGTAGGTCTCCAACTCGTGCGCGATCGCGGCCTCCTCGAAGATCTTCTCGATGCGCAGCATCTCCTGGATCTGGTAGCGGATGGTCCTCTCGTCCTCGAACTGCACCGTGATGTGCTCGCCCAGCGCCACGCTGCGCAGCCGGCGGTGCGGGATGACCTGCGCCTTGATCTGCTTGCGCGCCTTCGAATAGGCCTCGAGCGTCATCAGGCTGTCGGCGGTGATCGGGGTACTCATGGTGTCGTCACTCCAGTCCGTAGGCGTGGCGCAGCAGGCTCAGCGGGTGTTGCAGCGCCTTGGCCGGCGTGCCCGCCAGCGCCATGCCTTGCGCGATGTGGTGGCCGGCGAGCGCGCAGTCGCTGCTGACGAAGTCGGGCTCGGTGCCGGCCATCGCCTTGAACACCGGGCGCCCGATCTTCATCGCCACCGGATGGGTCGGCGTCTTCACGCCGTAGGTGCCGGCGTGTCCCGAGCAGCGCTCCACCGTGTTGAGCTGCACGTCGACGCTCTGGCCGATCAGCTTGAACATCTCTTCGGTCTTGCGGCCGACCTTCTGCACGCGGCCGTGGCACGGCACGTGGTAGCTGACCTTGCCGAGATCGCGCTTGAAGTCGTTGCGCAGCAGGCCGTCCTTGTGGCGAGCGACGAAGTACTCGAACGGGTCCCACATCGCGTCCTTGACGAGCTGAACGTCGGGCTCGTCGGCGAACATCAGCGGCAGCTCCTGCTTGAACATCAGCGTGCAACTCGGCACCGCGCTCAGGATCGCATAGCCCTCGCTGGCCAAGCGCGCAAGCACCGGGATGTTGGCATTCTTGTGCCGCTCCACCGCGCGCAGATCGCCGAGCTCGAGCTTCGGCATGCCGCAGCACGACTCCTTGTCGACGATCACGTACGGGATCGCGTTGTGCTCGAGCACCTTCAGCAGGTCGTGCCCGATGCCGGGCTCGTTGTAGTTGACGTAGCAGGTGGCGAAGATCGCCACCTTGCCCGGCGTGCGCTCGCCGGCCCTGACCTCGGTGGCCGTCCCCTTCTTGCGCGCGCTCCAGCGAAACCGCCGCGTCGCCAGCTCGGGCATCCAGGCCTCGGGGTGTACGCCAAGCGCCTTGTCCATCTGCTGGCGCGCGAACTTCGTCTGGTTCACCGCGTTGACGGTCTGCACGACGATCGGGATGCCCGCGAAGCTGCCGTGCACGTCGGTGGACGCGAGAAAACGCTCGCCCGCCTTGACCCGGCCCTGGTTGAACTTGATCGCCTTGGCGCGCAGCATCACGTGCGGGAAGTCGACGTTCCACGGGTGCGGCGGCACGTACGGGCACTTGGTCATGTAGCACAGGTCGCACAGGTAGCACTGGTCGACCACGCTCCAGTACGCCGACTTCGCGACGCCGTGCACCTCGCCGTCATCGGTGGCGTCGACCAGGTCGAACAGGTTCGGAAAGCTCTGGCACAGGCTGACGCAGCGGCGGCAGCCGTGGCAAATGTCGAACACCCGCTCCATCTCCGCGAAGCAGGCTGCCTCGTCGTTGAACTCGGGGCTCTTCCAGTCGAGCGCGTGGCGCGTGGGCGCCTCGAGGTTGCCTTCGCGAAAGCTCATCGGATCCTCGCCATCAAAGAACAAGGGGCCGCTGCGAGCCCCTTGTTCACCGCTGCGGTTCGGGGTGGCTTCAGTCGACCAGCTGGTCCAGCGCCTTCTGGTAGCGGTTGGCGTGGGAGCGCTCGGCCTTGGCCAGCGTCTCGAACCAGTCGGCGATCTCGTCGAAGCCTTCCTGGCGCGCCGTCTTGGCCATGCCCGGGTACATGTCGGTGTACTCGTGGGTTTCGCCAGCCACCGCGGCCTTGAGGTTGGAGCGCGTCGGGCCGATCGGCAGCCCCGTGGCCGGGTCGCCCACCTGTTCGAGAAACTCCAAGTGCCCGTGCGCGTGCCCGGTCTCGCCTTCGGCGGTCGACCGGAACAACGCCGCGACGTCGTTCTGACCCTCGACGTCGGCCTTGTTGGCGAAATACAGGTAACGTCGATTGGCTTGCGACTCGCCGGAAAAGGCGTCCTTCAGGTTCTGCTCGGTCTTCGAGCCTTTCAGTGCTGCCATGTCACGCTCCTTCGTATGGGTAAATCGGGTATTCCCCGGCACCGCATCGCGCACCGGATCCGCGTACCCTAGCAAAGCCCGGCGACCGCCGCAAATACAAAGGTTCAATTCGTCGCATCGGGAAATGCAATCGCCCGCAGCGTCGCCGAGCCTATGGATCGCGGCAGCCGCCCCTGCTGGCGCACCCAAGGAACCTCGATGAGAGAGTCGCTTCGCAACCGGATCCAGCTCACGCTCATCGTCGTGTTGCTGCTCGTCATCGCGGCCATGGCCTACAAGTTCATCGTCGCTGGGTCGGTCGAGAAAGCCGCCGATGGGCGCGTGGCGATCGTCCTGGAGCCCGGCGAGCGCGCCTTCGTGCTCACCGAGATGCGCGGCTTCGTCGGCGGGCTGCAGCAGGTGATCGCGGCGCTCGCGCGCGACGACATGAAGGCCGCTGCGTCCGCCGCGCATCGGATGGGAATGGCCGCAGCCCATTCCGCGCCCGCGGCGTTGGTGGGAAAGCTGCCGCTCGAGTTCAAGACGCTCGCGTTCTCCACGCATCGCGACTTCGACGCCATCGCGTTGGATGCCGAGAGTCTCGGCGACCCGAAGCACACCCTGACGCAGCTCGCAGCCACGCTGCAGAAGTGCGTCGCCTGCCACAGCAGCTATCAATTCAAACTGCCGTCCGCCCAGTAGCCCCCTGCGCTGCGATCGACAGACCCGGCGGAGCACGGCCGTTCGGATGCCCTCATGCACCCGCCGGCTACCCGTCTCGACCGACACCCGGCAGGAATTCGCTCCGTGGACGCCTGGCGTAGACACGCTGCGCATCGATCAGGATCCACGTCGACAACAGGAAGGCCGCTGACCAGCACGCGGCTGCAACAACGAGCAGGTCGACAGCGTGCGCCGGCACCAGGGCGGCGGCCACGCGGCCGGCGGTCGCCAGGCCGATCAGCACCGTCCCCCAGCCGAGCCGGTGGTCCCCGGCGCAATCGAGGCGCGCCCGCGTCAGCATCATGGTGGCCATCACGTTGAACGTCAGCGTACCGAGCGCCCCGACGGTCACCAGGTGCAGCGCCGCGGTGCGAAGGGAACTTGGCGCCGCCACCGCGAGCGCCAGCAGCCCGGCGGCGAGCCAGGCATAGCCTGCGCCCAGACACCACAGGTCGGGCCGCTTCTTGCACGCCCACAGCCGCCAACGCAGCAGGCGAACG
Organism: Burkholderiaceae bacterium; assembly: GCA_022072045.1. Lineage (GTDB taxonomy): Bacteria > Pseudomonadota > Gammaproteobacteria > Burkholderiales > Burkholderiaceae_C > JAEUPI01. Next base: position 24,875 of record JAJVIL010000095.1, on the reverse strand, counting down.
AACGCCAGCGCTCCCGTCACTGCGCAAGCCAGGCGCATCACGGGCATGAGCTGCGCGATCGGTGCGGCGACGACGGCCAGCGCGATCGCGACGATGATCGCGGCCTCGATGCGCGGTTGAACCCGCGCCTCGAGCGTCGAGCCTTGACGGTAGAACTGTCCCGCCGCGGCAGGGGCGATGATGCGCCCGCCCATGAACAGCATCAGCGCCGCGAGCACGAGGACGATGGCGACGACGATCGCGTGCTCCGTGGCCACCCCCGCCACGAACGCCGCGACGTCGAAAGCGATCGCGCCGACGCACAAGGCGGTGAGGATCGCCGGCAAGGCCTGGTTGCGCAGCTTCTTGGCAGCCCGGAACAGCCGCGGTGCGGCGTGCATCCCGAGCGCGCAGATGAATACGATGTCGAAAGCCGCAGCGATTGCGCCCGTCGACGCAACGTAGGCCACACGCGCCAGCAACCAGGCGGCCAGGATCAGCCGCAGCCGCATCGGCGACAGCGCACCGAGCTGGTTTCCGGCCACGACGGCGAGTGCGTAGCCCAGCAGCATCTCGTGCGCGTGGCCGAGCGGCAGCGCCAGCGACTGCGGCCTGGAGACCAGCCCGGCGATCGCCAGCACCGACCACGGCAGCGCGACCGCCGCGTACAGCGAGGCGGCAAGGTAGAAGTACGTGCCCGACGCGATGCGCGACAGCGCCCGAGGCCGGCCGTTCGATTCGGAAGGCATGCGCGAGGCTACACCTCGTGCGCCAGCGGGGTCGCCACGGCTGCAGCATCGGCGTGCGGCCCGGCAGACCGCGGCCGCTGCAGCGCGGTTGCTCGGCCTCGCGTGTCGCTCAGCGCAGGCCCAGCAAGCGCAGCGCCAGCTCGTGCAAGCGGCACGCGGGGTCGGCCAGGTCGTGCAGCACGGTGAAGTGGTCGCGGCCGACCACGGTTTCGCAAACCGGCACGCTGGTGGGACCCCACTGGTCGCGAATCAACTGGTTCTGGCGCAGGAACTCGTCGCTCTCGTCGAGCCCCGCCACCGCGTACAGCGTGCCGCGCGGCCGCGGGAAGAACGCCGGGCTCAACCGCTTGACAGCGGCCGGCGTCAATTGCAGATCGGCCTGCAGAAAAGGCGTGAGGCGCAGCGGCTCCAGATCGTAGAGGCCGGAGATCGACAGCGCACCGGACACCAGCCGTGCCGGCAGGTCGTCGCCGACGTCCTTCCAGCGGCACGACAACAGCATCGCCGCGAGGTGGCCGCCCACCGAATGGCCGGCGACCGCGATGCGGCCGGAGTCGCCGGAATGAACGCCATGGTTGCGCCACACCCACGCCAGCGCTCGCGTCATCTGCAACGCGATGGCCTCGATCGTCACCGAAGGGCACAGCGCGTAGTTCGGTACGACCACCGTCGCACCGGCCTCGACGAACGCGGGCGCGAGAAACGAATGATCGGCCTTGTCGAGCGCGCGCCAGTAGCCGCCGTGAATGAACACCAGCACCGGCGCCCCCGGTTGCGCGGCCGGGAACACGTCGAGCGTCTCGCCGGGCGCATCGCCGTAGCGCACGTCGAGCACGCTCTTCAGGCGCTCGCGCGCCAGCCTGGACGACTCGGCCCAGCGCGCGAGGATCTGCACGTGACCCGGGTAGCGGGCGCGGTTGTTGTACTGCGCTTCGAGCCATGCGGGGTCGTCGAGTGGCATGCGGTTCCTCCAGGCCGCCGGCCGGAATCCCGGCGGCGGCGCACAGATTAACCGACGGCCGCGCCTCGGCCCAACGGCGAATCGATGCTGATAGAATCGCGCCCTCTTTCGGGGACGTAGCTCAGCTGGGAGAGCGTCGCGTTCGCAATGCGAAGGTCGAGGGTTCGATCCCCTTCGTCTCCACCAATCCAATCGTGCGGATGTCCGGTCTCCCAAAGGAGGAACGCGACATGAGCCAAGCCATGCCATCGGAGGCCGCGACGCCGCAAGACTTCCAGCGCATCGCCGGCGAACTCGAGCGCACGCTGAAGCTGCGTTCGCTGCCGTTCGCGATGAGGCTTTGCGAGACCGTCGAGCAGATGCAGGCGGTGCCGCGCATCCGCCGGCCGCAGGGCATCCACACGCTCGATCAACTGGTCGCGCAGGCGGCGAGGCTCGGCTGGACCGTGGGCGTCACAGCCGATGACCTGGTGGGCGACCAATGCCGTGCCGTGGTGGGGCTCGGGGGTCAGCATGCCGCCTGGTACGAAGCGAAGGACATGGTCGGCGTCTGGTATGCCACGCCGCACGATGCGGCACGGCATCAGCAGGCCATGCACGTGGTGCCGACCGGCACCTACCGCGCGCTCGTCGTCGCGCCGTTGTCGAAGTGGGGTCGCCTCGGCGAAGCGCCGTCCACTGCGCTCGATCAGCCCGACATCGCGCTCTTCTACGCTACGCCGGGAGCGATGATCTACTTCATCAACGGGCTGCAGTGGCTGGGCTACAAGCGCTTCGACTGGTCGGTGGTCGGCGAATCCGCCTGCGCCGACTCGTGGGGGCGCGCCTTGAAGACCCGCGAACCGAGCCTGTCGATTCCGTGCTTCGCCGAGCGCCGCTACGGCGGAGTCGAAGACGACGAAATGCTGATGGCGCTGCCGGTGCCAGACATCGTCAAGGCGATCGCCGGCATGCAGGCGCTGTCGAAGAACGGGCTGCGCTACCCGTTCGCCCAGTACGGAATCCAGCAGGACGTGCGCGCCGGCATGGCCGTCAGCTACTCGAACGTGGGCGTCGCCGACAAGCCCGCGCGCTGAGCCGCGCCGGAGCCCTCAGCGCCAATCGTCGTCGAGGTGCGGCGGCGACGGCCCTTCGGCCGGCGCGCCGGTGTCCGGATCGATCCACTTGCCGATGCCGATCTCGTCCTCGGCTTCGTCGAGCGACTCGCCAGGCTCGGGCGCCAGATCGTCGAGGCGATCGCGGTCGATGCGCGCATGCTCGAAAGAAGCGAAGGGACCGAACTCGCGCGAGCCGTCGCGCGTACTCCAGTAAAAGCCGTCGGGCCGCTGACAAATGGGGCCGAGGTCGCCGTCAAGGCTCTCCTCGATCACCTTGGCGGCGCCGCGGGGTTTGCGCAGCTTGCTGGGCCGTTGACTCATGGAGTTCATCGCGGGGGCTGGTCGCAACCCCCTAATCCGAGTAGGCAGCGTAATACCGATGGCCCGCCAATTGAAGCACCCCCGCACGGCCGCGGTCTTGCCGATAGGCTGTACGTGCATACAGGTCACTTCGCCACCCCGCCGATCGCCACGCGCGCCGATGGGGAACTGCGGGAGGCCGCACAATCTGCCGAGGGCGCCGAAAGTCGGTCGCCAGACCCCACAAACCCCCGAGAGCCAACGTGGCACGCCCCGCTCCCGCCGCAGCCATCGCGCTGCCCCTCGCCGCGCAGCGCGACTGGGCGGCGCGGCTGCCCTTTCCGATCGAACTGGGACCCTACCGGCTCGACATCGAACTGCGCCCGAGCGCGACGATGCTCGACCGTCGACGCCTGTCGTGCGTGAACCTGGAGGCGCACCGCATCGAGTTGCGGCAAGACCTCGGCGGCCTGCGCCTGGTCGACGCGTTGCTCGACAGCCTGATTCGCCTGTGCCATGCCAGCCGCGGCTGCCAGCAAGGCTGCGTCGAGGAGGCCTACACGCACAGCTTCGCCACCGGGTTGGTGGAGTTCGCGCAGCGCAACCCGCGCGCCTGGCTGTGGTTCAACTTGCTGCTGAGCGAGCACCTGCCGGGCGATCTTCGCTACGACCGCGTGGTGCGCCGCTGCCTGCGGCGGGCGCCGTCGACGCCCAAGCGCATCCTGGTGCGCGGCCATCCGGTGACGGTGCGTCTGCTTTCCAGGTCGGAGACCGGCAACGCGTTCGGTTGGTACGACCAGGGGCGCCATGAGGTGCAGCTCTATCAGGGGTTGGACGGCCGCAACCTACCGGTGGTGGCGGTGCACGAGATCACGCACGCGGTGCACCACGTGTACGGCCTCGACGATGGTGACCAGCACCGCAACTTCGTGCGCGCCCAGCGGCAAGGTTGGCTGGGCATCATGCGCAACAACCCGAGCGCCTGGCGCTGGCTGGCCTGGACGATGAGCGCGCCGCACGCCGAGCAGCTATCGCTGTTGTGACCCGCCGCGCCGAGCGGCTCGAGCGCGCACCGATCCGGCGCCGGCCGAACGCGCTGGCCCGGCAGCGGCAGAGTCGCGCCGCGTCGGCAGCGTCTCAGACCGCCATCGCCCTCACCTGCGTCAGCAGCGCCGACGCATCGTCGCCGACTGCCTGGTCGAGCATGGGGTACATCATCTGCTCTTCTTTCTGATTGTGCGGCACCAGGATCTCGAGCAGCGCGTGAGACGCTTGCCGATACCCGGCGCCGTCGTGCGCGGCCACCGCGGTCTGCATCTGCTCCAGGATCGGCTGCATCTGCTCGTGCTCCATGCGCATCTGCACGCTCGGGCCGGCCTGCACCATCCCGGTTCGCTCCTCGAATGCCGGGAAGAGCACTACCTCTTCCATCTCGATGTGCCGGCGCAGGCGCCGCAGGAACTCGCCGGCCTCGCGCTCGAGATCGGACCAGGCGGCGGTCTCGGCAGCCGTGGCGGCGCGCTCGGCGTAACCGTCGATCAGGACATGGTCCTGCTGCATGTGGTCGGTGATCGATTCCATCGGGTCTCCTCGTCTGCTGTGCGCCGGCGCCTCAGGCGGATGCCTGCTCGGACCGTGCAGCCTTGGCCGACTTCGGCATCATCACGACGGCGGGGTTCGTCGTGCAGGTGCCCGTGTCGCACGGCTCGAAGCGCTTGCGCGTGGCGGCCATGGCCGACCAGCGGCGCACGGCCTTGCCGCTGTCCGCCTGGCCCTGCTGCGCCGCCGTGGGCGGGATCGGCTTGCCTTCGGCGAGCAGCTTTTCCACCCGCCGCAGCCCCAGGTACGCCGCACCGTAGGCGCCGTTGAGCTGGCCCAGGCCGTTGGGCGCGACGTGGAAGCTTGCGCCGAGCGCCTGCTCGAGCGCCTTGACCATCGCCTCGTTGCGCGTCATGCCGCCGGTGAGCATGTAGCCGGGTTCCAGCCCCACGCGGCGCATCAACTGGATCGCGCGCCCGCCCAGCGAGATCATCGCGCCCATCATGATGTCTTCGGCGGGGATGCCGTTGGACAGGTGGCTGATGACCTCCGACTCGGCGAACACCGCGCAGACGCTGCTGATCGCCTTGGGCGCGGTGGAGCGCAACGCGTAGGGGCCGATGTCCTCGGTGGTCAGCCCGAGGTAGCGCGCGGTCTTCTCGAGGAAGGCGCCGGTGCCGGCGGCGCACTTGTCGTTCAGCCGGAACGCCTTGACCCGGCCTTCGCCGTCGACCTTGATCGCCTTGATGTCCTGGCCGCCGATGTCGAGGATCGTGCGGGTGTCGGGGAACAGATGCACCGCGGCCTGCGCGTGCGCGGTCAGCTCGGTGATCTGCGCATGGCGAAACGGCACGGTGTAGCGGCCGTAGCCGGTGGCGCCGACGTAGATCACGTCCTCGCGTTTCAACTTGGCGTTGGCCAGCAGATCCTCGAACACCGCCTCGGAGGCCTGCGCCAGCTTGAAACCGGTGCGCCGCACCGCGGTACCGGCGACCTTGCGCTCGTCGTCGAGCGCGATCGCCTTGGTGTAGGTCGATCCGATGTCGAGTCCAACCACGTAGACCATGTTGTTCTCCTCAGGCGGTGGCTTCGGCCGCAGGCGCGAAGGCGTGGTCGCGCGCGAACAGCGCCGCGCCGAGCGCGCCGCAGAAGTGCGCGTCGGGGCTGACATTGATCTTCATGCCGACGGCCTTCTCGATCAGGCCGACGATCGCCACGTTGCGGCTGACGCCGCCGGTGAACGTGACTTCGGAATGCACGCCGACGCGCCGCGCGAGCGCGACGCAGCGGCTGGTGATCGCCTGGTGCACGCCCATCAGCACGTCCTCGGGCAGGATGCCCTTGGAGAGGTGGCTGATGATCTCGGACTCGGCGAACACGGTGCAGGTGGTCGTGATGCGCACCGGATTGCGCGAGCGCAGCGCCAGCGGGCCGAGTTCCGACAGCGGCATCTCGAGCGCGTACGAGGCCGCCCCCAGGAAGCGCCCGGTGCCGGCGGCGCACTTGTCGTTCATCGTGAAGTCGGCCACCTGCCCGTCGGGCTTGACCGCGATCGCCTTGGTGTCCTGGCCGCCGATGTCGATCACCGTGCGGGTGCCCGGAAACAATGTCACCGCGCCGCGCGCGTGGCAACTGATCTCGGTGGTCTGCTCGTGTCCGAAGGTCACGTTGTAGCGGCCGTAGCCGGTGCTGCCGATGCGCACCACCTGATCCTCGGTGAGCCCGGCGTCTTTCAGCGCGGCACGGAAGGCGTCCTGCGCGATGGTCACCATGCTGGTTTCCATGTCGAGCAGCGCGCGGCCGACGACCTTGCCCTCCTCGTCGACGATCAGCGCCTTGGTCTGCGTCGATCCGACGTCCACCCCTGCGACGTATCTCATGCCTTGCTCCCCTTGGTGGCGGCAGCTGCCGGGCGCGTGCCAGGCGCCACGCCGCCGCGCTGCTGCAGCGATTCGAAGAACGCGTCGACCCGGTTCTTGATCTGCGCGTCGGACCAGTAGCGCGGGTCGATCAGGTCCGATTCGACATACAGGCTCGGGATGTTGAAGCGCTGGTTGAGGTAGTTGCGCGTGTCGGCCATGCCCGAGGAGACGAAGCGGCAGCTCTTGATGCCGTGGAACACGACGCCGTCGACGTCGTAGTCCTTGATCTGCTGCGCCAGCCGCTCGTGCGAGAAGAACTGGTTCGACAACCCGCGCTGCGCCGCCAGCGCCGAGATCTCGGCCAGGCTCTCCAGCGGGCGCGAGGTGTCGTAGACCAGCTCGCCGGCGTCCATGCCGCCGGCGGCGAACGTGAGGTAGTCGGAGTAGGCGAAGACGCCGCCCCAGGTCTCGAACAGCTCGACCAGCCGGCGCATCGACACGTAGCACGGCGTGCCCGAGAACAACAGCCGGAACTTCTCTTCGGGCACCCGCCCCTCGCCGCGCGCGACCTTGGCGCGCAACTGCTCTTCGAGGCGTCGCATGAATTCGACGCCCTCCTCGGTGCCGCGGTAGACGTTCATGATGCCGATGTAGGTGAGCCCGTCGAGCATCGCGTTGTACGGCGCCGGGCACATGCGGTTGAGCGCCATCACGTTGTTCCAGTGATAGACCATGCGGTTGACGCGGCCCTGCACCTCGGCCAGCCGGTCTTGGTCGAAGCGCTTGCCGGTGATCTTCTCGCAGCGCTCGATCAGGTCGCGGAACTGCGCCTCGACCCATTGCGCGTCGGCCATGTGCTGGGCGTCGCCGCGCCGCACCTGCCAGTTGGCGGCGCGCTGGCCGGGCAGGTCGAGCGTGAAGGTCGGCGTCTTGAGCATGCGCTCCCAGATCTCGCCCCACTTGATGAACGTGCTGCACATGTTCGAGGTGATGGCGATGTCGGCGTGCGGGATCGTGCCCGCCGGGTGTTTCTGCTGGCGCAGGATCAGGCCGACGTCGGCCTTGACGTACGAGCACACGTCGGGCGAGTAGCCGTAGTCCTCGGACTCGCGCAGGTACTGCTCGGAGACCTTCTTGACGCCGGTCTGCAGCGAGTTGATCTCGGGGAAGACGAGCTGGAAGTCGAAGCTGCGCAGAATCTCGATGGCGTTGCCCATCACGAAGACGTTGGCGACCTTCTGGCCGCGCGCCTTGGCCTGCTCCAGGTCGGCGTACCACACCTTGAACAGGCGCTGGCCCTCCTGGATCGGGTTGAATTCGTCCGCTGCAGCGGCTGCGACGGCTCGATCGACGGTGGCGGTGGTCATGGTCGGGCTCCGGTCAGGCGGTGGCGAAGAGCAGTGATTCGGCGAAAGTCTCGAGCTGCATCGCCATCTGCTCGAACGAGGTCATCTTTTCCTCGAACTCGAGCACGAGGTACTGCACGCCGACCTCGTCGAGGTGCTTGGACCAGGCCACCTGCTCGTCGAGCCCCGGCTCGCAGAACTTCGCCGCGGTCACGATCGCCGCCTCGGCCTTGCTGCCGGCGATCATGTCCATCAGGTAGCCTTCCTTGGTCTTGCGCTCGTCGTGCTGCACCGGGCTCGCGGCCGAGCGCTGGACGAAGCTCTCGGCCAGCGCCCAGATCGGGTCGCCCTGCCCCGGCACGTCGTCGGTGAGCCAGCGCAGGCCGATCAGCAGGTCGTCGTCGACGACGTAGCAGTTGTCGTCGATCGCCTCGAGCATCTCGAGCGGCGGCTGCTCGCAGAAGCCGCCGACGAACACCACGCGCGGCTTGTCCTGCGCGGCCCGCTTGCGCGCACGGATGCCGGCGAGCGCGGCCTCGAGCAGCTCGTTGTGCGCCTCGCACGGGATGCGCGTGCGCGCGCGCACCAACAAGTACGACTCGGTGCAGCTCACCTTCCACGGCTCGTCGCGCCGCAGGGCATACAGCTCGCGCAGCAGCGCACGGTTGCGGTTGTAGGCCTGGATGCTGGCGCGCAGCTTGTCGTCGCTGGCCTCCTGCCCCGACTTGCGCTCGAGTTCGCCGCGCAGCCGCTGGTACTCGGCGGCCACGTAGCGGATCGCGCCCGGCGTGTTGGGGTTCTGCGGCAGGTACAGGATCTGCGCGAGCTGCTCAGGAAAGTTGCGCGCCCAGATGCCGGCCAGGTGCTTGGCGGCGTCGCAGATCGGGTGGGTGATGAACCCCCTGAGCGACTGCAGCGAGCCGTTGAGCCCCATCTCCGAGGTCGAGCGGCAGATCGAGCAGATGAACGAGCCCATGTGGGCGTCGGCGTGCTTGAGTTCGAGCTTGTTGCCGCCGCCCAGGATGCCCACCGGCAGCAGACCGGCCGCGTGCGCGATCTCCTCCGGGAAGTAGACCGGAAAGTGCCCGAGCGTGCCGGTAAAGCCGTCGGGCAGCGCGTCGTCGGCGGGAACGGGCGCCAGCCGCAGGTTGTTGCAGTACTCGAGAACTTCCTCGAGTTCGGCTTCGCGGCTGGGTGCGCCAGTTTCCATGTTGGCTCCTTGATCGCTGATCGCTCAATATCGGTACTGCGGTACCGGAATACCAATTTAGCGGCGCGGGCCCCTGAAACCATGATCTAGATCAAACATTCACGCTATATGCATCTTCGAGGCAGCCGGGCTTCGCCACGGGCGAGCGACGCCGCCCGACCACCGCGACCCGGCAAGGACCCCACCGCCCCCGATCGGCCGCCCCCATCGCCGCGCCGCGTCCCTGCGCGGCGGCCTCGGCAGGCGTGCCCGCCGCGGTTCGCTTGGCAATTTGATCTTTCATAGCTAAACTATCTGTCGCGCATCGGCCGCGGCAGCAGGGAGCAATGGCTTGAAGATCGTCTGCATCGGCGGCGGCCCCGCCGGCCTGTACTTCGCGCTGCTGATGAAGCAACTGTCGCCGGCGCACGACATCACCGTCGTCGAGCGCAACCGGCCGTACGACACCTTCGGCTGGGGCGTGGTGTTCTCCGACGCCACGATGGACAACATGCGCGCCTGGGACGCCCCGACGGCCGACGCCATTCAGCAGGCGTTCAACCACTGGGACGACATCGAGCTGCACTTCAAGGGCCGCGTCATCCGCTCGGGCGGCCACGGCTTCGTCGGCATCGGGCGCAAGAAGCTGCTCAACATCCTGCAGGCGCGCTGCGAAGAGCTGGGCGTCAAGCTGGTGTTCGAGACCGACGTCGACTCCGACCTCGACTACCCCGACGCCGACCTGATCATCGCCAGCGACGGCATCAATTCGAGGATCCGCAGCCGCTACGCCGAGGTCTTCGCACCCGACATCGTGACCCGGCCCAACCGCTACATCTGGCTGGGCACCCGCAAGCTCTACGACGCGTTCACCTTCCTGTTCGAGAAGACCCAACACGGCTGGTTCCAGGCGCACATCTACAAGTTCGACGACACCACCTCGACCTTCATCGTCGAGTGCCCCGAGCACGTCTGGAAGGCGCACGGCCTCGACCAGGCCGACCAGGACCAGTCGATCGCCTTCTGCGAGCGCCTGTTCGCCACCAACCTGCGCGGCGAGAAGCTGATGACCAACGCGCGCCACCTGCGCGGCTCTGCGTGGCTGAACTTCCAGCGCGTCAAGTGCGAGCAGTGGTCGCACTTCAACGGCCGCTCGCACGTCGTGCTGATGGGCGACGCGGTGCACACGGCGCACTTCGCGATCGGCTCGGGCACCAAGCTGGCGCTGGAAGACGCGATCGAGCTGACGTCGCAGTTCAAGCAGCACGGCGACACGGCACAGCACATCCCCGAGGTGCTGCAGCGCTACCAGGCCGCGCGCGCGATCGACGTGGTGCGGCTGCAGAACGCGGCGTGGAACGCGATGGAGTGGTTCGAGGTCTGCGGCGATCGCTACTGCGACCAGCTCGAGCCCGAGCAGTTCATGTACTCGATGCTGACGCGCAGCCAGCGCATCAGCCACGAGAACCTGCGCCTGCGCGACAAGGGCTGGCTCGAAGGCTTCGAGCGCTGGTTCGATGCCCGCTCGGGTGTCGCCTCCCCGGCCGCGGTGCCGCCGATGTTCACGCCTTTCACGGCGCGCTCGGTCACGCTGAAGAACCGCGTCGTCGTCTCGCCGATGGCGCAATACTCGTGCGTCGACGGCATGCCCGACGAGTTCCACCTCGTGCACCTCGGTTCGCGCGCGCTCGGCGGCGCCGGGATGGTGGTGGCCGAGATGACCTGCCCGTCGCCCGACGCGCGCATCACGCCGGGCTGCCCGGGCCTGTGGAACGAGGCGCAGGCGCGTGCCTGGCGGCGCATCGTGGAGTTCGTGCACCGCGAGAGCGACGCGAAGATCGCGTTGCAGCTCGGCCACTCCGGCGCCAAGGGCTCGACCAACGAGCCGTGGGTCGGCACCGGCGCCGACCAGCCGATGGCCGCCGGCAATTGGCCGGTGATCGCGGCGTCGGCGGTGCCCTACCTCGACGAAGGCGGCCCGATACCCAAGGCGATGGAGCGCGCCGACATGCAGCGCGTGACGGCCGATTTCGTGCGCTCGGCCCGCCTCGCCGCCGAGGCCGGGTTCGACTGGCTCGAACTGCACTGCGCGCACGGCTACCTGCTGTCGAGCTTCATCTCGCCGCTGACCAACCGCCGCAGCGATGCCTACGGCGGCACGCTCGCCAACCGCCTGCGCTACCCGCTCGAAGTCTTCGCGGCGGTTCGCGCGGTGTGGCCCGAAGCCCTGCCGATGTCGGTGCGCATCTCGGCGCACGACTGGGTCGACGGCGGCATCACCCCGGCCGACGCGGTGGAGATCGCGCGCGCGTTCAAGGCCGCGGGAGCCGACCTGATCGACTGCTCGTCGGGACAGGTCAGCGTGCACCAGAAGCCGACCTACGGCCGCATGTACCAGACGCCGTTCGCCGACCGCATCCGCAACGAGGCGGGCATCTCGACGATCGCTGTCGGCGCGATCTCCGAGGCCGATCACGTCAACAGCATCATCGCCGCCGGCCGCGCCGACCTGTGCGCGGTGGCGCGCCCGCACCTGGCCAACCCGTCGTGGACGCTGTCCGAGGCCGCCAAGATCGGCTTCACCGCGATCGAATGGCCGCGCCAGTACCGCAGCGCCAAGCAGCAGATGGAGAACAACTTCCTGCGCGAGCGCGCCGCGGCGATGGCCGTGGCGCCGGGGGCTGCGCGATGAGCGCCGATCTCGCCCGCAGCGCCGAGGAGCTGTAATGAGCCGCACGATGCGCCGCTTCGCGCAGCCCCACCTGCTCGACGACCGCGCGATCGGCCTCGAAGCGCGTGCCGAGCAAGACGACCATCTGTCGCTCAGGCTGTGGCTGCGGCTGCTCGCCTGCAGCACCCAGGTCGAGACAGAGGTGCGGCAGCGCCTGCGCGAGCGCTTCGGCATGTCGCTGGCGCGCTTCGACTACCTGGCGCAACTGCACCGCCACCCCGACGGCCTGCGCATGAGCACGCTGTCGCGCTACCTGATGGTCACCGGCGGCAACGTCACCGCGCTGACCGACGAGCTCGAGCGCGAGGGCCTGGTGCAGCGCGACAGCGACCCGCAGGACCGCCGCTCGTGGCGCCTGCGCATGACCCCCGCCGGCCGCAAGGCGTTCGAGCGCATCGCGCGCGAGCACGAGCAATGGGTGATCGAGCTGTTCGGCGGCGTCGACGCCGCGCACAAGCAGACGCTGTACGAAGGCCTCGGCCACCTGCGCGTGCAGATGGCGGCCAGCCAGGAGAGCGCGGCATGAACGTACGTGATGGTGACGACCGCGAGACCCCGGCCGGTGAACCGCAGGTGATCCTGCCGGCCGGCTGGCCGCGGCCCAAGGGCTACGCCAACGGGGTGTCGGCGCGCGGCCGCCTGGTGTTCGTCGCCGGCATGATCGGCTGGGATGCGCACGGCGTGTTCCACAGCGACGACTTCGCCGCGCAGGCCCGCCAGGCGCTGCACAACGTGGTGGCCGTGCTGCGCGAGGCCGGCGCGAAGCCGGAGCACGTCGTTCGCATGACCTGGTACGTCACCGACAAGCGCGAATACCTCGCGGCGGCGCGCGACGTCGGCCGCGCCTACCGCGAGCTGATCGGCTCGTACAACGCGGCAATGACCGCCGTGGAGGTCAAGGCGCTGCTCGAAGACCGCGCCAAGGTCGAGATCGAGGCGACGGCGGTCGTGCCCGACTGAAGCATCGCCGCCGGCGTCTTGCGCTGGCCCGCCGGCCCGTTCACGACGCGGACGTCGCAGTGGGGCAGCGGGCAGTCGGCGGCGGCTGCGGCTCATCCCTGGCGACACGCGGTTCGTCGCAATGCTTTCGCGCACGCCGAGGCAGCTCCCTACAGTGCCGCGCATTCCAAGTGAACGGCCTGAAAGGAGACCCCATGATCGAGCGCATCGCCAGCCGTGCCGTCGCCTTCGGACTGTCGGGGCTGATCACAGCCGGCATCGTGGCCACCCTTTTCAGCACCGCCGACACGCACCATGCCCAGGCCTGCCTGTCCCAGACACAGAGCCTCGACGGAACGCAGCAAGCGGCCGCCAGCGCCCAACGTCCCCCGCGCATCTGAAATGCCCCGAGATCAGGGCCTCCATGCCGCAACACGGTTTGACCGAGCGGGTCGTGCGGTCGAGTTGACCAGCGCAGCATCAGTCGCCCGCGCCCTCCACCGCCCCGTCGAACGGCTGGCCGATCTTGAAGGTGCCGCTGGCGCGCAGCACCGCCGTGCCGTCGATGCGCGCCACGCCCTGCGCGAACACCATCGTGCGCGTCACGCGCAGCACGTCGGCCTCGCCCTGCACCCAGGCGCCCAGCGGGGCGGGCGCCAGGTAGTCGAGCTGCAGCCCGATGGTGACCAGGAACCGCAGGCCCAGCTCGCTCTGGCGGTGGATGCACACCGGCAGCAGCATGTCGCCGAAGGTCGCCAGCATGCCGCCATGGCAGATGTTCAGCGGGTTGGTGTGGCGCTGCTGCACGCGAAACCCGAGCTGCGTGCGACCGTCGGCAGTGCGCACGTACAACGGCCCGTTGCCCGCCATGAAGTCGCCGCCGATCGGCAGCCGTGCAAATCCGGGCGGCGGGTCGTCCGCCGCGCGCGGGTCGGCCGCCATCAACGGTTCTCGCGCTCGGCTTCGGCCATGAAGTCGGCGTCGATCAGATCGCGACCCTCCTGCACCCAGGCCGGATAGAACCGCGTGATGTCGGCCGCGATGGCGTCGAGCGGCATGTCGTCGAAGGTGCCGCGGGAGCTGACGTACTCCATGTGCAGATTGCCGGCGCGATCGAACGGGTGGTAGATCGAATCGTCGCGGCCGTTGAACGCCAGCGGCAGCAGGCCGAAGCGCTCGACCAGCCCGCGGTTGAACGCGGGCGTCGCCTTGCGCCAGGCGCCGTCGAGCCAGATGTCGACGTAGCCGTGCCAGATGAACAGATCGGTCTGCATCGTGCGGCGCAGCCGTTCGGTGCTCAGGTGGTTGCGCACGTCGGCGTAGCCCAGGCGTGCCGGGATGCCGACCACGCGGCATGCGGCGGCCAGCAACGCCGCCTTCGGCACGCACCAGCCGCGGCCGCGCGCGAGCACACTGCTGGCGCGCATGCCCTCGACCGACAGATCGATGCGGTATGGGTCGTAGCGAAAGTCGTCGCGTACCGCATCGTGCAGCGCGACCGCGCGCTCGCGCTCGTCGCTGCCGACGGCGTGCTCGCGCGCGAACGCCACCACGCTCGGATGCGCGCTGTCGATCAGCTCGGTGCTGGCCAGCGACGCGGCGGTCGGGGAATCGGACATCGGTGCCTCCACACTGCGGGAGTGTGAGGGTACACCGCGCCGCGCGCTGTCAACTGCGCGTCACGAAAGCCGGTTGCGGCGCAAGGGCGCCACGACGCAAGCCAAGGCCAGCAGGCAGCCGAGCCAGCCCAGCGCGGTCTCGAGCGACGCCACGATGCGCGTCGCCAAGGGCCATCCGATCCCTGCGGGCACCGCCCACCATCGGCGTTGCTGCAGATCGACGAACGGCAACACGCGCTCCAGCGAGAACGCAAGCGGATCGAACGCCGGGCTCATCGAAGGCGGCGCGTGCCCGGCTTCGGCAGCCGGCGATTGCGCAGGCACGATCGCGCCGCTGTCGGCGGCAATACCGAAGAAGCCGGCGCACGCCAGCCACAGCGCCACCATCGACCACAACACCCGCCAGGGCCGGTGCCCGTAACCCGCAGCCAAGCCGAAGGCACGGTGCATCAGCCGCGGCAGCCAGCGCCAGCGCGGGCTCAGGTGCGCGCCGATGCGCCCCGCGCGCCGCAATTGATCTTCGCTGGCCACCGCCACGTCGCGCGCCTGGCCGGCCAACCCCATGCGCTGAAAGGCGCCGATCAATTGCTGCCATGGCTGCGGCCGGAAGTCGCGCCCGACGTGCGCCGGCGGTTGGCGCTCGAGCCAGCCGATGCGAAAGCCCGACGACTGCGGTGCCGCCGCGGCAAGCTGACGGTAGGCGAAGCCATCGAGCACCAGCGCATCGCCCCAGGTGGCGTCGTCGTCGTGCAGTGCACCGACCCGCGTGTCGGCCAAGGTGGCCTTGGACAGCGGCTGCCTCAGCCGCGCCAGCACCAGTGTGCCGCCGATGCGCGCGCGGTCGAGCGCAAACGCCACCGCGCCGCGCCAGCCCATGTCGCCGAAGGCATCGAACGCCGCCTGCGAGCAATCGAGATCGCCTTCGATCTGCGCGCGCTTCAGGCGCACGCCGCCGGCAGCGGAGAAGCCGCGGTCGAGCGCCACGCTGCCGGCCACTCGCGCAAGGTCGAGGTTGAGCGCATCGCTGCGCTGGCCGTCGCCGTTGACATGGCCGCTCAATCGCGCCGCGCTGGCGCGCACGTCGCCGACGACGCGCACGCCGACCAGCCGCACGTCGCCGTCGGATTCGAAGCCGTCGGTCAGCAGCGCATCGCCGGCGACGCGCGCGCCGTCGGCAACCAGGCGCCGCGGTACTTGCATGTCGGCGCGGTCGCCACCGCTCAGCCGTGCGCGGTCGAGGTTGAGGTCGCCACCGACGGTGGCACGCGCCAGCCGCACGTCGAGACGCACGGTGCAGCCGGCGTTGAGCGCCAGATCGCCGGTGACCGTGCAGTCCTCGGCGCGCAGCGCGGGCAACAGGCAGCCGGGAAAGCTCAGGCTGCCGCCGATGCGCGCGCCGTCGAAGCGCGGCGCGGCATCGAACACGCAGCGGAAGAACCACAGGCCCTCGGGCACCGAGGCATCGCGCAGGTCCACCGCACCTTCGATCCACGCGCCGACGATCTGCAGGCGGCGCACCACGCCGCCGTGGCGCGCGAGGTGGGCCACCAGCGCACCACGCACGCTCACCGAAGGCAGCGGCGACAGCGGCCGGCGCAAACCGATGCGCGCGATCTCGTCCTCGGCGAACGCCGACAGCAGCACCTGCTCGGCGGGCCGCAGCGGCAAGAAGGCCGATAGGTCGAGGCGGTCGCCCGCTGGAGGATCGGTTGGCGTGGTGGACATGCGCGCGCAACAGCGCGTGGAACTGCCGCCAGCGTGACCGCTGCGAGGCGTCGCGGCCATCCCCGGAGCACGTGACCGAAGTCGCAAACCGCTGCGGGCAAGGTGCAGGTACCCGTGTTCGCGGGCGCGCGATCCGGTGGCGCGATCGTGTTGCAGCGCGCCGGCTGCTCATCGGTCGGCGCAACGCGGTCGACGCACCGTTTCCGCCGAAAGAAGCGGCTGCCTTGCATCGCACGGCGGCGCCCGCGCCATTAGGGTGTTGCCCCGAAAGGGAGCCGATTTCTTTCGCGATATAGTGCCGGCCTCGCGACGGGAGCCGTCGCGCGCAGCCCACGAGGCGGCGACCCCGACCACGCATCGATTGCGTCACCCGCCACGCAGTCGGAGGGCTGTGAGTGAACTACGCCGAGCAACAACGCAATCCGACCAAGCACATGGTCGGGGTCGGCGTTGTCGTCTTGATGCACATCCTGCTGGGTTGGGCGGTGCTCAACGGTCTCGCGCGCCGGGTGGTCGAGGTGGTCCGCGGACCGATCGAGACCAAGATCATCGAAGAGGTCAAGCCCCCGCCGCCGCCACCACCCGAGAACCTGCCGCCGCCGCCCAAGCTGCCGCCACCCCCGCCGGCGTACATGCCGCCGCCGGAAATCAAGATCGAGACGCCGCCGCCGCCCGCGCCGACGATCACCGTGCAGACGGTACCGCCACCGCCCGCGCCGCCGGTGACGATCGCGCCGCCACCGGCGCCTGAAGCGCCCCCTGCGCCGCCCGCACCGCCTGCTGCCCCGGTGCGCGTGGCGCCGCACGTGAACTTCAATACCGATTGCGTCAAGCCGTTCTACCCGCCCGCTGCGGCGCGCGCCGAGGCCACCGGCGTCTCGCGCATCAAGGTCACGGTCGGCACCGACGGTCGTGTCACGGCCACCGAGATCGCCAAGAGTTCGGGGCCGACGCGCGAGCACAAGCTGCTCGACCGTGCGGCCGAAGCGGCGATCCGCGACACCTGCAAGTTCAAACCCGGGACGGTGGACGGCAAGCCGCAGACGCTGACCACAGTCGTCGAGTACGCCTGGAAGCTCGAATAGCCCACATCAGAATCAGCCGCGTGTTCGCCCGGCAGGCCATGCGCGGCCCCAAAGCCGAGTTGGAGGAATCCATGTCGTTGACCAAGAACCTGCGCGCGTCGCTGGCGGCCTTGCTGCTGCTGGTGCCGACCCTGATGCCGTACCAGATGGCGCTGGCCCAACCGGCCTCGGCACCCGAAGCCACCGCCGCTCCCGCCGCCCCTGCCGCACCCGCGGCGCCCGCAGCACCGGCCGAGCCGCAGGTCAGCAAGGAGACGATCGAGAACCCCTACGGGCTCGAAGCCATGTGGAAACAGGGCGACTGGGTGTCGCGCGGCACGCTCATCATCCTGGTCATCATGAGCATGGGCAGTTGGTACATCATCTTCACCAAGGTGTTCGAGCAGCGCAAGCTGCTCAAGAGCGCGAAGGCCGCGGCGCAGCACTTCTGGCAATCGGGCTCGGTGAAGAAAGGGGTCGAAACGCTCGACGAAGGCAGCGCCTTCCGCTTCATCGCCGAGGAAGGTCTCAAGGCCGACGAGCACCACGAGGGCAGCCTGGTCGAACAGATCGACCGCCACACCTGGATCAGCATGAGCGTGCACCGCGCGGTCGAGAACATCCAGAGCCGCCTGCAGGACGGCCTGGCGTTCCTGGCGACGGTGGGCTCGACCGCGCCGTTCGTCGGCCTGTTCGGCACCGTCTGGGGCATCTACCACGCGCTGACCGCGATCGGCATCGCCGGCCAGGCTTCGATCGACAAGGTGGCGGGCCCGGTGGGCGAGGCGCTGATCATGACCGCCTTCGGCCTCGCGGTCGCGGTGCCGGCGGTGATGGGCTACAACTGGCTGATCCGGCGCAACAAGATGGTGCTCGAGCGCGTGCGCGCGTTCTCCGGCGACCTGCACAACGTGCTGCTGGCCGGAAAGCGCTGACCGAGCGCCTTGCCCGCAGCCAAGGAGTCGACCATGGCCATGGCCGTTGGAGCCCCCGACGACGACGAAGACGCGATGAACTCGACCATCAACACCACGCCGCTGGTCGACGTGATGCTGGTGCTGCTGATCATCTTCCTGATCACGATCCCGGTCGTGACGCAGTCGATCGCGCTCACGCTGCCCAAGGAGCGCAACGTGCCGACGCAGACCAAGCCCGAGAACGTGCTGCTGGCGATCAGCAAGGACGGCGACATCTACTGGAACACGCGCCGGGTTCCCGACATCGAAACGCTGGTGAGCGAGTTGAAGAAAGAGGCGGTCAAGGAGCCGCAGCCCGAGGTGCACATCCGCGGCGACCAGGACGCGCGCTACGAGAGCGTCGGCCGCGTGGTGGTGGCGTGCCAGCGCGCCGGCATCGCCAAGGTGGGGTTCATCACCGAACCGCCGCCGAACCCCTAGGCGGTTCGGGAAGGAGCACGCGATGGCCATGCAGGTGGGCGCAGAGGATGTCGAGGACGTGATGATCGACATCAACACCACGCCGTTGATCGACGTGATGCTGGTGCTGCTCGTGATGCTGATCATCACGATCCCGATCCAGACCCACGCGGTCAAGCTCAACATGCCGATCGCACCGAGCGCGCAGCCGCCCAAGCCGCCGGAGATCGTGCGCATCGACATCGACTTCGACGGCACGATCGGCTGGAACGGCACGGTGGTCACCAAGGACGAACTGCTGGCCAAGCTGGCCATGGCAGCCAATCAACCCGACCAACCCGAAGTGCACCTGCGACCCAACAAGCTGGTGTCGTACAAGGTGGTGGCGATGGTGATGGCCAACGCGCAGCGGCTGGGCGTCACCAAGATCGGCCTCGTGGGCAACGAGCAGTTCCTGAATTGAGGCCGCCGAAGCGATGAAAGTCCTGCGTTTCTGGATCGGCGCCTTGTTGGCTTGCTGGTGGCTGGCCGGCGCGCACGCCCAGACCGTACGCCCGGAGGTCGGCAAGCCGCTGCAGCACGCGGCCGAACTGCTGAAGGCCGGCAAGGCCAAGGACGCGCTGGCCAGGGTGCGCGAGGCCGACGCGGTGGCCGGCAAGACGCCTGCCGAGCAGTTGATGATCGATCGCATGAAGGCCGCGGCCGCGCAGCGCGCCGGCGACTCAGCGGCCGCGATCCAGGCGCTGGAAGCGCTGATCAACTCCGGCAAGCTCGGTGGCGCCGAGCAGGCGCAGACCGCCGAGATGCTGGCTTTCGCCTACTCGCAGCAGAAAGACTGGGCACGCGCCAACCAGTGGGTGCAGCGCGCACAGGCCGCAGGCAACAGCAGCGCGCAGCTCAAGCAGTTGCAGGCCTACTTGCAGAGCCAGAGCGGCGACTATGCCGCGATCGCCAAGGAAGCTCAGGCTGCGGTTGCCGCCGCCGAAACGGCGGGCCGCAAGCCCGACGAGGGCGACCTGCTGCGCCTGGCCGACGCGCAGCAGCGCACCGGCCAGACGCAGGCCCGTGTCGCCACGCTCGACAAGCTACTCGCCACCTACCCGAAGAAGGAGTACTGGGCGATCGCGCTGGGTCAGTTGCCGCGCAAGAGCGGCTTCTCGGCACGCCTGTCGCTCGACCTGCTGCGCCTGCGGCTGGCCACCGGCAACCTGACCAAGGCCGACGATTTCATGGAGATGGCGCAGCTCGCGCTGCAGGCCGGCTACCCGGCCGAGGGCAAGGCGGTGGTCGACAAGGGCTTTGCCAGCGGGGCGCTGGGCGTCGGCGCCGAAGGCGAGCGCCACAAGCGCTTGCGCGACCTCGCTGTCAAGCAGGAGGTCGAAGGCAAGGCCAGCGTTTCCAGGCACGAACAGGAGGCGCTGGCCGCCAAGGGCGGCGACGAGCTGGTGCACGTGGGCTACGTCTACGTCACGATGGGCCAGGTCGACAAGGGCATCGCGCTGATCGAGCAAGGCCTCGCCAAGGGCGGCCTCAAGCACCCCGAAGACGCCCGGCTCCACCTCGGCATGGCACTGCTGCAATCGGGCAAGAACAAGGCCAAGGCGATGCAGACGCTGCGCAGCGTGCGCGGCAGCGACGGCGCCGCCGACCTTGGCCGCCTGTGGGCGGTGGCCGCCAGCCAGTCGTCCTGAGAACGCCGTGCTGCCGCAGTACGTCGACGCGCTGGGCGACGGCCTGTACGCGATCGACACCGGCTTCGTGCGGCCGCGCTTCGACGCGGCGTACCTGATCGTCGACCACGGCCGCGCGGCATTCGTCGACACCGGCACCAACCACGCGGTGCCGCGGCTGCTGGCCGCGCTTCGTGCGCTCGGGCTCGACGTCGATGCCGTCGACTGGGTGATCCCGACCCACGTGCACCTCGACCATGCCGGCGGCGCCGGGCTGCTGATGCGCTCGCTGCCGCGCGCGCGCATGGCCGTGCACCCGCGCGGCCAGCGCCACATGGTCGATCCGGGCGCGCTGCACGCCGGCGCCATTGCCGTCTACGGCGAGCAGGAGGTGGCGCGTTCGTACGGCATGCCGGTGGGCGTCGACGCGGCGCGCACCATGGTCACCGCCGACGGCATGACGATCGCGCTCGGACAACGCACGCTCGAGTTCATCGACACGCCGGGTCACGCGCGCCACCACCATTGCATCTGGGACGAGCGCACCCGCACCTGGTTCACCGGCGACACCTTCGGCCTCGCGTATCCCGAGCTGGCCAACGAGCGCGGCCGCTGGGTCACGCCGACCAGCGCGCCGGTGCAGTTCGACCCCGAGCCGCTCAAGGCGTCGGTGGCGCGGCTGCTAGCTCGCCAACCGGCGGCGCTGTGCGTCACACATTTCGGCCGCGTGCCCAACGCCCGCTACCTGGGGCCGGCACTGGCGTCGCAGATCGACGAAATGGCCGGGATCGCGCAGCGCCTGCGCCACGCCCAAGACCGCTTCGCGCGGCTGTGCGACGCCCTGCACGCCATGTACGCGCACCGCCTGGCCGAGCACGGCTTCACCGACGTCGACGCCGGGCTCGCGCTGATGGCCGCCGACGTGGCGATCAACGCGCAGGGTCTCGAAGCCTGGCTCGACCGCACGGCGTAACATCGGCGCGATGGGCAAGCCTTCGTTCGCATTGCACGACCGCGTCGCCGTGGTCACCGGCGCCGCGCAGGGCATCGGCGCGGCGTGCGCGCGCCGGCTGGCCGCCGACGGCGCGGCGGTGGCGCTGTGGGACGTCGACCTCGCCAAGGCGCAGGCGCTGGCCGACGAGCTGCACGCCGCCGGCGCGAGAACCTTCGTGCAGCGCTGCGACGTCTCGCACAAGGTGCAGGTCGAGGCCGCGCTGGCCGCCACGCAGGCCGCGCTAGGGAACGTCAACGCGCTGGTCAACAACGCCGGCATCTTCAAGGCGGCCGACTTCCTCGACATCACCGAGGCCGACTGGGACGCGGTGATCGCCGTCAACCTCAAGGGGTCGTTCCTGGTCGCGCAGGCGGTGGCACGCGCGATGGTGGCCGCGGGGCGCGGCGGCGCGATCGTCCACATGAGCTCGGTCAACGGCACGATGGCGATCCCGTCGATCGCCAGCTACAACGCGAGCAAGGGCGGCGTCGACCAGCTCACGCGCGTGATGGCGCTCGCGCTGGCCGACCACGGCATCCGCGTCAACGCGGTCGGGCCTGGCACCATCGCCACCGATCTGGCGCGCGCCGCCGTGCTCGGCAGCGAGGAAGCCAAGGCGCGCATCCTGTCGCGCACGCCGCTGCGGAGGCTGGGCGAGCCGGCCGAGGTGGCCGACGCGGTGGCGTTCCTGCTGAGCGACGCCGCGAGCTACATCACCGGCGAGATCCTGTACATCGACGGCGGCCGGCGCGCACTGAACTACACGGTGCCGCCCAGGGCCTGAGGAGCGCGTCGGTGTCCGAGCAAACCAGCAAGCCGTGCCCGTGCACGTCTCGGTCGAGATGCACGCCATCACCCCAGCCAGCCGTTCGACGCCGATGAGAATTCTCCACACCATGCTGCGGGTCGGCGACCTGCGCCGCTCGATCGACTTCTACACCCAGGTGCTCGGCATGAAGCTGCTGCACACCACCCAGCGCCCCGAGCAGAAGTACGACCTCGCCTTCGTCGGCTACGGTGGCAACCCCGAGCACGCCGAGATCGAGCTGACCTACAACTACGGCGTCGACAAGTACGACCTCGGCAGCGCTTTCGGCCACATCGCGATCGGCGTGCCCGACGTCGCGGCGACGTGCGAGGCGGTGCGCAGCAAGGCGCAGCAGCTCGGCGGCGCGATCACGCGCGAGGCCGGTCCGGTGAAGGGCGGCACCACGGTGATCGCCTTCATCACCGACCCCGACGGCTACAAGATCGAACTGATCCAGCGCAACTCGGTCTGACCAAGCGCTGAACTTCGAAGGGCGCCGGCACGCCGCGGCATGCCGATGCAGTGGCGCGACGGCGGCACGCTCACTCGTGAAAAGATTCTGGCCAGCGATCCTGTCGTGGTCAACCTTCGCCGACCTCGGGCGTTGCTCAGGCATTCTTGCAATCCGTGGACATGCCGACCGCCGCACGCAACGCTGAACAGATGCTGCTGCAGACCACCGCGCAGTGGGGTGGCCGCGAAGACCTGTGGGTGTTCGGCTACGCCTCGCTGATCGCGCGCCCCGAGTTCGAGGCGAGCGAACACCGCGCCGGCTACATCCATGGCTGGCATCGTGCGCTGCGCATGCGTTCGCGCATCAACCGCGGCACGCCCGAGCAGCCGGGCCTGGTTTTCGCGCTGCTGCCCGGCGGCTCGTGCCAGGGCGTGGCCTACCGCGTGCCGCGCAAGCGTGCCGCGGCTGAACTCGAGCGGCTGTGGCAGCGCGAGATGCCCAGCGCCGTGTACGACCCGCGCTTCCTGCCGTGCCGCACGTCGCGCGGCGAGGTGCGCGCGCTGGCGTTCACGCTGTCGCGCCACAGCCCGAGCTGCGTGCAGGGCATGGCCGATCGCGACCTGGTGCACATCTTCAAGCACGCGCGCGGCCGCTTCGGCACCACGTTGGATTACCTGCTCGAGACCGCCGACGCGCTGCGCCGGCGCGGCCTGCGCGATCGCGAGATCGAGCGCATGGTCGACCTCGCGCGCGCCCACGCGCTGGTGCAGCCGCACACCTGAGCCGCCGCACCGCGGCCTGGCCGCGAGCGAGGTTCGTGCCGCGCAAGCAGCCGGCCGCCGATGGCGGGCCGGCGACCGCGGGTATGCTCCCAGCCGATGCCTTCTCCAGTCGACGCGGCCGCGAGCGTGCCGCCTTCTGCCACGGCCGCCGGCGCATCATCGCCAGCGGCGATGGCGGTCGCGCTGGCGTTGTTGCTCGGCACCCAGGTGCTGGCGACGGACCTTTACCTGCCGGCGTTGCCGATGCTCGCGCGCGACCTGTCGGCCGCGATGCCCGCGGTGCAGGCGACGATGTCGGCTTTCGTGCTCGCGTTCGGCCTGGCGCAACTGCTGTGGGGGCCGGTGGCCGATCGCTTCGGCCGCCGCCCCGTGCTGCGCGCCGGCGTGGCGCTGTTCGCGCTGGCGTCGCTCGGCGCGGCGCTGGCGCCCGAGGTCGGCGCGGTGATCGGCTGGCGCGCCGTGCAGGGCGCCGGCGTTGCCGCCGCCGTGGTGTGTGCCCGCGCGATGCTGCGCGACGTGTTCGAGCCGCAGCGCGGCGCGCACGTGATGTCGCACGCGCTCGGCGGCGTCGGGCTGATCGCGATCGCCGCACCGGTGGCCGGTGGTGCCGTCGCTGCCGCGGCGGGATGGCGCTCGACGATGGCGCTGCTGGCGGCGGTCGGCGCCGGTTTGTTCGCCTTCGTCGTCTGGCGCATCCCCGAGACCGTGCGCAGCCGCAACCCGCAGGCCACGCACGCACGCGCGCTGCTGCAGCAACTCGGCCGCACGCTGGCGCATCCGACGTTTCGCGCCTGGACGGCACTGGTGTGCGGCAGCTACGGCGGCCTGATGGTGTTTCTCGCCGGCTCGAGCTTCGTGCTGATCGAGCACCTGGGCTTGAGCGTCTGGGAGTGCGGGCTGGCGATGGGCAGCAATTCGCTGGTCTACGTGATCGGCACCTTCGTCTGCCGTCGTCTGCTGGCGCGCCATGGACTGGTGGGCACGGTGCAGCGCGGTGCGGCATTCACCGCGACCGCCGGCGCGATCATGGCCTGGGCCGCCACGCAACCCACGACTTCGCTTTGGGTGGTGCTGGTGCCGCAGTGGATCTTTGCGCTCGGCCACGGCGTGCACCAGGCGTGCGGGCAGGCCGGCGCAGTCGGGCCTTTTCCGCACGCCGCGGGCGTGGCCTCGGCGCTCACCGGTTTCCTGCTCGCGCTCACCGCGGCGGCCATCGCGCTGTGGCTCGGCGTGACCTTGAGCGCGAGCCGGCCGCAGCTCTACTTCGGCACGCTGGCGACGATGGCGACCTTGACCGCGCTCGCCGCCTGGACGCTGGTGCGGCGTCACGGCGCGCCGCACGCGTGAATGGGGGCGCCTCGCGCGCCGAAAGACGACAACGTGCCTCGCGCGCCGAAACAAGGCAGCGCGCCTCGCGCGCTGGTGCTGGCCGGCCCTACTGCCAGCGGCAAGAGCGCACTCGCGCTGGCCATGGCCGATGCCACCGCGCTCGAGATCGTCAGCGTCGATTCGGCACAGGTGTATCGCGGGCTGGACATCGGCACCGCCAAGCCGAGCGCGCCCGAGCGCGCGCGCGTGCCGCACCACCTGATCGACATCGTCGAGCCGACCGAGTCGTATTCGGCGGCGCGCTTCGCCGCTGACGCGGCGCGGCTGATCGGCGAGATCAATGCGCGCGGTCGCGTCGCGCT